>JBPCKZ010000169.1:0-22412 GCA_051003795.1 Bryobacteraceae bacterium | reverse complement strand
ATTTCATCTGCTTTGAGCCGATGGCGGCCATCACGAACGGCATGAATCTGGCGCACTCCGGGGTTTACAAGGATCTGCAGAGCGTGGCGCCGGGCGCGGAATGGCGCGAGAGTTTTTGGATCAAGCCGACCGGATTCTAGCACTGCACGTTTGCGGCGGAACGCGCGTCATCCGCATGTGAGGATACCCGTGCGCGCGGCGATTGCGGCACTCGCTCTGGCGGCATCGCTTTTTGCGTCGGAGGCTTCCGACCTGTTCCGCAGCGGCGGGAAGGCCGAGAAATCCGGCCAGATTGCGCGCGCGTACCTGCTTTATTCCGAAGCCGCAGCGCTCGATTCCCGCAACAAGCTGTACCGGCTCAAGACCGAAGCCTTGCGATCCCGCGCGGCATTGGAAACGAAGGCCACGCTGCCCGCCGCGCTCGATTCGGGAGAGATCGTCGTGGATCCCGATCCGGAAGAGCAGTTCGACAGCATGACCGCGAGAGAGCTTTCGCAGGCCCGCGAGGCGTTGCCGCCGCCCGAACTGCATGCCAAACCGGGGCGCCGCAGGATCGAGCTTCAAGGCGATCCGAAGTCCTTATTCGAGCAAGTTGCGCGCATGTTCGATCTCGATACCGTTTTCGATAGCGATTATACGCCCGGCAAGCCGCTGCGCTTCTCTCTCGACGATGCCGATTACCGCGACGCCTTGGAAGCGCTCGAGGCGGCCACGGGATCGTTCGTGGTCCCGCTGTCGGCGCGACTCTTCATGGTCGCCAAGGACACTCCGCCCAAACGCAACGATCTCGAGCAGAACATATCGGTCAGCATTCCGGTCCCGCAATTGCTAACGACGCAGCAACTGGTCGAAGCCGCGCAAGCCGTGCGGCAGGCGACGAACGTCGAGAAGATGGCCTGGGATTCGCAATCCGGCCGGCTGGTGATTCGCGACCGCGTCTCGCGCGTGATTCCGGCGCAACGGCTTCTCTCGGAACTGCTGACTTTGCGCGCCGACGTAATTGTGGATCTGCAGTTCATCGAAATCAACAACAGCGACATGCTGAATGTTGGCGTGAACCTGCCGACCAACTACCCGCTGGTCTATCTCGGCCGCTTTTTGCATGCAAGCGGGACGATCCCGAGCACGTTTGCGAATCTCGCCGTGTTTGGCGGGGGGCGGACGCTGTTCGGAGTCGGCTTGGCGGACGCGCAGATTTTTGCGAGCATGATGGAAACCAGGGCGCGCACGTTATTGACGGCGCAGGTGCGCTCGGTCGATGGGCAAGCCGCGACGTTTCACGCGGGCGATAAATATCCGATCGTGACATCGCAATATCTAGGTTCCGCGGCGCAGGTTGGCGGCAGCGTGATTCAACCGCCGCCCGCCTTTACGTTCGAGGATCTTGGCGTGACACTTAAGATAACGCCGCATGTTCATGGTACGGAAGGCGTTTCGCTCGATATCGATACCGAATTCAAAGTACTCGCCGGGCAAGCTCTCAATGGGATCCCGATTATTGCGAATCGCAAGCTGACTTCCCAGGTGCGTTTGCGTGACGATCAGTGGGGAATTGTGGCTGGGTTGGTGAGCCGGCAGAATTCCCGCACCGTGAATGGAGTGGCAGGGTTGTCGCGCTTGCCATTGATTGGGAACTTGTTTCGAAATGTCACGATCGATAAGGAGCAAAAGCAGGTCTTGATCGTGATCAAACCGCGCCTGGTCGGCCTGCCACAGGACCAAACCGTGACACGGGCGATCCGGGTGGGAACGGAAACGAAACCGTATTTACCGCTTTGAGAATTTGGAGCGAGCCGCGTGCGTTGGGGTCATTCCAGGGCTAATTCAGGCGGACGGGCCGATCGTAGCCGGTCATTTCCAGATAGCCCACCCCTTTCGCCGATCCCGAATACGTCACGGCGCCTTCCCAATAGGTTGCCTGCTTACTCGATAGCTCCTGGTCCGGAATCGCCGCCTGGCAAACCAAATCGATCTTCATCGCCGGCACTTGAATCCGCCATTTCACCGGATATCGCGCTTTGCTCTTCGGACTCACCCAGTACTCCACCGGCTGGAGGGTGAAATCGTCGCGTCGAAGATGCCGCGCGCGGCCATCGCGGTCGATCCACGTACCCGAAGAGTACGGGTCGATGCCGCCATCCTTTCGCCGCAGTTCGAACAGCATCAACTCCGTATGGTCCTCCAGTTGGACACTGAACCAGTCCCATCCGGCTTGCGTGGCGTCGAGTTGTTGCGTGAACCATTCGTGATCCATCCAGGCGGTTCCCGAAACTTCGTAGGTCGCGCCACGCAGCGCAATCGTGCCACGCACTCCGAGTCTCGGGAAGGAAACATAGTGCGACGCCCGCCCCGGTCCCTCGGCTTTCCGGCTGACTCCATTCTCGCCGTGAATTATAGGCGGCGTCTCGGGCGATAAATGTAGCGTTAAGCGGAAATCGTCCGCCAGGGCTTCAAGGGTTTGCTTCCGGCCGTCCCATTCGGCCGACCAGTTGCCATTCCAGATCCGCCCGGTTTCAAAGCTCGCGCCGGCGATCCCGGGACCGGCGCGATTCAATCGCTCGGTATAGTAGAAGCGCTTGTCATCGATATCCGTCAGAGCGAGATGCGCCAGATACACGTCGTTGACGCGCCAAGCGGATTTGTCCGCGGAGTCGTCGCGCTTGTCCGCGCCTTGCCGGAAAAAGACCAGTTCCAAGCCGAAGCGTTTGCCCGCCCGATCGCGCACGTTGCCGGTGTAGTACCACCACTCGGTGCGGAACCGCGGGTGTTCGAAATGATCGCGGGGAAATTGGTAACGATAGCCGGGCAGCGCGGGCCGGTACGCGAAATCGCCAACCGCCAGGAGAAGGGCTAAAACCCAAATCACCTCTTAATCCAGATCGGCGAACTCCATGCCAGGTTGCCGTCCAACTGCATCACGCGCAGATAGTAGTAACTCTCTCCGGCTTTCGGCGATTGATCGACATAGGCGAAGTCCACGTTCTTACTGTCCGGCTTCCGCGTGTAGAGAAACTCGTTGTTCCGAATCAAGTCGATCTGTTTGATGACGTCCGTGCCTTCGATCCTGGCGGTCAGCTTTGGCACGCCGGAAGAGACGAACGCATCGCCCATCAGATGCCGCGTGCCGTTTGGCTCTTCCGCTTCGAAATCGAGCACGATGTTATCCGTCGCCGCGTACGCATGACGTTGCCGCATGCTCTCCACAATTTGGGTGCGGTCGTCCGATGGCGTGTAGATCATGGCGTAACTGCAGTGGGTCGAGATGTGATCCGAACTGGCTTGCACGCCGAGCTTGAGTCCTTTCGCCAGCGCGTTCCACCAGAATCCGGCCGGTTGATAGCCGCCGTGAATCGAGACATGGCGCGTGGCCGTTTCGGCGCGCGGACCGCCTTCATATTCATACCCCGCATGATAGCCCTGATACAACTCAACCAACGGCTCCAGTTCCGGATCGTTGTCGCGGTAGTCGGTCCCTTGCCCCGTGGCGAGCGAGTGCTCCATGCAGATTCCGCGATTTTGCCTAAGGTAGGGATACAGCACCGGCCCGCTGTTGATTTTCGCCTGATTTTCGGCGGCGGTCACGGGCAGCGTGCGCGCCCCGCGCTCCGCCATCACAATGTTGCGATGCCCATTCGGATAGGCCACGCTGCGCTCATATCCGAACAGAGGCGTGAAACGGCTCGCGATATGAAACACGTCGTACGACTTTTCGGTCCGCCACCAACTGTATTCGACATCGCCGCCCATGTTGTGATCGCCGATAATTCCCGTGTCCATGGATGCCACGTCGATCATGTAGCGGTAGTAATCCTCGACGGAGCCATCGCCCGAGCCATCGCCCGAGATCTCGGTGTGCCGGTGGAAATCGCCGCGCAGGATACGATATTGCGATCCATTCACCGCGGCGCGATAGCCGCGTATGCGCGCGACATCTTCCTTCTCGTTGACGTGCACGAGTTGCGGATTGGGCCCCCGCTCGGAGAATTCCCCGAGCGCGGCCGTTCCCGCGGGGATCGATGAACTTGCCGAAGATTGAAATACATTGTATTGCAGGGGCGTTCCGCCTTCGAAACCGCCGTTCACTTTTCCGAATTGTCTTCCGTCCATCGACCATGTGAACGAAACGCGATTGCCCGCGGGCACGATCTGGAACGCCGCTTCATTGCGCCCCGTCGATTGCGGGATCAAGGCGGCCGCTTTCCACGCCCCGTTTTCGAGCGTCGTCAGATAGAGATCCCATAGGCCGCCCGAACACCAGTAATCGTCCCGATTGTTGACCGCGCTCGACCGCATCTGGAACATCGCCCAAACCCGCCCGGTGTTATCCGCGGCCAGATGGGGAAGCTGCCAATACCGCTTCAGGCGATCCGGAACCGCCGCCGAAAAATCGGGAGCCTGCTTCCACGTGCCGGCGTCTTTGATGGCCACGCGGATCGAGCGGTTGGCATAGAGAACCGTCGAGCGGTAGGGGTCTTCATGCGTCCAGTCCTTGCCCCAATTCGATCCCGATTCATCCCAGGCAAGCCAAGGCCGTCCTTGCCCGTCAACCGTGAGCGAGGCGTGCGCCTGAAAACGGGGCGAACTGGTGATCTGCTCAATTGCATCGGGCGATCCATCGCGCTTGATGCGCCGGAAAAAGATATCGTAATTTCCGTTCCGGTAGCTGTCCCAGGCGACCAGCAAATTGCCTTCGGGGTCGGAAACGGCATCGGGACTCCACACGCTTGCATCGCTCATCCTTTGCGGCTCCAACCAGCGCGATCCATTCCAGGAACTGGCGTACAGATAAGATACGCCGTCATCGTGGCCAACCCACACGAGCCGCAACGACCCGTTATTCGAAGCCACGAGCTTGTGGAAGATATTGGGACTGTGGCCCGAAGCGATCCGGCGCCGCGGCGCCCAAACCTTTCCGTCGTAGACGCGCTCGAAGAGGAACCAATCGCGGCCCCGATCTTCGGACACGCGCTCCGACCACGCCACGTGAATGCGGCCGTCGCCGTCCTCGGCGATCGAAGTCCGGTAAATATCCGCTTTTCGATCGGTGACCCGCATCGGCGCTTGGCCCGCGGCGCGGGCATAAATGACGTCGCCGCGATCCTGGTAAGCTTGCCACGCGGTCCAAACCGTTCCATTCCGCGCGACGGTGATCGACGGGTAATCGTGCTGCTCGGAATTCGACGGTGAAACGGCGCTCGGCCCCGGAACGCGTTGGACGAGGACATCGCCATCGAGGAAGCGCAGAACGGCTCCGTAGGCGAGTTGCCTGACGGCCACTGAAAATCCTCCCTGCCGCGTTTCGATCTCCGCCGACGAAGCGGTAGCGTCCACGGTCGCGATCACGCCCGCCGTCACCAAATTGCGCGCCGGGACCGATCCTCCGGCGACCGGGTTCGGATGGTCCGGTTGGTTCTCGAAAACGGCTTCCTTGGTTTGCAGCTTCCAGGAGTTGCCGTCCGAGAGGGCGTCCTGCTGGAAGAATCGCCACGAATCCAGCTTTCGAAGCCGGCCGCCGGTGACGCGGATCGAGCCGTCGTAAAGTTTGGGCGTTTCCCGCCGATATCCAAAAGTAACTAAAAAGGATATGGAATCGTCTTGAGTGGAGAGGCCGGCGTTCGGAGAGGCGTTCGATGGCGCCTGAATTGCCGCTTGAAGCCCACCCGGGGGAGCTGGGCGGCGGTTCGGATGGGCGGCGAAGAACACGGCCACCAACACAACCACGAGCGCAATCGCAAGGCGAGGATGCATAAAACCCCTCCGAATTATAACGGGAACGGAGGCCATCGGAAAAACGGCGGCTTGCGGCTTTGTTTCAGTTCCGGTACGTTAATATCCATGTATTCCGGTGTCTCGCCGTGAGGAGCTATTACGACGAGCTGGGTGTGCCGCCGCACGCCACAGCGGACGAAATACGAGACACCTACCGCAATTTAGTGCGGCTGCTGCACCCCGATCAGCAGCTCGAAGGACACTTGAAAGAAGTGGCCGAGCACCAGATGAAGCGGATCAACTACATTCACCAGGTGTTATCGGACTCGGAAAAGAGGCGCCGATACGACGCGGAAAGCGCCGCGGCGGAACGCCCGGCGCCTATCGTCTTTCATGCGCCGCCTCCGCCTCCTCCTCCGCACTCGTATCGGGGAACCGTGGC
Organism: Bryobacteraceae bacterium; assembly: GCA_051003795.1. Classification (GTDB taxonomy): domain Bacteria; phylum Acidobacteriota; class Terriglobia; order Bryobacterales; family Bryobacteraceae; genus JALYXS01. The sequence goes on along the minus strand of JBPCKZ010000169.1, from coordinate 16,261 downwards.
GTGGGTGATCGCCGCCCTGGTATGCGGGGCTCTCATTTCATGGCTGATCAACCGTGAAAGCTATAGTAGCTTTCCCGAATATGCGGAATCGGTTTCGGCTTCGCCGCGCGATTCCGAGCTGGAAAAAGCGGCAACCCCGGCTTCGCTGCCGTCGGGATTGCAAACCCCGCCGGACAACGGCTCCGCGCAACGGCAGATCGTGAGCCTCCGGGGGCAGTTGAGGGAGGCCGAGGACGAACGCGCCGCGCTTTTGCAGGAACTTATGCGGCTTCGCTCCGAATCGAAAGCAAAGAAAGCCGGTTCCGCCGTTCCCAATGCATCCCGCGCGGAGAAGCGCGCCCAGCCGCCAGCCTTGACGGCGACCGTGCTTCCCCTGCCCTCCATTCCCGCTTTCGATAACGCGCCAACTCCGGTGGATCGGAAGCCGGACCGCGACGTTCAGCCTTCCGCCGCGTCCCGCGGCTCGGATGAATTGCCGCGCCATCATTTCGGCGGAGTTTGGTTTTACACGAAGCCTCGGCAGCAAAAATTCAAGAAAGCCTTTTATCCGCCAGAGTATATCGAGGCGGATATAGTAGAGGAAAACGGCGCCATTCACGGGCGTTATCGCGCGCGCTATCAGGTAACCGATCGAGCCATTTCGCCGGACGTGAATTTCGAGTTCGAAGGAAAGTTGAGTGGCGGGGCTTCGGCGAGTTTACCGTGGAACGGAGGCGGGGGAGCGAAAGGCGAAGTTCAGCTCAAGCTGATTTCGGAGACATCGCTCGAAGTGGTTTGGTCGGCAACGCAGTTGGGCCGGACTTTGGGATTGGCGGCGGGCAGCGCGGTGCTGGTGCGGCGCGCGGACCCATAGCCTCCGCGACCGCCGGGCGACGGCCGCTACGGAGAAGTGATTTGCACTTCCGCCGTCGCGTTCTGCCAGTCGGGAAGCTCGTAGATCTTCAATTTGGTTTTGAGCGGCGCGGTTATCTCTTTCGCTTCGTTGGGGCCGATGGATGGAATCTTGAAAGTGAAGGTTCCGACCGAATCCTCCTCGGACCGCGCGGTGCTGGCCCACAAGGTCACGTTCGCCGCGAGATCGGTTAATTCCGTATTGGAATGATTCACCACGATAAATCGCGCGGCGGGCTTTTTCTTCTCCTGCAGGAGACGGATGCCAACCACCTCGATGTATTTCTGCAAAGGATTGGCCACCTTGGCTTTTGAAGGATTCGCGGGATTCTCAAGGCCGGCTTTTTCCGCTTTCGAACTCGCGCCGAAGCGCTGAATGCCGTAGTAGACGGCCGCGCCCAGGCCGAGAATCGCCAGGAAGAACACGATGCTCATCAGCCACGTGGGGAGTGCGCCCGTTCGCGACGGCTGCGGTTCGATGTAGCGCGGCTGAGCGGGAGTCTGCGGGAGCGGTACGTAAGCCGGAGGAGGGGGAGGCGGCGCAACGTGGCGAACGGTAACTGGAGGAGGAGGCGGCGGTGGTGGGGGTTGAGGCGGCGGCGCGGGCGGAGGGTAATCCGTCGGCGGGTCCGGCTCGACTTGAGCTGCGGCGTGCTTCAACCGCTCGGCGCAAGCCGGACACTCTGTAGTCGAGGGCGAGTTTTCGCGCCCGCACACCGGACAAATCCACGTGAACATTCTGCTTTCAATTTAGCAGCACGCTTCGCGCGGCATGCGCGTCACCGGGCGCGGCGGCGATTCATTTTCCCACCGAGATGGTAATGTTGCGGTACTTCATGCCGCCGGTATGGTCGCCTTGGATGTAGATGGGTCCGGGTTCCGCTTCGTGGCTGTCGAGCGCCCCGCCCGTGATTCCCGGAATTTGCCGGCGATCGACGATGGTCGTGCCATCGCGAACGATCGTCACATTGCGCCCCACCAATGTGATGTCGAACGTCTCCCACGTTCCGGGACGAGGCGGAACGGGCTTTTCGGGAGCGAGAAATCCGTAGATCGATCCCATGCCGTGCAGCGGATCGTTCTTATCGGCCGCCTCGTACTCCACCTGCACTTCGTAGCGTCCGCGAAGATACACGCCGCTGTTGCCCTCTCGCGGGCAGTTGTATTCGACGTGCAATTTGAAATCCTGAAATCGCCGCGTGGTTCCGATATTCGCTCCAGGCGCGGTGTTTACCAGCTCGCCGTCGATCGCGCGGTAGTGGTTGGCCACCGCTTTTCCCGGTTCGGTAACCAGCGGTTCCCAACCGCTCAGATCTTTGCCGTTGAACAGCGGCTGCGGGTCGCCCCAGTCGGCGACTTGCCGGTCCATCGCCGGCGCCCGCTCGCCCGTAATCCGTCCGATGGTGCCGTCGTCGCGTGTTTGCGTGCCGGTAAGCCTGCCGCCGCTTTCGACGATGTCCCACGCGACCTTCCGTTGCTTGCCGAAATATTCGAGCGTGGAGAATGACAGGCGCGAGCCGCTCAAAGATACGCCGGAGCCTGGGTGGACGCCGGCAACTTGCCCGACGATCTTGACTTCAGCGCTTTCCGCAACCTCCATCCAGGACGGATAAGTTTCGCGCGGGGTTTGGATGGTCAGATCCCAGCGCCCGGTGAAGGACTGTTTGGTTACCCACTGCCCCCCGCCGGCAATCCAATTCGTAAGCGTCGCGATATCCCGGTTCGATAGCTTGGAGCCGGGCGGCATCTTGACTTCACCATCCTGCCGGACCGCGTGGACCAGCATGCTTGCTTCGGGTTTTCCCGGGACCATCGCCCGGACGTGGGGGCCGCCTTTCAGAAGGCTATCCCGATCCTCAAAGGAGATTCCGCCGTCTTTTAGCCGGGCGTTGTGGCAGGGCAGACAGCGCGCGCGCAAAATCGGCTCAACGCGGCTGTCCGTTTGCGCGATGCCCATGGCGAGTAGCGCAAGCAGGCAAATGGCGGTGCGATAACCCATTTGGCCCTTGGATTACCGCTTCATTCCGATGCCGAATTGATTTCCGGCGCGAACCATCTTCCCGTCGTCGAAAACCAGCTCCAGCAATTTTTCGCTCTGCACTTGCCTGCCTTCCTCATCCTGAAGCGTGGCGACGATCTTCTTCGCGCGCGTATCGATCGCCTCGCCCGTCGAAGAATATTCAATCCGTCCATCCAGGCTGAATGTGACCCAACCGGGCATGTCCCTGAGCTTGATCGTGGACATCCGCTTAGGCGGCATTACGGTCGCATCGAAAACGTGGAGACAGTTGTTGGCGCCATCGGCTACCCACAGTTCCTTCTCGTCCGGCGTCAATCCGATTCCGTGACTGGGGCAGCCGTGCCGCTTGACGGGACCTTGCTTGTAGCCCTGGACTTCGACGCGGTGCAGCAGCTTGCCCGTGCGCAGGTCGCCGACTTCGAATCCCAGCAGTCCATTCACGTTGACGAAACAAAGCGTGCCGCTGCCATTGACTGTAAACGGACGGATGGAGTTGCCGAACGGGCCGGCAGTCTGCACGACCCTGTTCGTTGCCGCGTCCGCCACCGATAGTAGGGGCGAGTGCAAACCGGCGAGGAAGACGCGCGTGCCGTCGAGGGAGTAAAGCGTATTGTGGGAACCGGAATTCGTGACCACCTTGGCGAGAACCTCGCCCGTTTGCGCGCTCACCACGTCCCAGAACGGCCCTTCAAACGAGGGCACGTAGAGCGTGTTGCCGTCGGGCGAGATGGACATGCGGTCGCACCCTCCCTCGTAGGCGCGATCCCAGAGTTTTTTGTCCGTCGCCGTGTCGAGCGCCATCATCCGATTCACCGTCGTGACGTAAACGCGGCCTGTCTTCGCGCTCGCCGCGATGCCTTTGACGTTCTCCGGCTTTTGTCCGGCGGGAACGTCCCAAGTGGGAATGCGCCGCACGAATTTGTATCCATTGTCGATATCGAAAACAAGGATGCCCACACCGCCGTATTCGACATAGTTTCGAATGCCCGGACTCGCGACGTAGAGGAAGTGTTTCTCCTTCGCCGCGGCGTGTTGAAGCGGCGAAATAAGGCCGGCGAACGCGGCGAGGAAGATCGGGAGTTTGCTCAAGATTCCAGTATGCCTGAAGCGGCCGGATTACGGCTGCCGCGGACGGAAATGATAGCTGACGGACACGCTCACGTAGGAGGGCAGGTAGACTCGCACGACGCGTTCAAACGGAGCGGGCTCGCCGGGCAGCGCGAGCACTTCGGCGGTCTGTCCCGTGTAACCGCTCGCGATCAGGAAGTTGACGCCCGCTTGAACGCGGCCATTGAGAAAAGGGCGCGCCAGGGCGCCACGAAACTCCCTGACCGGCACGCTGATGAAACCATCGCCGAGCGGCTTGCGGCCAACCTCTTCGAACTCGGCCCGGGCTTGAAGGTGAAAAGGCAAGCGTTCGAGGGTGCCGAGTACATCGACAATCGTCCGGGGAGCTTCGGGAACCGGCGTGCCATCCGAAATGTCGCGCGCGTCGGCCTTCGAAACGGAGGCCTGGATGGACCCGCCATGGAAGTAGCGACGCGCGGCGACGGTGATGAAACGGTTCCGCGCCGGACCCTCATCGAATTGCAATCCCGTGTCGGGATCGATCTTCGCCAGTGCCGCTTCTTGCGTGATTCTGCCGAGCGTAACCCGGAAATCGGTTCCAACGACGGTTTTTGAAAGCACCAGTTGGAACGAATTGGCGCGGGTGACTTTGGTTCCTTCCATGGCCGTGGTGCCGATTCTGGGATCGTTCGTGAAAAAGGTCTCGCCGAAGCTGAACGAAGCCGAGGGCAGCGGCAGGTTCTGGGGGGCGATGAGGCTGATCGTCGCCTTGGGAGAATTCACTCCGACCCACTTTTGCGATGAATTTTCCGGGAACAGCACGTCGCGATTGTCGATGTCTATCTGGTCGCGGCGCCAGCCAACGTTGTAGCGCAGCCAGCTCGCGATCTTGCCGTCCATCGAAATGAAGGGGCTGATGAAGTTGAGGGTCACATCGTTCGCGGTTACCTTTTGAAACGGACCGTAAAGATGAGGATCGTCAAGTTCGTAATGGTCCAGATCGAGCCGCCGCGGAGCATCGCGCAGATAATCCACGCCCGCTTGGAACGCAAACAGGTCGCTCGCCTTCTTCACGAAATTGGCATTTCCGCCGGTGACGGTGCGGAACTCGCTCTGGCGAATCAGGACGTCGCCGAAGTTCGAAGATAACGACAGATTATAGGTGCGGAAGAAGCTGGAGAGCTGGAGTTGCGAACCGGAGGCGATGTGCCAGACATCGTTGACCGCGAACAATCCGGTATGGGTTTGATCGCGCTGCCGCGGGTCCACGGTGTCGTGAAGGCTGGTGTCGTGAAGATTCGGGACATTCGTGGGGATGAGACCGGGGATCTTCGATTGGCCGAAATAGCCGATGCCGAACAAAGTAATGTCGTGTTGCCCAACCGTGAAGACGCGATAACCGTTGAATTTGTACTGCTGGCGATGTTCGAGGGTATCGAGAAAGCCGTTGCCGAAAGAAGCTTGGATGGCGAACCAGGCGCGAACGGAGGGATCGACGGGGCTCCAGCCTGCGGTCAAATCGACATCGCGATAATCGCCGGTCAGCGTAACAAACGGCTCGAGCCGCGACCGGAAGCCGTAGATAGCGGCAAGGTTCACGGAGTGGTTTCCTTCGCGAACGTTAAAGGCGCCCCCATCCACTTGAACGCTTTCGATGATGGGCGGGATCATGACATTGGGATCGGCGTATCCGTTGCCGTGCGCGTTGGAAGAAAGATTATTCGGGACGAGATAGGTTCCCACCTGGAAGAACTGCGAGATTGGCTCGCCGTGGTCGCCCGCGACGCCGGGGGCGAAATATTGAGGCGCTTTGATGCCGCTCGAGGCGGTCTCGATCGGGAGGCCGGGGATCGAAATCGGAGCGCCGGGACGTCCCGGGTTTGCGTCGAGAATTTCCTGCCGCACAAAAATGCGCTGAGCGGGATCCGGAAAGAGGATATCGACATCGGTCACGTCGGCGGTGACAGTGATGGACTGTTGTTGGGCGGAGATTTTGGTTAGGTGAAGATCGACGTCAACCACGCCGCCGGTAATGGAGAGGGCCTGCCGAATGTCGGGAAATCCGGGAACGCGCGCCTGAATCGTATAGGAGCCCGGATTTGCAACGGGTATCGCGAAGCTTCCATCGGCGCCGGTCTTGGTTTCACCGGCCAAGCCGCCGTCCGCGCTGGTAAGCCTGATCGACGCGTTCGGTACGGGCTTGCCTCCTGGGTCGCTGACGCGCCCGGAAATGGAAGCCGCGCCGGCACCCGCGACGCAGAACGCCAAGAGAAATGACAAAACGGCTATACGACACGATATCATCCGATTTGTCCGATCCTTAAAGACATACAAAGATTTCGCCGGTGCTACGCCACCCTGACGGCGATGCTAACACGCGGCAAATACGAAACACAAATGTTTGCTACGGGGAGCCGGCCCGATTGGACCTTCTGGATTGTGTGATGTGGTACAGACTGTGCTCGCAGGCCGAGCAGCGAAGACTATTACACCGCAACCAGCCGGTTAGCCTTCTCGTAAGGGCAAGGGCGCCCTTCCAAATGCGCCTCGAATTCTTCCGTGAATTTCTCGACAATCGAAATCGTAGGCAGCGCGGCGGCATCCCCCAGGGGACAAAACGTCCGGCCCAGCATATTCTTCGCCAGATCGCCAATCAACACGATGTCGCTTCGGACGCCCATCCCATCGTGAAAACGCTGCAACAATTTCCGGAGCCACGCCGTGCCTTCGCGGCAGGGAATGCACCAGCCGCAGCTCTCGTGCGCGTAGAACCGCATGATTCGCAGTGCCGCTTTCACCATGCACGTGTCTTCGTCCATCACCACCACGCCGCCCGAGCCTAGCATGCTGTTGGCTTTCGCGAGCGCATCGAAATCCATCGGCAAATCGCATTCGTCCGCCTTCAAAATAGGGCACGACGAGCCGCCGGGAATGACCGCCTTCAGCTTCTTGCCGCCAATCATCCCGCCACCCACGTCATCGATCATGCGGAGGAGATTGAAGCCCATCGGAAGCTCGTAAACCCCGGGCTTGTTGATGTGCCCGGAAAGGCAGAATAGCCGCGTGCCGCCGTTCTTTGGCGTTCCGAGTCCCGCGAACGCTTCCGCGCCGCCCAAAATGATTGGAGGCACCGAGCAAAAAGTCTCGACGTTGTTCAGCACCGTCGGGCAGGCATAGACGCCCGCAACCGCCGGAAACGGCGGACGGATTCGCGGGATTCCGCGCTTGCCCTCAAACGATTCGAGCAGCGCCGATTCTTCCCCGCATTCGTACGCGCCCGCGCCGGTATGGGTGTAGAGATCGAAATTCATCCCACTCCCGCGCAGGTTCTTGCCGAGATACCCGCGATCGTACGCTTCCGCGATTGCGCGATCCATGATGTCGATCAGGTACCGGTATTCGCCGCGAATGTAGACGTAACCGGCGTGCGACCCAGCCGCAATCGCGGCAATCAGCACGCCTTCGATGAGCGAATGCGGATCGTATTCCATCAGCAGGCGATCTTTGCAGGTGCCCGGCTCGCTCTCGTCGGCGTTCACCATGATGTATTTCGGCTTGGGCGAATTGCGCGGCAGGAAACTCCACTTCATGCCGGTCGAGAAACCCGCTCCGCCGCGCCCCCGGAGCCCGGAATTCTTGACTTCGGCGATGATCGCTTCGGGCGTCATCCCCAAAGCTTTCTCGAACGCCTGGTAGCCATCGGTGGCGAGATACGTTTTGATCGATTGGGAGTCCGGCAGCCCGAACCGGCGCGATAGGATCCGGATCTCGAGCGGGTTCGGTTCGTTATAGAGCATGTTCTTTCAGGCTATCGATCAGTTGGTCCAGTTTCCCGGGCGTGACGTGGTGATGGAAGTCGTAGTTCACCTGAATCGCGGGCGCCCAAGAGCAGGCTCCAATGCACTCGACTTCTTCGAGCGAGATCTTGCCGTCCGGCGTCACTTCCCGATGCCCGATCCCGAGTTTTTCACACGCCTGGTTCCAAAGCTCTTCGCCCCCAACTAGCAGGCAACTGATGTTGGTGCAGATTTGGACGTGAGACTTGCCGAGCGGCTTGCGATGCAGCATCGAATAGTAGGTCAATACTTCGTCGACCTGCAACGGCTGCACGCCCACGCGGCGCGCGACCTCCTCGATCAGTTCCCGCGTGCACGCGCCCACTTCGTCCTGGGCATAGAGCAGCATCGGGATCAGCGCGGAGCGCTGCCGTCCCGGCGGATAGCTGGCGAGCATTTTGGAGAACCTCGCTTCCAGTTCCGGGGAAAACGTCATCGGTCGCCGCTCATCGGTCACAATCTCCGAGGACGAAATCCATGCTGCCGATGGCGGCGATCACGTCGGCGATCATGGTCCCCTCGATCAATTTCGGCACGGCTTGTAGATTCCCAAAGCTCGGCCCATGAATGTGCACGCGGTACGGCTTCGAAGTGCCATCGCTCACGACGTAATAGCCCAACTCGCCGCGCGGCGATTCGGTGATCTGATAGACCTCGCCCTCGGGAACGCGGAAGCCCTCGGTCACGATCTTGAAGTGATAGATGAGCGCCTCCATCTGCGTCTTCATCTTTTCGCGCTCGGGCAGAACGACGTGCGGCGCATCCGCCGTGTGCGAACCCGATGGCATTCCTTCGAGAGCCTGCTTGACTATCTTCGCGCTCTGCCGCATCTCTTCGATGCGCACCAGATACCGCGCATACACATCGTTCTCCGTGCGGGTCGAGACCTGGAAATCGAACTTTTCGTAGCTGGTATACGGCTCGTCTTTACGCGCGTCCCATGGGACGCCGGCGGCTCGCAGCATCGGGCCGGTTATGCCCAAGTCGAGCATGTCCTCAACCGAAATATACCCCACGCCCTTGGTTCGCCCGATCCAGATCTGGTTGTTCGTGAGCAGGTCTTCGTACTCGTCTACCTTCGAGGGGAACGAATCGATAAATTTCTTGACGCGCTGCTGCCAACCGCGCGGCGGAGCAAGCGCCAGGCCGCCGATGCGGATGTAGCTGGTCATCATCCGCTGCCCTGAAAACATTTCAAAGATACGCAGAATGTCTTCGCGCTCGCGGAAGCAATAGAGGAAGACGCTCATGGCGCCGATGTCGATGGCGTGCGTTCCCAGCCATACCAAATGGCTGTTCAGCCGCGTCAATTCGACCAGCATCACGCGCATCCACTGCGCCATCTCGGGAATTTCGAGATGTAAAAGCTTCTCGACAGCAAGACAGTAACACAGATTGTTCGAAAGAGGGGCGAGGTAATCGATGCGGTCCGTCAGCGTGACTGCCTGCTGATAATTCTTGACCTCGAATTCCTTCTCGATGCCGGTGTGCAGATAGCCGATATCGGGCTTGGCGCGCAGAATGGTCTCGCCATCGAGCTCCAGTTCCAGGCGCAAAACGCCGTGGGTCGACGGGTGCTGCGGACCCATGTTGAGCGTCATGCTTCGCGGGCGGGTTTGCCGCGAAACGTCTCTTCGAAGGTCGAGCGTGTCGTCGACCATGACCGAATCGCTCATGCCCGGTTCCCGGCGATCGGATAATCTTTCCTCAGAGGGTGGCCTTCCCAATCGGCCGGCATCATGATGCGCGTGAGGTCGGGATGATTCCGGAATGCGATGCCGAACAGATCGAAAACCTCCCGCTCATACCAATTCGCGGAACGCCAAACACCCGTGATTGAGTCGATGACGGGATCGGTTCCGAGAATGCGGCATTTCAATCGCAACCGCTCTTTCCGCGCATGCGAGTGAAGGTGATAGATCACTTCAAAGCGCGGCTCGGCGGGGTAGCGGTCCACCGCCGTAAGATCGCTCAAACGGATATACTGCCGGTCGTCCTTCATTTTGCGGCAAACTTCGACTATGTTCGAGGATTCGATTTCGAGCGTCAGCTCCTTGCGATCGTACTTGCCGGCGACGATCGAATCCGCCACGGCGACCGCGTCCGGATAAGCTTGCAGTTCTTCAGGCAGCATGGCGAACTGGAGTTTCCCGTTGCGGAATCTTTACGACCGATTGCCCGCCGTGATTGCCCTCCGACCAATCGAGCACGCCCTTCTTCCAGATGTAAAAAAATCCGCAAAAGACCAAAAGAATGAACACCAGCATTTCGATGAAACCGAACATCCGCAGCTCTTTGTAAACGACCACCCAGGGATACAGGAAAATCGCTTCGATATCGAACAGGATGAAGAGCATCGCGACCAGGTAGAACTTCACGCTGAAGCGGTCGCGCGCATCGCCGGTCGGAGCGATGCCGCATTCATATGGCATATCCTTGATGCGGTTCTTGACGCGATGGCCGATGAGATAGGAAAGGCTGGGCAGCGCCACCGCGATAATGAGCGCGAAAATCGCCTGTACCAGGACGGGGAAATAGGTTTGGGCTGCTGTCGTGGGCATCTTTGACTATAATAATCCCGGGAATGGACTGTCAATGTTTCAGATTGTGGTGAATGGGGAAACCCGGACAATTGCGCGGGGCGAAACGCTGCTCGACGTTATCCGCGCGCTCGATTTGGAACCCGAGCGGGTGGCGGTGGAACTGGACCGGCGCATCGTCAAGAAGGCGCATTGGGCCAACACCGAGGTACCCGACGGCGCCCGGCTAGAGATCGTGCAGTTCGTCGGGGGTGGGTAAGGCAGGCGTTCGCGAACGCCTGCCGCCGTCTTACGCGAAACTGCGAATTGCCGCCGCTTCGTCTTCGTGAACTTCGAAAACCGTGTACAGCTTGGTAATCTGCAGTAAATCTTTGACGCGTTTGGTCAGATTCAGCAGCTTCAACTGGCCGCCCTGATTCGCGACGCTCGTAAAGCCGGAAACCAACTCGCCGATTCCGGAGCTATCGATGTAAGACACGTCGCCCAGGTTCAGTAGAATCTTCTTTTGACCCTTTGCGACCATGTCGCGCAACGCATCGCGCAATGTGCTCGATCCCTCGCCGAGCGTAATGCGCCCGGACACGTCGATTACGCTTACATCCCCGACTTGGCGGGTGCTCAATTTAACGCTCACTGTTGATCTCCTCCTCGATTCTTAACCAAGATTACCTCCGTTCCCGACGGAGCAGCTTTCTGAATCTGCAAATCGTCCATGAATGCGCGGATCAGAAACAGGCCTCGCCCGGAATGCCGCAACAGATTTTCCTCCGCCAGCGGGTCGGGCAAATCCGACAGCTCAAATCCTTCGCCTTGATCCACGATTCGTATGGTCAGCCGCTCCGCATCCGCGGCAACGCGAAAATGAACTTTTTTGTTCTCGTTGTATCGATTCCCGTGGACGACGGCATTCACCATGCATTCGCGGACGGCCATTCCGATCTTGTGCACGTCGTCTTCATCAAACCCCGCCTTACCGGCGGCATCCATTGCCATGCCCTCGGCGGTGTCGACGCTGTCGAGCGTCGATTCCAGAAACCGATCCACGGCTTCCGTTTCGCCGCCCTGGTTCTTAGCCATAAATTAGCCTGTCGCGCGCGGCCAAATGGCAACGCTACCATAACGCGCGAACGGAGGCAACGATTTTCACCGGGCCGACCAGCAGGCCGGCCTTCAGGCGCGGTTTCCTTGCGATGCGCCTCTTAGCGCGGCGCCTTCGATTGCTCACCAACGGAAAGCTTTTTGAACGCGGCGAATTCGCGTTCCGCATCGCTTGCCCGGCCTTGCGCGCGGTAGAGTTGGGCGAGACGGTAATGAGCCATTTTGTTTTCTGGTTTCAAGTGAACGCCCCTCTGAAGGTATTCGATCGCATTTGCCTCATCTCCCTCATCCGCTAGAATCTTACCAAGAGCAATCTCGGCTTCTCCAAACGCCGATCGGAGTTCGACGGCACGCAAGAACAACTCCTTCGCCTTCTTTGGCTCCGAGCGAGCGTAAGCAATTTCGCCCAGCTTGTAGGTCGAATCCGGATCGCCAGGATGAATCTCGATCTCCGCGAGAAACTCTCTCATGGCACTTTCGCGATTCTCCTCGGTCGGAGCCTCGGCCAGAATTGCCTGTCCCAGTTCGAAGTGTAAGCCCCGCAGACGCGGGCCGCGCTCGATGGCCCTTCGGTATTCCGCGATCGCCGCGGAATACCGCTCCTGGATCATAAAATTCTGAGCCAGAACTTCGTGCACGCGCACCGAATCGGGAGCAATCGTATTCAGATTTTGAAGAGCGGCAGCGGCTACATCTGAATGGACTCTATAGGCCAAGTACAAAACATCGGTGTTCGTTGGATCGGAGCGTTGGAGCAGTTCCAGTATGGGTAAAGCCTTCGGGAAGTCGGCCGTTGCCGTATAGCTTTCGATCAGCTCCATGCCGGACTGGCTTCTGAGCACTTTGTCCTCTACACGCGGAAGTGAGACCTCGATGAGCTTTCGTCCCGCGACTATATTCCCAAGCCGTATCCGGCACATGCCCAGAAATGCTTGGGCGCTCCACAGGGAAGGCGAGAGAGCGAGGGCCGCCTGGAACTGCCTGGCGGCCCTCGCATAGTCGGCTTGGGTAAACGCAACCATTCCAAGGCTCGCGGTGGCGTTGACGTTTTTCGGATCGATACGCAGTATCGCCTGAAGTTCCTCGATGGCGACGGCGGCGTTGTTACTCCGTATGGCCGCCTCGGCGCGCGCGGCGTGCTTTGAAAGCGCATCGGGGTCCCCTTTTGCGGAGATCGGAGACGCGAGCGCCAAAAGTACTCCGGCGGCGAATGCCGCTACCAATTTACATGTACGCCGAACTGCATGCGACGCATCGGCAGTTGCAAACCGGTAATCCGGCCCGCCGCGGACGAATCGACAGTCGCGTTCGGTAACCCTAAATTCGTATTGTTCCATGTGTTGTAGGATTCAGCCCGGAACTCAACTCTAGTGTTTTCGCGGTTTAGGATCGATTTAAAAGCGAATTCCTTCGACAACGACCAGTCGGCGTTGATTTCGCCAGGACCTCTGAGCATACCCACCGACGCGTTGCCCACTTGACAGCAGGCGACGGGGCTGGCAAATGCGGCGCGGTTATACCAGAGGGCCGCGGATTGCCCTCCGGGGACATCGTATAGCGAAACGCCAGAAACTCGATTGGGTCTCTGTCCGAAATCCCCGTTGAGGGTTGCGTTGCTCGAAAGCGAGGGGCTGAACGCCAGTCCCGACTGAAGAGTCGTGACACCGCTGAACACCCAGCCGGCCAAAAGAAATCGTTTAATGGCATTTGGGCTGGAGCCGAAGGGAAGACCTGGACCGTATGGAATTCTGAAGCTGTGCAGTGTCGTCCAAACAAACTTACGATCGATAGCGCCGATCGTGTTGCCGCCCGGGCCATAGTCAAGCGTGCGGTTGTACGGATTGGAAGTGGAGTACCCCAGCGATTTCGCCCAGGTAAAGTTCGACGTCGCCGTATACCAGGCGGACAATTGCTTGTTGAGAACGATCTGCAGCGCGTGGTAGTTCGAATCGGAACAGTTGCATTCCATATTGATGCTTTGAGATAAGCCGTAAAGCTGGTAGTAAGGACGCCGGTTTAGAAGAGGACCCGCGCCGGCATTCGCCGCGTTCATGTTGTACGCCCAGGAAAGATGGGTACCCTTGCTCCCTACATAGGCCGCTGCAAGGGTTGCGCCATGGCCGAGCGCTTGCTCGATTGTGAAGTTCCACGAATCCATGGTTTCGGTTTTCCAATCGAACGGGCGGGCCTTCAACAGAGTTCCATTCGGCGCCTTCAACCTGCCGGAAGAAGGGAGCGCGGGCGGAGTGGCCGCGGGCACGGGCTGGTCGATGGGGAAGACCGCCTGATAGAGGTTGGTCTGCGGAACTTGTTGTTGAGCCGTGATCGGATAAAAGCTCGTCAGATGATAGAAGGTGGCGTCGTAACCGGAAGAGAAGAAACTTCTGCCAAATCCCGCGCGGACAACTGTGTCTCGCGTGACTTTGTATGCGAGTCCGAGCCTAGGGGCAAAATCTCCCAACGGCGTCGTGACGTTTACACTGTTGGAGACATTGCCTAGCCCAGCCAGTAGAATATCGCCAGTCCCCGGATCGAAGTTAGCAAGGCCGCCTTTTCTCGGTGAAGTAACTGGCGAGAAATAGTCCCAGCGCAAGCCGTAGTTCAAAGTCAGCCGGGGGCCGATTCGCCAGATGTCCTGTCCATAAAATCCCAGGTTCGTCTGGCGTTCGGCCGGCATTTGAGTGAAAATGGCGCGATCGAACGCACAGGTTCCACCCAGGAGTAGCGTCGCGGCGCCCAATCCCGAACTGGGATGGCCGGCGTCGGCCGTAGCGGTCTGGCAAAAGGTGTAGTTACCGCGGGAGCTGGAGTTGACCGATTCGAAATCGAACCGGTATCGGCGCACATCCACGCCCCATCGAAGTTGGTGCGAGCCCGTAATCTTCGACCAGTTGTTCACGAATTCGAGAGTTGTTTCCGTATCGAACCGGGGAATTCCCACGCCGCTCGGTATGCCCATGGAGAAGCCTCCGACCGAGCCGCCTACATTGATCCCAGCAAGACCGCCGGTCAAAGCAGTGCCCGTGTTGATTCCCAGGAGACCTACCTGGTTGTTCGTCTGGAGCGCCGAATCATACTGCGTTGCGTTTAAGACGAATCGTACCAGTCCCGCGCGGAATTCGGCGAGAAAAGTCGGGTTGAACGTGTGGACGTAATTGAGGGCCCCTTGGTGCGCGGAAGATGTCGCCGCCTCCGCGCTGAGCCCTCCTTGCGCCGGGCCGCCGGCGATGCGTCCGAATAAGGGCGGGTTATCAAGGTAGCTGCTGAAATAGCTATAGCGGGCAAAGAATTTGTTACGGTCGTCGATGTTCCAGTCGCCCTTCTGATCGGTCCAGTTCTGGTTGAATCTTTCTTTTACATCACCAACAAAATTGTTATCCGTGTTCTGGTTAATGTTGGGACGGGGAAGAAGATTCAGCAGATTTTGCGAAACCGGGCTGACGCGGTTAGCCGGAATCCGGTTTCCAGCGAATTGCGTGCGCCCGGTCCCATCTGGATTTCCCGTTAAAGGATCGTAAATCGGATGCGCGCCGCCGACCGCGCTGAAATCTCCCGAGCGAAATGCATCGTTTGGAACCGTCGCTATAATCGTGGCGCCCTGAATCGTACGGCCCAGTTGGTAATCGCCGAATAGAAACAGTTTATTTTTCTTGAGCGGGCCGCCGAGGCTGAAGCCGCCCTGGTTCCAATTAAACGGAGCAACCCCGGTTCCGGTACCATTCTTCCCAGTGCCGGCTATCTTTTGGGTCAGGGGATCGGCCGCAAAGGTCGCGCTGTTTCGATTGAAATAGAGGAGACTTCCGTGAATGTCATTCGTTCCCGACTTGGTCACGTATTGGGCGACCATTCCGGCCGTGCTTCCAAATTCCGGGTCGTAATCCGCAGTGGTCAATTTCAACTCCTGTACGGAGTCTTCCGGCGGTACGATGAGCTGTATTCCGCTGAATCCGTATGAACGGTTCGTGATCCCATCCAGAATGAATTCCTGTGCTCCGGACCAGGTTCCGTTAATGTAAACCCGGTTGGTTCCAGCTGGATTCTCGCCGGCGCCCATCTGGAAGGTATCGTTCACGGCGCCGGGTATGACCGAGTAGAGCTGCGTGATATTTCTTCCTACCACTGGCAGGCTCTCAATCTGCGATTGCGAAAGCGTCTGCGATACGTCAACCTTTTCCGACTGGAGCAATTCGGCCCCCGCGGCGACGGTCACCGATTCCGCAACGGATCCCAGGGATAATTTCAGGTCGACCCGAACCGTGGCATCCACTTCGACCGTGACGCGTTCGCGCGTAAATTTGGAAAAGCCAACGTGCTCCGATTGGACGGAATACCGGCCCGGCGGCAGATTTATCGCGTTGTAGAAGCCGCTTGCATTACTGGAGGTTTTGGTTTGAATGCCGGTCTGTTCGTTGGCGACGGTGACAGTGGCGTTTGCGATGGGGGCTTCACTCGGATCCGTCACGTATCCATTGATCGATCCTGAGACTGCTTGCGCAAAGCAACTCGCGGCTCCTAAGGCATCTGCAACAATCAAAACGAGGATAAATCTCGATCTCATGGCCTCTCCTGGCATGCCGGGCGCCCTCGCCGCAGAACATTTTTCCGCATCGGCGAGAAGCACCCCGACGTGTGCGGAATGCTATCAGCTTTGCACCACATGTGTCAACGTAAGTTGGTCACGTGTCGCGGCCAAATGATAATGTCCTATTTGGGCCAAGTAGAAATGTCCTATTGACAACCTCACGCTGGGGAGGTGCAACAAGGACAACTAGTGATGACGCAAGGCGAACGGGACCGCTTGGTAGCCC
>JBPCKZ010000168.1:0-28298 GCA_051003795.1 Bryobacteraceae bacterium | reverse complement strand
CCTCGATCTGCCCGCTGTAGAGCGGCGACCGCGCAATGCTCTCCTGAATGATCCGCTTGGTCTCGTCCGTGGTGTGCCCCAAATGACACTCGATCTGCGGGCGATCGATTCGCTCCGTCATAAAAGAAAACGGTGTCGGTATCGGATCCCCTGGCTGCGGCTCGAACCGTGACCAGTCGATTGTCCGACCGTCCAGTCTCGGCGGAGTTCCAGTCTTCAATCGGGTCCATTGAAGGCCCAGGGAACGCACCTGATCCCCCAAAAGCTGCGACGGAGCCTCTCCATTTCTTCCGCAAGTGTACGTTTCCTCACCAACATGAGCCAGCCCGTTCAAGAACGTGCCCGTGGTGATAATTACAGCGCCCGCATGAACCGTACGGCCGTCCCGGAGGTACACCCCGGTCACCCGGTTGTCCGCAATCGCCAGCGAGGCGACTTCCGCTTGCTTGATCCGCAGGTTTGGTTCCCGCTCCAGAACCTCCTTCATCCGCGCGCGGTAAAGCTTCTTGTCGCATTGCGCGCGCGGCGACCACACGGCGGGGCCGCGGCTGGTGTTCAACAATCGAAACTGAATTCCGGTCGCGTCGGTAACCTCCCCCATCACGCCGCCGAGCGCATCCACCTCCCGCACCAAATGCCCCTTGGCGATCCCACCGATTGCGGGATTGCACGACATCTGCGCGATCAGATCGACATTCATGGCGATCATCGCGGTCTTCAAACCCATGCGGGCGCAAGCGCGGGCGGCCTCGCACCCGGCGTGGCCGCCGCCCACTACCACGATGTCGAATTTCTCTTCCATCTAATATGATTGTAGTTTGCGGCGAAGCCTGTGAAGATTCTCATCGTCGGCTCGGGCGGGCGCGAGCACGCGCTCGCCTGGCGATTGAGCCAAAGCCCTTCGAAGCCGCGCCTTTTCGCCGCGCCCGGCAATCCTGGCATCGCGACTGTCGCCCAATGCGTGCCCGCCGCCGACTTATATCCCGCGACACTGCTCGACATCGCCCGATCGGTAGGGGCGGACCTCACGGTTATCGGCCCCGAAGCACCGCTTGTCGCGGGCGTGGTCGATCATTTTCGCGCGGCGGGACTGGCCATTATCGGACCTGCCGCCGCGGCCGCGCGACTCGAAGGCAGCAAGGTTTTCGCCAAGAGTTTCTTTCGCGAACACGGCATTCCGACCGCCCGTTTTTCCATTTCGGGCGATTTAGGCCAGTTCGGCTTCCCCGTGGTTATCAAGGCCGATGGCCTTGCCGCCGGGAAAGGGGTGGTTATCGCCAACGACCGCGCCGAGGCGGAAGCCGCCACCGAAACTCTTGGGCCAAACGTGGTAATCGAAGAGTTCCTGTCGGGCGAGGAGGTCAGTTTCATCGCCTTGTGCGACGGCAAAACCGCAGTCCCCTTTGTGCCCGCGCAGGATCACAAAACCGTATTCGACGGCGACCGCGGACCCAACACCGGCGGCATGGGAGCATACTGCGATCCCGGTATTCTCACGCAGAAGCAGACCGCCGAAATTTTCGATGCCGTGATCCTTCCCACGGTTCGCGCCACCGACTTCACTGGTTTCCTCTATGCCGGCTTGATGATGACCGCTTCGGGGCCGAAGCTTCTCGAGTTCAACGTTCGATTGGGCGATCCGGAAACGCAGCCGCTCATGCGGACTCTCGATTGCGATTTCGTGGAAATCCTGATGGCTGCGGCGCGCGGCGCGCTCGGTCCCCTGGCGGCCATTCCCCACTCCCCGGAACCTTCGGTTTGCGTCGTGCTCGCATCTCAAGGATATCCGGGAGCATACCCGACCGGCATTCCCATTCGCGGCATCGAGGAAGCCGAAGCTTGTGGGGCACTCGTATTTCACGCGGGAACCCGCCTTGGCGCATCGGGCTTGGAAACCGCGGGGGGACGCGTCCTCGGGGTTACCGCTTCCGGTGTTGATCTTCGAAGTGCAGTGGATACGGCCTACGCGGGAGTAAGCAAAATCCGCTTTGAAGGCATGCACTACCGCGCCGATATTGGCCATCGCGGCTTGCGGCGATACACTACAATAAACGGACACACACGGGCACGTAGCTCAGATGGATAGAGCAGCCGCCTCCTAAGCGGCAGGTCAGCAGTTCGAATCTGCTCGTGCCTACCATTCTTTAATCCGGCCTGAAAATTGCAGCGATTTAGCTATGCCGCGATATATGCCGGAAATTGCGGGAATGCTCCTGCTGTCCTTCGCTGTCTCCGCGCATGCGGCTTCCAAAGCGCGACCACGCGCCGCGCAAGACGATCCGGACTCAATCGCGGGCCTGCCCGTTATTGAGGAGCGCATCAAGCTGACCCCGCGCGCGGGTCCGCTAATTCCGGCGCCTCCTCCCCTGGAAGCGAGGCCGCCGCATAGCGCCGCGCTTCGTTTTTCGAAAGCGGCTCCGGCAGTCCCGAGGGCGGGAGCCACGGTGATCCTTGAACAGGTCGACCCTTCATTCGCGCGGCGCGCCGTGAATCGCGTGCCGCTCCTCAACAAATTGCAAAGCCGCGAATTCAAAGGCGGCGACCGCTTCATCGCCGCTCGGCCAGTTGGCGGGACCACGCCTTTCGTGCCGCGCGATGTGCGCTCGAAACTCGCCGGCATCGTTCCGGTGGAGTTGCGCATCTCGATCGACAAGACTGGCGCGGTGGCCGAGACCGAACTCTTATCGAGAAACGTGAATTCCGCTCTCGCCGAGATTGCGGTTCGCGCCGCCAGCCATTGGGATTTCACTCCGGCGCATATTGACCACCGGCCGGTATCGAGCGAAATGCTGGTGCATATGCGCTTCGGCGAGGCGCGTTAACCTCCAAGCTAGCGCGCCGCCAATCCGGAGCGCTCGAGCAGCGCATTCGGGTCCGGGTCCCGACCCATAAAACGACGGTACAGTTCCGCGGGATCGTCGCTATCGCCTCTCGCCAGAATATTTTCGAGGAACTCCAAACCCACCTCGCGGTTGAAAATTCCTTTGTCGCGGAAGCGCGTGAAGGCGTCGGCGTCCAGAACCTCCGCCCACTTATACGAGTAGTAGCCCGCGCCGTATCCCACGGGACTAGAAAACAGGTGGGTAAAGCCGGCGATCATGGCATGATCGGGCGGCAGCGGCGCGGGTGAAAACTCCTGGATTATCCCCCGCACGTAATCGACCGGGTCCGCGTCCCGTTCCGCCGAATAGCGGGTATGCAGCGCCAGATCGACAAATCCGAAGCCCAATTGCCGCATCTGCGCGTTCGCGCTCCGGAAATTCTTCGCCCGCCGCATCTTTTGGAACAAATCCTCCGGTATCGGCTCGCCGGTTTCGTAGTGGCGCGCGAACACATCGAGCGCCTCGCGTTCCCAACACCAGTTCTCCATGATTTGCGAGGGCAGCTCCACGAAATCCCAGGCAACGCTGGTGCCCGCCAGGCTCCTCACCTCCACGCGGCTCAAACAATGGTGCAGCAGATGCCCGAATTCGTGAAAAATGGTCTCCACCTCGCGGTGCGTCAGCAGCGCGGGCTTGTCTCCCACGGGCGGCGTGAGGTTGCCGCAAATCGCGCCCACATGCGGCTCGAAACGCTCGGGCGAATCGACTCCCGTTACGAACGCATCCATCCAAGCGCCGCCCCGTTTCGATTCGCGCGGGTACCAGTCCGAATAGAACGCGCCCAACAGCAGCCCGTTCGCATCGTGAATCGTGTAGTAACTCACTTCGGGGTGCCAGACGGGAACGCCGTTTTGCTCGGTTACCCGGATGCCGTAAAGGCGTTGAGCGATGTCGAACATTCCGGCCACCACGCGCCCGGTCGGGAAATAGGGGCGAAGCGCTTCCTCGTCAAAATCATAAAGCGCCTGCCGCTGTTTTTCGGCGTGGTACGCCACATCCCAAGCCTCGAGCGGAAACCCGGCGAAGCGATCCAATTCCTCGTTTTCGCGGCGAAACGCCGCTTCGGTTTTCCGCTTCAAATCTTCCAGAAACTCGAGGGCGCGCTCACCGGAATGCGCCATCCGGTCTTCGAGGACCAGATCCGCGAAATCGCGAAAGCCCAAGAGCCTCGCTTTTTCATGCCGCAGCGCGAGAATGGACGGCAGGATCTCCCGGTTATTGAATCGCCCGCCGGCGGCTCGCGTCACATTCGCGCGATACACTTCCTCCCTGATGGGCCGATCGTCCACGTACGTGATCAGCGCGTGATAGCTTGGCGACTGCAACGTGAATCGCCAGCCTTTCACGCCCTTCGAGGACGCACTCTCCCTTGCGGCGTCGATTGCGGTGGGGGGCAATCCGGCCAGCTTGGCTTTATCCTCGACAATCAGCTCGAAGGCGTTCGTCGAATCCAGAACGTTCTCCGAAAACTTGGTGGTAAGACGGGTCAGCTCGACGTCGATTTCCTCCAGCCTTCGCTTGCCTGCTTCTTCGAGATCCGCGCCATGACGGCGGAATGAATCGATGGTCTTTTTCAGGAACCGCTTGCGGGTCGGGCTGAGCGTCTCGACCGAACCGCTCGATGCATAGCTCTTCAGGCAATTCCAGATTCCTCGATTCAGCGGGATGCTCGAATAGAACGCGCTTACTTCGGGCTCGACGGCGTTGAATGCGGCCCGCAACTCCGGTGTCGTGCAAACGGCCTCCAGGTGCCGCACAACGCTCATGGAGTAATCGAGCGGTTCGGTGACGCGTTCGAGAGCCGACAGGGTGTTCTCGAAAGTTCGCGGTTGATCGTCCGCCGCCAGGGCCGCGAGTTTTTCGCGGGCATCGGTCAAAAGCGCGGCAATTCCGGGCTCGACATCTTCGGCGCGGACCCGGTCGAACGGAATCTGGAACTCGATCTCCGCCAAGGGATTCGGGGCTGTCGAGGGCATGTCATCCAATCATAAAGCACGCCCTGTAGACTGGATGTATGGCGGGCACCATGGTGCGAACCGGCGCGGCTGAATCGGTCGAGCGTTTCTTTCAGTTCTCGCTTTTGGGCCTGGTGGCCAGCGGCTATCTCGCGGTTGCCGGATCGGGCTATCTCGACCTGCCCACCATGGTTCTCACCGCCGCCGGACTGCTGCTCCGCGCTTTAATGATCGCCGGCATCGCGCGGTTTGAGATCTCGCTTTACGCCGTCAACTGGGTCACGCTGGCTTACGTCTGCTTTTACCCCATCGATTCGTATCTTCTCGTCCATGATTTCCAACGCGCCACGGTGCATTTGGTTTTCTTTCTGGTCGTGATCAAAATCCTGACGGGCAAGACCAACCGCGATCATCTCTACACGGCCGCGATCGCTTTTGTCGAGTTGCTGGCCGCCGCGATTCTTTCGGCTTCGTTGAACTTTTTCGCCTTTCTCGCGCTCTATCTGCTTTGCGCCATAGCCGCTTTTACCAGCGCGGAAATCCGCCGGGCTCTACAAAAGTCGCTGCAGAAGACGAATCAGCGCCCCAGCCGGATGGCGGGCTCGCGAGGCCTGCGTGTCTCCACCCGGCTCGCTTCGCTCACCGGCGTCGTCACGGCCGGCATTCTGCTGCTGACGGCGGGCCTGTTTTTTCTGCTTCCGCGCACGGCGAACGCGGCGCTACGCCAATTAATTTCCCGCCGTTACCACCTCACCGGATTCTCAAACGAGGTGACGCTGGGCCAAGTGGGCGAAATTCAGAACGATTCCCACGTGGTGATGCACGTGAAATCCTACTCGCGCGACCTTCCGCCCAATCTCAAGTGGCGCGGCGCGGCGCTGAGCCGCTTCAATGGCCGGAGATGGTCCGAATCGCCCCTGGCGAACCGGCTCATGCCCGTGGAGCGCGGGACGGTGCTGGTGGCCGATGAAGCCCAGCGCCGGCGCACCGGGCGGCGAATCCTGTATCGCGTCGATCTCAACGTCGCCGATTCGGATGCGGTCTTCATCGCCGGGGTCCCGGAGTTTCTCAATGTGGGCCACGCGCGCTTGATCCGCACCCCGAACGACGGGTTCCGCTTCGCTTACGTCCCGCTCGAAACCGCGCATTACGAAGTCTCGAGCTTCGTGGGAAGCCCGCCCGACGGCGCGCTCACCGAATCCCAACGGCAGCGCTATTTGCAACTGCCGCCGCTCGATGGGCGCATCGCGCCGTTGGCGATATCGCTCGCGGGAAGCGGTTCGGATTTCGAGCGCGCGACCGCTATCCAGAATCGGTTGCGCCGCGATTACGCATACACGCTGCAGCTTCCCTCGTCCGCGGCGGCCGACCCGCTCGCGAATTTTCTTTTCGAGCGCCGCAAGGGCCACTGCGAATATTTTGCGTCCGCCATGACCGTCATGCTGCGGACGATGGGAATTCCGGCGCGCATCGTCAATGGTTTTCAGAGCGGGACCTATAATCCGATTTCGCAGTTATACGCGATTCGCGCCTCGGACGCGCACAGTTGGGTGGAGGCGTATATTCCGCCGCTGGGGTGGAGGGTTTTCGATCCCACGCCATTGGCCGCGCGCCCGAACGCGAATTCATGGTGGGCCAAGGCCGGCATGTACGTCGACGCCGCCGATACGTTCTGGCAGGAGTGGGTGTTGAGCTACGACCTGGGGCGGCAGGTGAATCTGGCCGAGCGCTTCGATGAGACGGCGCGACGCGTGCGCTGGAACTGGGTCGCGGATTCCACCAGAACCATGTCGCGATGGAAACGGGAGATCGAACGCTGGATGGCGGTGTACGCCAAGACGGCTTTGGGCGTGGCGATAGGTCTGGCGGTACTGATTCCGGTTGTGATCCCGTTGACGCGCATGCTGGCGACCCTCCAACGGGTGCGCAAAATCGGACGCGGTCAAGCCACGGCCGCGGATGCCACGCTGCTTTACGCCCGCATGTTGGACTTGATGAAACGCCGCGGATATCAGAAGCCGCCGTGGTTCACCCCGCGGGAATTCGCCGCGAATCTGCCCGCTTCGCATGCCGCCGCGACGGTTGCGGAGTTTACCCACGCCTATAACGCGCTTCGCTTCGGCGGGGATGCACAAGCGGCGACGCGGTTGGGGAAACTGCTGGAGGAATTAGCGGGCGCGGCGAGCCGCTAAGATAGCATATGGACAAGACAGCCCGCGCTTATACCAGCCTCAAGGAAATGAAGGCGGATGAATACCGGTATTGGCAAAGCCGTTCCGTGCAGGAACGCATGGACGCGGTTTCGGCAATGACCCTTGCCGCTTACGCGATGAAGGGCGCGGCCCACGCGAAGGCGGCTTTCGCCGCGCCGCGGCAAGCGCGTCTACGAAATCCACGCCAAGGCCGCAGGGCTACAATAGATTCTTCATGCAGATCCGGCATCTTCTGGCTGCGGGACGTCCGTCCTTTTCGTTCGAGTTCTTCCCGCCGAAATCGGACGAAGCCGCCGCGCAACTCGCGCGCACCATCGCTGAACTGCGCAAGCTCGATCCGACGTTTGTAACCGTGACGTACGGGGCCGGTGGATCGACGCGCGAGAAGACCATCGATATCGTCACGCGCATCAAACGCGATTCCGGCATCGAGGCCATGGCTCACCTGACGTGCGTGGGATCGACGCGCGATGAGTTGTCGGCCGTACTCGAACGATTGGTGGAAGCCGGCGTCGAGAACATTCTCGCGTTGCGCGGAGATCCGCCCAAAGGACAAACGGTGTTCACCGCGGTCGAAGGCGGCTTCTCGTACGCCTCGGAACTAGTGCGTTTCATCCGCGACAAGTACGACGATCGGCTCTGTCTGGGCGGCGCGGGCTACCCCGAGAAGCACATCGAGTGCGGCAACCCGCACGTGGATCTCATGCACCTCAAGCGCAAGGTGGATGAGGGTCTCGACTTCATCACGACGCAACTGTTTTTCGAAAACCGCCACTACTTCGAGTTCGTCGAGCGCGCGCATGCGGTCGGAATCAAGGTCCCGATCATTCCCGGCATTATGCCGATCACCAACGCCTCGCAAGTGGAGCGCTTCACGATCGCTTGCGGAGCCGCGCTGCCGTTCAAGCTCGCCGCCGAACTCGACCGCCGCCGGGACGACCCGAAAGCGGTGCTGCAACTTGGCGTGGCGCACGCCACTTCGCAGTGCATCGACCTATTGACGGGCGGCGCGCCCGGCATCCATTTCTACACTTTGAACCGCAGCTCGGCGACCAGCGACATCTTCACGGCGCTAAAAGCGATGCGGCTGACCGGCGAGCGGGAGGTAGCGCCGATTTATGCGTGAAAAAGCGGTCTACATTCTTGGCGGGCTTGGCGGCCTGCTTTTGGTCTACAATCTTTACGTCATCCTGCTGCGATTGCCCGACGAGGCGATGCAAGGCGCTGTCTACCGCATTTTCTTCTTCCATGTGCCCGCCGCCATGGTCGCGTGGGTCATGTTCACCGTCGCGCTTCTCGCGAGCATTGCGTTCCTGATCCGCAAGGATTTCCGATTCGATTCGCTCGCCGTCGCCGTTACCGAAGTTGGCGTCGTGCTGCTGACCGTAAACCTTGTAACCGGCAGCATCTGGGGACGCAATCAATGGGGCGTCTGGTGGACTTGGGATGCCCGGCTTACCAGCAACTTCATCTCCTGGCTGCTCTATGTCGGTTATCTGATTCTGCGTCCGGCGATCCCGGAACCGACGCAGCGCGCCACGCTCGCGGCCGTGCTCTCGATCTTCGCGTTCGCCGACCTGCCGATCGTTTACTATTCGAACCAGTGGTGGCGCACGCAGCATCCGGCGCCTGTGTTGACCAGCGGCGGCTTGGATCCTTCCATGTGGCCCCCCCTTCTTACCAATATGCTCGCGATCCTGCTGATCGCGTCGGCGCTCGCGCTGGTGCGTTTGCACCAGGAAAAGGTACAGCGCGAAATTGATTCATTGCGGCGTTACGCGCACGCTATATGATAGAAGCTCGGAATTTCCAATTTCTTTTTTTCGGCTTCGCGGCGGCGTGGGCGATCGTGATCCTTTACATCTTCTACCTGGTCCGCCGGGAGCGGAAGATCGGACAGGAACTGGCGCGCCTTAAAAACATGCTCGACGATAGGGACAAAGCGTGATATGAACCGACGAAATTTATTGAAGACTATTGCCGCGGGCGGAATGCTCGGGGCCGTCACCCCGCGTGAACGGCAGGCGCGGGCCGATACGGAGCGCGCCACGCGTGGAATGGCCTCTCCGAAGATCAAGGACATCAGTGTTATCGAGTGCGAGCCGGCCGGCGTCCGGCTCACGGTCGTCAAAATCACCACCGATCAGGACGGCCTCTACGGTTATGGCTGCGCTACATTTACGCAGCGCGCCGATTTAGTGAAGCCCGCCGTGGAGAAATAC
Source organism: Bryobacteraceae bacterium (assembly GCA_051003795.1). Lineage (GTDB taxonomy): Bacteria > Acidobacteriota > Terriglobia > Bryobacterales > Bryobacteraceae > JALYXS01. The sequence goes on along the minus strand of JBPCKZ010000168.1, from coordinate 19,026 downwards.
CTCAAGCCCTTCCTGCTCGGGAAAACCACCGACCGGATCGAGGACATCTGGCAATCCTGCTACGACAGTTCCTATTGGAAGAACGGCCCGGTGCTGAACAACGCGATCAGCGGCGTCGATCAAGCGCTGTGGGACATCAAAGGCCGGCAGGCCGGAATGCCGGTCTATCAGCTAGTCGGCGGCAAAGTTCGCGAGGCCGCGGATTGTTACGGCCATGCCGATGGTCCCGACTTCCCTCAAGTTGTCGAGAACGTGCGCCAGTGGAAGGCGCGCGGCTTTCGCCACGTTCGCGTGCAGGTGGGCGTTCCCGGCATGGCCGCATACGGCAGCCGCACGGGCGACGCGACCGTCAAGGCGCTGCATCCGGGACCGGTTTTCGAGCCCGCGCCCTACATCCGGCGCGCTCTCAAGCTGTTCGAAGTATGCCGCCACGAGCTTGGCGATGAGATCGAGTTGCTGCATGACGTGCACGAGCGCGTGACGCCCAACCAGGCCGTGCAGTTCGCGAAGGACGCCGAGAAGTTTCATCTCTTTTATCTGGAAGACGCCCTCTCGCCCGAAGACATCGCCTACTTCCGCCAGATCAAACAGCAGTGCGCCACGCCGATCGCGATGGGCGAGTTGTTCAACAGCCCGCACGAATGGAACATGCTGATTTCCGAGCGGCTGATCGACTATATCCGCGTGCATGTGACGCAGTCCGGCGGATTCACGCCGGCGCGCAAGATCGCGAGTCTGGGCGAAAGTTTTGGGGTAAAGACGGCATGGCACGGACCCGGCGACGTATCGCCCGTCGGCCACGCCGCGAACGTGACGCTGGATGTGGTGAGCTACAATTTCGGCATCCAGGAATACTCGCCATTCAACGACCGCTCGCAGGAGATTTTCCACGGCTGCCCCGTTCAGAAGGATGGTTATCTATACGTCAATGAAGCCCCTGGCTGGGGAATTGAAATCGACGAGAAAGCCGCGGCGAAGTATCCGTTTGGCAGCAACGAACGCGGCGAGCATCAGAGGCTGAACGGCGGCTGGGGCGAAGTACGGAAGCGCGACGGCCAGGTTATTAAGCAATAAGACCGCATGCTATCCTGAGATTCGCGCTTCCGGAGAGATGGCCGAGTGGTTGAAGGCGCACGCTTGGAAAGCGTGTTTAGGGGAAACTCTAACGTGGGTTCGAATCCCACTCTCTCCGCCATCCTTCATGGCCTATCGGCAAAGTGCGCTGATACACTGTTCCAGTGTCCACGAAGCTGGCGGCTGCGTACAAGAATCTGAAACGTCCGGACTTCGCCGTTTTACCCGCAATCGAACGGAAAATCGAACGCTGGGACAAATCGCAAAAGAGTGAGTGCATTCGGCCCGCCGCTGTCGCTGGAAGATGCACGGCGTCTGGTCGAAGGCTACGTGGACCACAACAATAACGTCCGCTTGAACAGCGCCACCGGCTACATCACGCCGAAGATATGCCGGCAGCAGGAGATCCACGCAGAACGCGACCGCAAGCTGGAAACGGCCAGACAGCAGCGGCAGAGTCGCCGCCAGCATGCGGCCTGAGGAGCAGAGGCGTCCATCTGCGCAAAACCCAACTGGTCGCAACCGACCCGGTGCAGGCTGGCCTGATCCGGCGCGGAATCTCAAGTTCCGGATAGCCGACGATCCGAAATCTATAGGCGCTGCAAGCCACGAAGAACGACAGGGGAAACCGGAGGCCCCCAAACAATTATGCTCGGCGGAAGAAGCGGGTGGCCAGCAACGTAGCGGCATCGCGAGCATCAACAGCCTGGGTCGCGTGCGTGCCCGAGAACTCGTAAGTATGCCCGGTCTGCAGACCTCGAACTCGAATCGGCGAGTGATCGACGTAGCGAACCATCACCGATCCATTGGCGTTTAACACGGCTGGGACTTCCGTATCAGGAGTGGCTGGGCGTGGCAGCTGACTTGGCGCGGGTTGCTGGATAGTTCGAACCGGGGCTTTAGCGTAGGTTTGCGGCCGGATAGTTTGCACCGGCGCGCTATCGGGTACGCTCTGCGGAAGCGCCTGGGTTGTCGCCGTTGCAGAGCTGCTGCGTAACTCGGCTCGTTTCTGACCGCAACACATCGTGCACCTCGCCTTCTAATGATTGCAAAGCGGGTTGAATCATAACAGGTTCATGACCCAGCCGCTCCAATAAACACGTGACGCCCGACAGCGCCAGCCACGTCACGAACCACTCGACGGGCCTGCGGGAAACGAACAAGGCCGCCGGAGCCGCCACCCACAGACTGAGGCAGTTGAAGCAGTCCATCAGCGTGCCCCACAGACTCTGCGCCAACCATCTTCGAAACCGGAAAATAATGTCGGCCGGGCCGTCCTCGCTGGCCAGCAGGTGGGTTACCCGCCAGGTTGCGAGGGCGGCCAGGACGAAATTCCACATGTCACGACTTATGTCCGCATATGCAGAAGGTTAACTGGTTATCAACAGCTTTCCGATCGCTGAGGCCGGTCGTGAGTCCTGGTCTCGTGACCAGCGACACCACATATGAGCAGTTGGTCCAGGTGGTCGTGTCCTCGACGATCGTCCCAAAGCCGCCCCTTGGGGAAACAGTGACGGGCGGAGGTCCGCCGCTTGAAACGAGCGGAGTAATGTCGCCCGGCGCCGACCCGCTGCAACTGGTGATGCCCAGCGACCATGCACCAGAGTCCATCTCTTCGTGATCGACGGTGAATTCTACAGATAGTTTTGTGTCGATCGGCTGGCAGCAGCCGGCGCCGAGCGTGAACTCCAGGAACCACAGATTGTTGACCTCGCTCCAGTTGTTGACGTGAATCTTGCAGAGCGAATTGGAGAAGTCCACCACCGGAAGGGCGCCGACGCGGGTGGCCTGGAAGATGATCGCCAAATCCGTCCCGGCTCCCTGGCCAGCGGCAGGCACGGCGCTCCCTGCCGGCGTACCGCCTGGGGTGCCGATGCACGGCGGGGTGGGGAGTGGGCAGCCTGTAGCGACGGCCTGGGTCGTGTCGAAGCACATCAGCGTTTGGAAGCCTAGACCGATCGTGTTTAGATCTACCGGGACCCAGCCCGTGGTGGGGTCCGCCTGAATGTAGTGGATGCCCGGTCCGACCCAGAACGTAAGGGGAGCAGGCGGGGGTGTATCCGGAATCGCCGTGGGACTGACCCAAACGTCCTGGAATGTCGGAACCAATGCGGCTTGCGCGATCCCGGCAATAACCTGGGGCCAAGGGGTGAACCGGGACCCAAGCTTGGTCTTGCAGACCAGGGGGCCGGCGATGGGTGTTGGGTTGACCCACACCGATGCTCCCAACAAGGCCGACGCCGCGGTGGTGCCGTCCACGCCACGGACCACAGTCCACGTGGTCACGACGACGCCAGTCACCGTCATGGTTTCGCCGGTCTGGCTGTTACTGCAGACTGACACATTGAACGGCGTCGGCGGAACACCGGCGCTGCTGGCGACGTGAATAGTCGTCTGTGCCGCGTTTATCGCGGCGGACAGGGTTGTTGAGGCAGCCGCGTACAGGAAGCGATATTGCATTTGCGTGCCCGGGGACGTCGGTGAGTCGATCGGACAGAACCCGCCCAATACCAGCTGCTCAAAGAAAGCAAAGTTCGGGCCGCCCCCGAAGGGCATGTCTATAGAAGTGGGAAGGGCCTTGTTGGTCTTACCCGATGTGCCATCGATATCGGAGTAGATGTTGAAATTCCCCACCGTGATGAACCATGGGTCGGGCGCCGGATTCGGGCATACGCAAATGCAGAACTCGTAGCAAATGCCGGCGCAAACCCAGCCGCATACCTGATAGCAGTACGGACCCAGACCGAGGCGGGAAATGGTCTCGCTATAGGCCTGGGCGTCCCGCTTTTGTACTGCGCTCACCAGATCGCCCAGCGCACGCGGCTGGGTTGCAAGCTGCCTGGATGCCAGCGCGAAGTTCCGCGCCTCTTCGACACCGGATGCGCCCGTCCTGGGTGGGTCCACAACTCTGCACACTTCGCGGCATACCCAAACGCACCGCCAAAAACAAACGAAGCAGCAGATGATCTCGCAATTCGGTCCGAAGCCCGCCTGCTCAATGGAAGACTGCAGCGTTATGCAGTTGAGCTCCACCGCTGCTTCGCTAATGGCGTGGAAGGCCTTTTCATTGGCGATGAGGCTGGCAATCACCCGGCTGCTGGCTCGGATTTCGCCGGCCGGATCGCGAACGGGTCCGGGCGTCGGCGTGCACACGCGTTCGCAGACCCGTCGGTAGATGATCGAGCACACCCAGTGGCAGATCAGATGGCAGAATCTATTGAGTTCGAGTTCCTGGATGGCTGCCCGGTAGTCGTCGCCGTCGCCGCAGGAAACGGCATCGACCACCCGGCGCAAAAGCTTTTCGTTGGATGCAAGTTTCACGACGGCGTGCGCGAACTCCTGCAGGCTGGGGGTCTCTATCTTCTCTTCTGGTGGCGGACCACAGACCTCAAAGCAGCGCAATACGCAAATCTTGACCCGAACCCACTCGCAGATCAGTTCGCAGTACGGGAGCATCTCAAGACGATCCAGTACCCAGCGAAAAGCATCGGGGTCGTTCGACTCGAAGGCAGCTACCACGGCGGCGAAGGCGCCGCTGTCCTGGGCGAGGCGCCCGACTGCGTCGGCCTGCGACGCTAACCGGCTGACCGCTCCTTCAAACGAAATCACATTGCTCATAGCGTTCCTCCAATCCTGCGCGGCGACTTGGCGGGAGCATCTGTATTGCTCGCTGGGCGCGACATCGCGCAGCCCAAAGAATACTGGCAATCGATCACACACGTCGGTGCGGTGGCACACATACCGTGAGAATTCACCAGATTGCAAAGAGCAGCTCCGTGGCTTAGCGCACAGACGCCGCATCCCTGCTCTGTTAACTAACAGTCAGTCGCCAATTGCGCACGGTATGACACTCGATCAGGAGCGACGCTCTGTAATCCTTGTGGTCGAGGATGTGGAGGAGACGCGCGACGCGATCAAACAATTGCTTGTCGCGACCGGCTACATCGTTAGTACGGCGAGAGACGAAGCAGAAGCCGTGTTCAAGGCCAGGGTGCAATCGCCGGATCTGATTCTAATAAGCCTTGGCCTCGACGCGGTGCAAATCGCCGAGATGGGACGAAGGATACGCGCGAATTCCTGGCTGACTGACAGAGTTCCAATCGTCGCTTTTTGCGTGGCGACGCTTGCTGAAGGCGCCGAGGCGGAAGTTGGTTACAACATCTATCTCACTCGGCCGGACAATTTTGACCAGTTACGGAGGCTGCTCAGCCGGCTTGCTCCAAGGAAGCAGGGGGCCGGCTGAACTCTAACTTTCGCTTCGCGCAGTACAATCGCGCGTTCTTCTTCAAACGATGCGATAGCACTCGCAGGCGCTTGCCTCGAGTCCTCTGCGATCCAGAATGGCGATATGACCCCGGCAGTAATGAATTAATCCCATGTCCTGCAGGTGTCCGGCGGCAACGGTCACACTCTCGCGACGGACTCCCAGCATTTGGGCGATGAGTTCCTGGGTCATCAGCAGCTCAGAGGAACCAGTCCGGTCGTGGCACATCAGCAACTGTCGGCAAAGGCGTTGCTCGACCGAATGAAGGCGGTTACACACCGCGGTCTGGGAGAGCTGTGTAATCAGCGCGTGTGTATAGCGCAACAATACTTGGCGCAAGGCGGCGTTGCTCTCAAATTCCTCCAACAGCAGCATTGCTGACATTCGGAAGGCCTGTCCCGCGACGACGACCACAGCTCTGCTGGACGTCGATTCGCCGCCCAGAAAAATAGCCGTGCCGACGATTCCGTCATTCCCCACCAGAGCCATCCCAGCGGTCGCACCGCTCTCCATTGTGTAGAGCAGTGAAACGACGGAGTTTGCAAGAAAATATCCGCAGCTGACTCGCTGATTGCTTTCACAAATAACCTGGCCCAACGATAAGGTTACGGGTTCCAGCGTGGGAACCAGCCGTTCACGCTCGGCGGGCGGGAGGCCGAACAAGAGTTGATTCTCGTGCGGATGCGTTTCGGCTCTGGCCGTCGGCATGGGGTGCCCTCCTGACTCCGCCCGACCGTCGAACGAGACGACTTTGCGCGCCGGGCAACTACGAAACAGACACTCCCACCGAAGTTAAAAAGGCGCTGTGGCTCTGATGCCGCCTTGCGACTTTGGGTCATTATGAAGCAATTTCAAGGCGAAATCAATGTATCATCGCTGCCACAAAGGTGCCTGCTTATGCTCCTCTCGGCGCAGATGACAAGCCCGCCATATGTACTGATGAGTAGCCTCTTCGTCAGCCAGGTGCCATTCCTCCTCGCACCCGCCGCCGCGCGCATGGCAAGTAGCAAACTCTACGCAGCCTGTGCAACGGGATCCCGTTAACTGGCGAGTGACGCGCAAACCGGAAGTTGAGAAAACCGGGATCGCGGCGGAGCTACAAATGATCTTGCCGGGCGAAACGGAAGCTGGCTCTGCTGAAAAGCAACCATGCCGAGGGATAGTTCGGCGGGCTCGGCGGGACGATGAATGGAGCGCAGAGGCGACGTTAGTCCCCACGTGGGCGCTGAAGATCAGAGCGTTCGTGGAAATGCCATCCGGAGATTTTCGCGGATGCTTCCCCTTGCGTTGCACGAGCGTGAGGCCGTGCCTGAAATGGCTTGGCGATTCCAGTGTTATCCTTATGGCCGATGCGGATCACCGTTAGCCACAACAAGGGGCAGCACGAAGCCAAACGGCTTGTGGACGAAACTTCGGATCAGCTCCTGCGTCCCGACCTTCCCGGAATGCTCCGTATGGTCGATATCAAGAAGAATTGGGTTGGCAACACGATGAACTTCTCGATGGCCGCAAAACTCGGGTTCATCAGCACGCCGCTGCATGGAACCGTTGTCGTGACCGATAAAGACGTCACCATCGAGATTGAGCTTCCGGCATTTCTCACGAAGCTGTTTCCCGAGACTTCGATCCGCAGCGGCATCGAAACCAAGATCAAGGGCCTGCTTACCTGACAATGAAAGGGCTGACCGATATTCCGGGCATCCGGGTCGGGCACATTTCGGACAAGGAGGCGCTGACCGGCTGCACGGCGATACTCTGTGGCGATGGAACGGTGGGCGGCGTGGATATTCGCGGCTTCGCGACGGGCACCGCGGAGATCGACACGCTACGCGCCGAGCACGTGGCCGTTAACGTAAACGCGATCGTTCTGTCCGGCGGCAGCGCGTTCGGCCTTGAGACGGCTTCGGGCGTGCGGCACTACCTGGAGCAGCACGGAATCGGGTTCCCGGCGGGGAATGCGCGGGTGCCGATTGTGCCGTGCGCGATTCTGTTCGACCTGGGGATCGGGAAATCCACCGTGCGCCCGGGCCGCGAAATGGGCTACTCGGCGGCGGCCTCCGCCACGGACCGTGCCGTGGAAGAAGGCAATGTCGGCGCGGGAACGGGCGCGACAGTCGGAAAGATTTTCGGCATGCAGCGCGCGATGAAAGGCGGCATCGGCAGCTTCACGGTACAGTTTGGATCGGGCGTGCTTGTGGCCGCGCTGGTCGCGGTGAATCCGCTGGGCGAAGTTCGCGATCCGGCCACGGGCAAATGCATTGCGGGGGCGCGCAAATCCGCGACCAGCCGGGAACTGGCCGACAGTGAAGCCGCTATTTTGGAAGGCGCCGCCGGAGGACTCAGTCATCCGAATACGACGCTGGCCGTGGTGGCGACGAACGCGCGGCTTTCGAAAGTGGGCGCCGCCAAACTGGCGCAAATGGCGAGCCTCGGGATGGTGCGAACCATTTATCCGGTCAACACGATGTCGGACGGCGACGTGACGTTCGCGCTTTCGTTGGGAACTCAGAGCGCCGATATCGATGCGTTGGGGATAGCGGCGGCCGACGCGGTGGCGCGGGCGATCGTGCGCGGGGTTCGTGCCGCGAAGACCGCCGGCGGCGTCCCGGGATTGGCTTCCAATCAATAGTGTTGAAGGCAATTATCTTCGATTTAGGCAAGGTGATCATCCCTTTCGATTTCGGCCGCGGGTACGCCGCCATGGCGCCTCTCTGCGGTTACCCCAAAGCGGAGATTCGCGCGCGGATCGGCGAAACCGATCTGGTGCAGCGATTCGAAATGGGCTTAATCGAACCGGAGGATTTCGTTCGCCGGCTTTCGGAGCATCTGGAACTGCGCACCGGATACGCCGGCTTCCGCGATATCTGGAGCTCGATCTTCCTGCCGGATACTCTCATCCCCGAAAGCATGTTGGAGGGTCTCAAAAAACGCTACCGCCTGGTGCTGCTCTCGAATACGAACGCCATTCATTTCGAGATGGTGCGCGAAGCGTATCCGTTGCTGCGCCACTTCGACGCCTTTGTGCTTTCGTACCAAGTGCGCGCGATGAAACCGTCGCCGCTGATTTACGGGAAGGCCGTGCAAGAGGCGGGATGCCGGCCGGAGGAGTGCTTTTTCACGGACGACATCGCGGCGTACGTGGAGGCGGCGAAGCGCTTCGGGATCGATGCGGTGCAGTTTGAATCGGCGGAGCAGTTAGGCCGGGAGCTCAAGGCGCGCGGCGTGAAATGGGAATAACCGTATAATTTAGAGACAAGGACTTTTCATGCGAGCCAAGCTCTTCTCTTTTGCCCTAGCCGCGTGCGCTTACGCGCCCGCCAACCTCCCCGCCGCCGTTACTTACGACAGGGACGTCGCGCCCATTTTGCGGAAAAATTGCCAAGGCTGCCATCGGCCGGGGGAAGCGGCGCCCATGTCGTTTCTGACTTATAAAGAGACGCGCCCGTGGGCTTCGGCCATCAAAGAAGCGGTGGCGCTCAAGAAGATGCCGCCGTGGTTTGCCGATCCGCATTATGGAAAATTTTCGAACGACCGTTCGCTCGCGCCGAACGAGATTCAGACGCTGGTAAGGTGGGCCGAGACGGGCGCGGCCGAGGGCAAAACCCGCGATCTGCCGAAGGCCGCCAAGTTCGTGGATGGCTGGAACATTGTATCGGCGGGCGGCAAGCCGGACGTGGAGTTCGAGATGCCCGCGGAATTCAAAGTACCCGCATCGGGAACCATCGAATACCAGTACATTCTGATTCCGGGAAATTTCACGGAAGACAAATGGGTGCAGCGCGCCGAAGTGCGTCCGGGTAACCGCGCCGTCTTGCATCACGTGATCGCGTTTGTCCGCCCTCCCGGCTCGAAGTGGATGAAAGACGCTCAGCCCGGCGTGCCGTTCGTTCCAGCCAAAGGCGGCGGCGAGGGCAATGGCGAGTTCCTGGTGGGCTATGCGCCCGGCACCTTGCCCGAGATTCTGGAACCGGGGCGCGCCAAGCTGATCAAAGCCGGCTCCGATTTTATTTTCCAGATGCACTATACGGCGAACGGCAAAGAGGGCGTGGACCGCAGCAAGATCGGGTTGGTCTTCGCGACCGAGCCGGTTAAGGAGCGCGTGTACACGCTGGCCGCGATGAACAACAAGTTCGAAATTCCCGCGGGAGACGCGAACTACCAAGTGGATTCTTCCTTCGAGTTCGGGAGCGAGGCGAAAGTTGTCGCGCTTTTTCCCCACATGCATTTGCGCGGCAAAGATTTCGAATATCGCGCCGTGTATCCGACGGGCGAGAAGGAAATGCTGCTCAATGTTCCCCATTACAGCTTTAGCTGGCAGTTGTCTTATTACCCCGTCAAGGATCTTGTGATGCCCAAGGGGACGAAGATCGAGTGCACGGCGCACTTCGATAATTCGGTGAACAATCCAAATAATCCCGACGCGACGAAGGCCGTGAAGTGGGGCGACCAGAGTTGGGAAGAGATGATGATCGGCTTCTTCGACGTGGCGATCGATCGCGACACGGAGTTGAAGACGTTGTTCCCGAAGAAGAAGAGTGCCGACTAGATTTTCATGTGTCTAGAACCCCTGTGTCCACACGAGTGTGGACACGGCAGGCACGAGTGCCCGCGCCACATCGTTTTAGCGGCGTTTTTCTTGCTTCCGTTCGTCCTTGCGGCGCACGATCCCATCACCACCAAGATCACGTGGACGGAAGAGATCTCGCGCATCGTTTATAAGCATTGCGCCGGTTGTCATCGGGATGGCGGCCCGGCCTTCTCGCTGACGACCTATGACGAAGCCCGCCCTTGGGCGAAGGCGATCCGCGATCAGGTTCTTCAGCGGCAGATGCCGCCGTGGGGCGCGGTTCCCGGCATCGCCGATTATCGCGACGACCCGAGCCTCACTCCCGCCGAGATGGATATGGTCGTGAACTGGGTTGAAGGCGGCGCTCCGGAAGGAGATGCCGCCTACCTGCCGCACCGCAAATCTTTCACCGCTCCGCCCGTGAGCCGGAAAGCGACGGGCATTGAAATTAAGTCGGAGTTCTTGGTAACAATGCCGCTCACCGTGGCGGGCGTTCGTCCCATCGGTCTCGATTCGGGGAGATCGATGGAAGTGACCGCGTACCTGCCGGGCGGCGAGGTGCGGCATCTGATCTGGCTGAGAGATTATCGAAAAGACTGGACCCGGACGTACGTGTTTCGGGAACCGATGCGTTTTCCGAAAGGCACGCGCATCCGGGTCTTTTCGACCGCGAGAGCGCTGCTCGTTAATTAAGATTAAGGCGCCAGCGTAAAATTCACGTTGATTTGCGTTTCCACTTCCACCGGATCGCCATTCAACAGCGTGGGCTGATAACGCCACTGCCGCACGGCGTCGAGCGAGGCATTTGCCAGCCCCTCGCTGGGCGTCGATAGCACGGTGAGTTCGAGCGGTACTCCGTCGCGCGAGATGAGCGCCTTCATGGCAACGGTTCCCTGGATGCCCTGCCTCTTATCGTCGGCGGGGTACACGGGCTGCACCTTAGTGATCAAGTTGGCCGCCTGTACGTTGCCGCCCACGCGAATTCTCCTCGGCCCGGAACTGGACGCCGAGGCGGGCGTACCCCTCTCGCTGACGGTGACGTTTTCCAACATCCCACCCATCGAGAGGACCACGGTGGGATGCACGTTCGCCTCGGCAGCGACCGTCAGCGCTTTGTAAACGGGGGCGAATCCCGGCTTGTCGATCTGCAGCAGATATTGTCCGGCAACCAAATCCGCGAAGTTGAAAGCGCCCGAAGCCGACGTAGCCGCGGACTGTTTATCTCCCGTCGCCGGGTTCGAGAGAGTGATTTTCGCCTGCGGAACCACGCCGCCGGACGGATCGTAAACGGTGCCGCCAATCGTGGCGGCATTGAGGCCCGCCAACAGCAGCGTGCCCGTGAGAATTACACGTTTCATGGGGCTTTTCATGGAACTACCTCCTGAGTGTGAAGTTGATATCGATAATGGTTTCGACATCGATCGGTTCGCCATTCAACAACGTCGGCGAATAACGCCACTTGCTCACGGCTTCGAGAGCCGCGTTCGAGAGATCGTCGCCGGGGGACGCCAGAATGGTGAGTTTTTCGGGCGTGCCGTCCTTGCGGATGTTGGCGCGAATGATAACCGTGCCGCTCACGCGGCGCAATTTCGCGGCTTGCGGATAGAGCGGCCTGGTTCTTGATATGAGTTTCGCCGCTTGCATGTTGCCGCCGATGCGGAGGCGCTTCGGACGCCCGTCGGGGGCGCCTTGCGCCGTTACCGTCAAGCGCTCCCGCATGGAACCGGCATTGAGGAAAAAATCCTGCGGCTCCGATGGCCCCGGCGCCACGCGAACGACGCTCAAGCTGGGCGCGAAGCCGGCCTTTTCAACCTCGACGCGATAGAGTCCGGGCGGCAAACCGTCGAACGCGAACGAGCCGGCTGGAGCATTGGTCCGCAGGACGCCGGCGGGGCCGGAGATCGCGATGGCCGCGTCGGCCACAAGACCTCCCGAAGCATCGTATACGTTGCCCGAAATGCCGGTTTCCCGCGTGGTCCGTTCGCCAACCTGCAGCGCGGCGGATGGGACGACTACGGCGAATAATGCCAGTGCCGCGGCCGCAATCCGCCGTCGGCTCGCGCTACGCGGACGAGCGTCGAGGATGGCGAGCAGCCGTCCTTCCAGATTCGACGGACGGGCCATGGCGAATGCCGCGCGCGACCACGATTTTCGCCAGGAGAGCGAGCGCGCGACTTCGAGCAGTTCCGTCGCGTAATCGGACGGCTTAACGCCCGCGCGGAGCACCAGATCGTCGCACGCCATTTCACTTTGCCGCCGCATTTGGCGCGAAGCATGCCACGCCAACGGATGAAACCAGTAGAGCGCGGTTACGGCGTGCGAGAGGATTTGCGTCCAGAGATCGCGCCGGTCGATGTGGGCCAGTTCGTGCAGCAGCACGATGCGCAGCTTTTCCGCGGTCCACTGCCGCGCCGAGGCGGGCAGCAGCACGCCGGGATGTCGCAGACCCCACACCATGGGCATGATTTCGCGGTCCGACGTGAACATGGGGACGGGCGAAATTCCCCGCGAAAACGGCTTGGCGCGGCGGGTGATGCGCCAGACTGAAAACGCTCCGACGAGTGGCGGGATCAATGCGGCGAAGACGCCGCCCAGCCACGCCATAAGCATCCAACTGAAATGGAAACTGGAATCGCGTAAGCCGGAGCTGGACGCGGTAAATATCTGCGAGGCCGTTACGGCGGCCGAATCGCCGGCGCGCCACGGGAGGCTAAACGGCACGAACCAAGCGGGCAAAATGAGTGAAAGAAGCGGCAGCGCGAGCAGACCCGCGAATGCCAGAACCCAGGCCAGGTGAATCGTGGCCGCCGGCGAACGGCGCCGTAAAATCCGGCACACCGCGACCGCCGCGCCGAGCACGATCGTGGATTTCAGGAACAGCGCCAGGAGGAACATCAGCGGCCTTCCTTGCGAGCTTTCTCGATGAGATTCGAAAGCCGGTCGAGGTCTTGCGGCGTCAAGTCGCGAGTGGAAACGTCGAGCAGCGTCGCGACGGCCTGTTCCGCCGATCCGTTAAAGAATGTTTCGAGCAGATGGGCGGCGGCGGACCGGCGCGCCTGATCGCGGGGCACGGTCGGGGAGAAGACGTAGCGGAGATCCTTTTCCTGGTGCTGGATGTGACCTTTCTCTTCGAGCACCCGCAGCATCGCGCGGACGGCCGAGTATCCGGGAGGCTTTGGGAGCGCGGCATGGACTTCGGCGGCCGTCGCGCGGCCGCGCCGATAGAGAATATCCATGATCTGCCGCTCCCGGCGGCTGAGCTCCTGGTGCAGTTTTCGCAGCAGCATGCTATAAAAGTAGCATCATGGGAAGTAGGCTGTCAATAGATATTTTGTTGGTTCGGTGCCACCCGCCTTCATTGTGGAATGCTAAATGGGGCGGGATCGCAGACAGGGTGAGGTCCAGTTTTACTGTTTCGCGGAAGGCTGTGCGGTCCGACGTTTGAAGTGTTTGAAAAATTTCCCGAGAATCTCAGGATTCATCCCGGGTAAATCGTCAATTCCATCGGTTATATCGGAGTTCCAGAAATGTTGATACAGCTGCATCGCCAACTCCCAGTCAACACTCAGCACTTTTTGAAATGCTGAATGCGAAAAGCCCCTTGGATCGAATGGTTGAAAGGGATCCTGCCCCTTGAGAATACTTTCTAAACTTCTGATTGTGGACAAGGACAAGTCGAGGCCCGTTGAGCCGCGGAGCGTCAAGAGTTCCTTCAACGTCTTGTCGAGACCTTCCACCACTTTGGTTAACTCGGGGATGCGCTTGTCCAAGATCTCGCCAAGTCCGTAAACATCGCTGTGGACAGACATTGAGTCTCGGTAATCCTCCATGTCGATGATGAACCTATCCCGCAATGTATAGCCTAACTGAGGATGTAAGTATGATATGCCCACTTCAAACGACCTGATACACTGACTGCCCTCGCCGAACATTTCTGGGAAAGTGTAGTAGAAAAAATATAGCTTCTTTCGCGGCGGCAAACACCGTATTCCGTTTTGAAACGCTTGCGGTTTTTCTTTGCCATCACGCCACCTCAATTCAGGTGAGAAGTCAAACGTGAGATCGTAAGCCGGGATCGCTCCGACATTTTCGACGACCAGATAACACAAAACGCGCTTATGGGACTCCTCGGCGAAGTTCACGAGAGGTGGATATAGCGTCATCCGGTTCCTTACGTCATTGATTTCGTAGTCCTCCATCGCCATGACGTTGTAACCAAAACGTCTGTAGTATTTCTTCGTAATCCGGTCCTGGTGCGGGCCGCGATAACTCTTCGGAACAAAAACGGAATAGTAGGAATGCGTATCTGAGACCCGAATCGGGATGATCTCTACGCCAGACAATCGGGGGCTTATGGTCGACTGGAGTATCTGTTCAATCCACTCGCCTGGAAATTCTAAATGATTGACTCCGCCATCTCTTCTGACCGGATCGTGGTTCTGATCCTCTTCCACTCCGTACAGAAGAACGCCCCCACCGGAGTTTGCAAGCGCACTAGCGTCTTTCGCCATCTCGTTCTTGTGCGAAGATGACTTGGAAATTGCGGAGCTAGACTTGTAGTCAAGCTCGAAGTTCTCTTGAACATTTTGTTGAATTAGTATGTCTACTTCCGCGACAGTTTTTGGAAAAGGCATGTTTGAGGTTGGTTTAGGGTATCAGTTGGGACTACTAGCGTTATGGAGCCCAGGCTTAGTTTCGTCATTCTGCGCTACAAAACGCCCGCACGCACGTTGTGAAAGGCAAACTGCCGCGGGTCCACCGCCGTCGTTCCCGGCGTATTGACAATGACGATTCTTGACGCGACCGGCTCATAAGCCGCGCGCGGCGCGATCGTCCCTTTCGCAACCAGAATCTTCTGGCGTTCGGGATAAATGCCGCAACTAATCAACTCATGCAATGAATTCGGAAAGGATCGCGCGGCGGTCACAACCAATAAATTAAGATTATCGGGCGTCGAGCCTTCCACCTCGATCACGGCGGCGTGCCCCATATTCCAATACCGCTGTCCCCCGTGGCGGACTTCGGGTTCGATAAACCGGCCGCTGTGCAAGGACCGCACCACGCCTCGAATCGAAACCGGCTTGCTGGGACTGCCCGGCGACCATCCGCCCACCGCGCGCTCGAACTTTCCGTCAATACCCGCCGACTTAGCGGCAGCGACCGATGCCGGATCGTAGATCACCACAACCCAGCCCTGGGCACCTTGTTTCAAAAGCTCTTCCAGGATGAAAGTCTGATCGCCCGGCGCGCCGCCGCCGATGTTATCGGCCGCTTCGAACAGCGCGACGGGATGCGTCTCCGAAGCGATCGCGTCGCGCACGGCAGTCGCGGCGTCGGGCAGATCGAGGCGGATCCGGTCTCGCCGGTCGAGCATCATATCCGCGATCCGCCGTGCTTCGCGCTTGGCCAGATCCAGGTCGTCGTCCGTCACCACGATCACCGACGGCCCCATATACGGCACGTCGTTATATTGATACCCGCACGCTACGCTCGCCGCGAGAATGCCGGGCCGCCGCTCCAGTTCTATGCTCGCCTGCGTGATCGATTTCAGCGGCTCAGCGTAGGTGTTGTGGAAGACGATATTCCACAGGACCGGCGGATTCACCACGGCCTGCCGGGGCCGCACTTCGCCGCGCAATATGCGTCCCATAATCGATGCGGCCCGCTCGCCCCGCTCCCTGGTATCGAGATGCGGGCATTGTTGGTAGGTCAGCAGGACCGTGGTCATGGCGACGATTTCCGGCGAAACGTTCGCGTGGAAATCGTGCGTGACCACCAGCGGCATGTCCGGCCCGATCGCTTTCCTCACGCGGCGGACAATCTCTTCATCCGCGTGCGGGAACTCGTCCGTGTACATGGCGCCGTGCAGCGCGAGCAGCACCCCGTCGAGATGCGGCGCGTCCGCGATGGCGGTTATCAGGATATCCGTCAACCGATCGAACGCGTCGATATGCACCGGGCCTTTCGGAGTCGCGGATGCGTAGATCGCGGGCAGAATCTGAAAACCTTGCCGCGCGCCTTCCTGCACGATGCCCGCGACTTCGGTGTTCCCCGCCGCCCACCGGTCCAGTTTGCCGACAGCGCCATCACGAAATTCGAAATCGCACCAGACGGTCTTTTCCGGGTTGAAGGAGTTCGATTCGTGCATAATGCTGCCGACGAGCACGGTTGGCCGATTTGCGTTCATGGCGGTCAGTCTAGCAAGCTGGAACGAACCGCGTCATGCCCTATCGATTCCGAGTCGTCGCGATTCTGTTCACCCTCGTGGTGGTGATGTATCTTGACCGGCTGTGCATTGCCGTGGCGGGTCCGCGGATGCAGCACGATCTCGGCATCACGCCGAGCCAGTGGGGCTGGGTCATCGGCGCATTCACGCTATCTTATGCGCTTTTCGAGCTGCCGAGCGGGATTCTGGCGGACCGCATCGGGCCCCGGAAAGTGCTCACGCGCATTGTGCTGTGGTGGTCGGCGTTCACCGCGCTCACCGGCGGGGTTACGAGCATCCGCGGTCTACTGCTGGTGCGATTTCTGTTCGGCGCGGGAGAAGCCGGCGCGTTTCCGAATTGCGCGTCGGCCATCGCGCGCTGGATTCCCGTGACCGAACGCGCGCGCGCCACCAGCGTCTTCTGGACCGCGACGGCGGTGGGCGGCGGCATCACGCCACTGATCGTGGTCTGGATTCAGAAAAACTATAGTTGGCGGGCGGCGTTCGTTCTATTCGGAGTTATCGGACTGTTCTGGGCGGCCTTCTGGCACTGGTGGTTTCGCGATTCTCCGCGGGAGAAGGAGGGCGTCTCGCGCGAGGAGCTGGCAATTATCGGGAATCCGCCTACCCGGCGGGAAGCGGGCGTCGATTGGAAGGCGCTGCTGCGCAACCGCAACTTCCAACTTATTCTGCTGATGTATCACACGTACTGCTGGGGCGCTTACTTTTACCTCTCCTGGTTGAGCACGTATCTGCAAACCGGGCGAGGCCTGACGGAGGATGAAATGAAGATCGCGTCGTCGCTGCCTTCGTGGGCGGCGCTCGCGGGAATTATTGGAGGCGGGTATTTGAGCGATCGGTTGGCGCGCCGGCATTCGCTGCGGGTCGCGCGCTGCTCGATCGGCGCCGTCAGCCTGATTGCGGCGGGTGGAATGATGGGCGCCGCGGCGATGACGCGCGACAACTGGTGGGCGGTCGCTTTCCTCACGGCTGGACTGGGGGTGCTGGGCGCCATGCTACCGGTAGCCTGGTCGGTATGCGCCGACGTGGGAAGTGAGCACACCGGGGCGGTGGCGGGAGCCATGAACATGGCGGGTCAGGCGGGCTCGTTTGTATCGTCCATCGCGTTCGGATATTTCGTGGAATGGATGGGCTACAATTTAGCGCTGCTGCCGCTTTCGGCGATGCTGGTGGTGAGCGGATGCGTCTTCGCGTTCATCGATCCGGCGAAGCGAATCGATCCAACCCGATTCCGGGCTGAGCGATTTGCGAGGGCGGAAGGGGTGTGATATCATTTGGTCAGGTGATGACATGGTAAGGACAATCATCAGTTTGGAGGAGCCCGACAAGAAGTGGCTGGACAGCAAAGCCTCGCAATTGGGTTTGCCGACGGCGGAACTCGTCCGGCGTTTCGTGATTCGAATGCGCCAGGAAGAAGAGTCGGCCTATGAGAAGATGTTGCAGCAGACCAGCGGAATCTGGGAAGAGGGTGACGGGCTGGAGTACCAGAATCGCATGCGCGACGAGTGGACCTGAACCGGGTAAACAGGTGCATGCAAAGCATTCTTCTCGATTCGGTGATCCTGATCGATCATTTCAACGGTTTGGCCGAGGCGACAGAGTATCTTAGGCGGACGGAAGGATTTTGCGTCGTTTCGGCGATCACGCGCGCCGAGGTTCTCACGGGTTTCAGCCCGGAAGGACTTCGACGCGCATTGCCGCTGATCAATCATTTTCCGGCGCTTGAGATCAATACCAGGACGGCGGATTTGGCCGCGGCGCTCCGGCGAACTCACAAGTGGAAATTACCCGATGCGTTTCAAGCGGCGCTTGCGCAGTTGCACAAAATTAAGTTGGCGACCCGCAATCACCGCGATTTCCCGCCTGATAGATTCGACTTCGTGACCGTTCCATATTGAAGGCGATGCGTTCGAAGGTCCTATCGTTATTTCAGGCGCTCTCCGTTGTGAACCTGCGGGGCCGTCCGATTTCCGGTGTTGTGCTGGGCGTGACGGGCGACGCGCCGTCCAATCAAATGTAGCCCCGGCCACTCGTAACCCCTGTTTTACGCTTGACTCATAATTCGTGGATGCATATGCCGCTCGCTCCGACCGCAGAGGAGCGGCACGGCTACAGCATTATGCTGGATGTTGCCCGGCAGACGAATAATGCCATTGAACTCGGCCCCGGAACCCTCTATGGTTGTCTTTTTTTCGCCAACTCACCGATGCTCAATATCTTCCCTCTTCACTTGACCCTATAGTGACTATAGCCTGTACGGTAAGGCTTAAAGACATGGGGCAAAGACTCTGGCTTTTCCTTATCGTCATAGCAACAGCGGCGATGGCGCAGGCACCGCAGCCGACCATTCGCGTAGAAGTCGGAAGCGAAGCAGGCCCGGTCCAAGATGCGGAAGTCACTGCAAGCGGGCATAGCGCCCGAACCGGACAGGACGGGATTGCGGTTTTGTCAGCTGCGCTGGGTCACGTCGATATCGGCGTGATAAAGGAAGGCTTTTTTCCGGCTCGCACATCTCTTGATGTGGATGCGGCGAGAGAGTGGCCGCTTCAAATCGAGTTGCAGCCTCAGAAGGAGCAGCAGGAAAAGATCACGGTTTACGCCACCCGCAATGATGTCCGGCTGCAAGACTCGCCCTTGCATGTCGAAGTGGTCTCGCAGGACGAAATTACTGAAGAACTCGCGATGAAGCCGGGTGATATCAGCATGCTGCTGAACGAAATGGGCGGGATGCGCGTCCAGACAACTTCCCCGGCGCTGGGAGCGGCCATTGTTCGCGTGCAGGGGATGCTTGGCCGCTACACCGCCTTTCTATCGGACGGACTGCCACTCTTCGGACAGCAAGGCGCGGGCCTTGGGCTGCTGCAAATTCCGCCGATGGATCTGGGTCAGGTCGAA
>JBPCKZ010000167.1:0-51366 GCA_051003795.1 Bryobacteraceae bacterium | reverse complement strand
CTGGATATAGTCGTATGCGGACCCGTGGAACTGGTTCGTGCCGCCCTTGCTGATCTGGTTGAAGACCACGCCGCCCACGCCGTATTGCGCCGAGAAAGTCGAAGTGTTGATCTGAACTTCGGAGACGATTTCGAAAGTGGAGACGTCCACGTTCGCGCTATGCGGCAACGTTGTGTTGCCGCCATCGGCAAGGAAGCTGGAGTAGTACGGCAAGTTGCCGTTCACGGAAATACCTGTTCCCGATCCCTGGGCTCCGGGCAGGAGTTTCGTAAAGTTCGCCCAATTTTCGCCGACGTTCGGGAGCTGCATCATCGATTCGGTTTGGAGGCTGGTGCTTTGCTCGCCGGTTTCGGTTTTGAGCAAGGGCGCTTCGGCGGAGATGTTGACCTCCTGCGACGCCGCCCCGACATTTAATGTCCCGTCGATGGTGATCACGCCGACTCGCAGGTCGATTCCGTCGCGAACCAGTTTCCCGAAGCCTTCTTTCGAGAACGTGATCCGATACTTGCCCGGCAGAATCGAAACGGCATCGTAAATTCCGTCGTTGTTGGTCACTAATTCTTTCGAGACGCCGGTGTCCGTATCGAGGATCGAAACGGACGCGCCGGGAATCACGGCGCCGGTGGAATCGGTGACGGTTCCGCGGATATCGCCTGAGTTGGTATTTTGCGCCAAGCTGAAATGGGCCGTCGAAATCAGCAAGAATGCCGAACTGACTGCATGGAGGCGGCGTTTTAACGAATTTGTCATGGGTGTGTAGAACTCTATCACCTGGATGGCATTCTCCGCAATCGACATGCGCTTCGCTCGTTTACACTGAATGAATGTCATTGGTTGTAGTTGGTTCCGTCGCGTACGACGGCGTGGAGACGCCCCACGGGAAAGTGGACCGCATGCTAGGCGGGGCATGCACTTATATCGCGCTGGCGGCCAGTTTCTTCACAAAACCGCGCATTGTAGGCGTGGTGGGAGACGATTTCGCGCGGGAGGATTTCGATTTTTTGCACGGCCGGGGCATCGATCTCGAGGGCCTGGAACGAGTTCCCGGCAAGACTTTTTTCTGGTCCGGCGTTTACTCGCCCGACATGAACGATCGCACCACTCTCGTTACGGATCTGAATGTCTTCGCCGATTTTCAACCGAAGCTGCCGGAATCATACAAGAAGGAACCCTATCTGCTGCTCGGCAACATTCAACCCGAGTTGCAGCGCAACGTCCGTTCGCAAATGAATGGCTTGAACTTCGTCGGCGGCGATACCATGAATTACTGGATTTCGGGATTCCGCGATCAGCTTCTGGCCACCATTAAAGAATGGGATTTCTTATTGATTAACGATAGTGAAGCGCGTCAGCTTTCGGGCGAGCATAATCTCCGGCGCGCGGCGGAGAAGATCATCGCCATGGGTCCGCACACGCTGGTGATCAAGCGCGGCGAATATGGAGCTATCCTGTTCCGCCGCGACGCGCATTTCATGGTGCCCGGCTATCTGCTGGAGGACGTTTTCGATCCCACCGGCGCGGGCGATTGCTTCGCGGGCGGATTCATCGGTTACCTCGCGGGATGCGGAGTGAAGCCCAGGGACGGCGATATCGACGAAGCCAATTTGCGCCGCGCCGTAATCTATGGCTCCGTGATGGGCAGCTTCTGCTGCGAGAAGTTCGGCGTGGACCGTTTCCGGACTCTCACCCGCGCGGAGATCGATGAGCGCTATCACGAGTTCAAGACCTGCACGGATTTCTGATCCCGCCGGCGCTTTATGGACCGGTGCCGCTACCGCGTTGATAAGCGCGGCGGCAATCTGCTTTTTTTTCGCGAAGGATTCAATACTCGCTTTCGGCGATGCCGAATCGCATCTGAACATCGCGCGGCGCGTGATCGATTCGCGAACGCCCGGCTTCGATCAACTCGGGTCGCCCTGGCTTCCGCTGCCGCATGTTCTGATGCTGCCGCTCATCGGGAATATGACGATGTGGCAGACGGGATTGGCGGGGTCCATCCCTTCGGCCCTGTGCTTCGTGGCAGCCGCCGCGTTCTTATATGCGGCCGCCTTCCATGTTTTCAAAAACCGCGCGGCCGCGGCGGCCGCGGCGGCTCTGTTCGTCTTGAATCCCAACGTACTCTACCTGCAGGCGATCCCCATGACCGAATCCGCGTTCTTCGCCGCGCTGCTCGGACTTCTCTATTTCACCGTCCGATTCGCGGAAAATCCCGGCTGGCACGCCGCGGCCGGGGCGGGCGCAATGGCGATGGCGGCCACATTGACGCGATACGAAGGCTGGTTTCTGTTGCCGTTCTCCGCCGCTTATATTCTGGTTACAGGCCGCAGGCGGCGGATCGCCTTCACTGTTCTGTTTAGCGCGGTCGCCATTGCCGGCCCGCTGTTCTGGTTCGGTTATAACCGCTGGTATTTCGGCGACGCGCTCTATTTTTTTCGCGGACCCTACTCGGCGAAAGCCATTCAGGGCGGCCAACCATATCCGGGCAAGGGCGATTGGATCGTGGCCGCATATTACTTCGTCTCGGCGGCCAAACTGGTTGCGGGAGCGCCGCTGTTCTGGGTGGGTTTGGCCGGAACGATTGCGGCCTGCATCAAGCGCGCCATCTGGCCGGTCGTGCTGCTATCGTTGCCGCCGCTTTTTTATATTTGGAGCATGCACTCTTCGGGCAACCCGATCTACATCCCGGTTCTCCCGCCCTTCACCTGGTACAACAGCCGGTATGGTTTGGCGGCGCTGCCCTGGCTCGCTTTCGCCTGCGCGGCAATCTTCAATAACAGACTTTATCCAATGCTGCTGATTCCGATTGCGCTCAGCCCCTGGCTGCTGCACCCCCACATGGCGAATTGGGTCGCCTGGAAAGAATCGCGGGTCAACGGTGGCGCTCGCATGGCATGGACTCACGAGGGCGCCGCGTATTTTCGCGCCAACCTGCGCCAGGGCGATACGATCTTCACCAATACCAGCGACATTACCGGCATCTATCGCGAATCCGGCATCCCGCTTCGCAAGACTTTGACGGTGGATAACGGGCCGTATTGGGCCGCCGCCGTGACGCGGCCCGAAATATTCGCGCGCGATCGCTGGGCCGTTGCCAGTGCCGGCGACGTCGTCGATGAGGCCGTGGCCCGCGTTCCGGCTTACGTCCTGGTGAAAGCGATTATCGTCGACGGCGCCACGCCGATCCGGATTTATCGCCAATGACGATTCCTTTTTGCAAGGCGCACGGGGCGAGAAACGATTTTCTGATTACCTGGGCGCGGGACGCTCCGGCGGACCCCGAAATCGCCCGCGCGATTTGCGATCGGCACACGGGCGTGGGCGCGGACGGATGGATATTGCTGGATCGGTCGCCCTCCATGCGAATTTTCAATTCGGATGGAAGCGAGCCCGAGATCTCCGGCAACGGTACGCGTTGCGCGGCGGCTTTTCTGATCTATCACGGGGCTTTCGACGAAGACGTGAGCATCCGGACCGGAGCCGGGGTGAAGCACTTGCGCTTGCTCGACCGCAACGGAATGCTCTTTCACTTCGAGATGAATATGGGCGCCCCCCGCTTCGATGCCGACCGTTTTTCGCTCCCGCTCTCGAGCGGACCGCTCGACGTCACTTTAGTGAATGTCGGAAATCCGCAATGCGCGGTACCGGTGGACAACTTCGATTGGGACTGGCGCAGCGCCGGCGCCGAGATCGAGAAGCACCCGCATTTCCCGAATCGGACGAACGTTTCGTTCTTTCGCGTGGTGGATGCGCATACGATCGATGTGCGTTTCTACGAACGTGGCGCGGGCGAGACGCTGAGTTCGGGCACCGGCTCGACTGGAGCGGTCGCCGCCGCCATCCGAAGAGGACTTGTGAAAAGCCCGGTGCGGGTAATCGCTCCGGACAAAATGAACCTGCGCTGGGATAATGAGATCTTCTTGGAGGGCCCCGCGGAAATTGTCGTCGAAGGAATCTTCCACACTAGTTTCTCGATCGCCTGAAAAGAGGTTGCAACACATTCACACTGCGAAATGTACGTCATGACGCCCCATCGACTTCGAACGTCCAGGTGAGGACGAGAACGCCGTGGCGGAGATGCCGCGGGCTCCGCTTGCGTCACGCAATCACGATTTTGGTTTATGATCGCGGAATGTCGGTCGCCGTCAACGTACAGGCTGTTCACCCCCGCAAGTTGGCCGCGGTGCGGCGCGAGGTCGCGCCGGGCGCGGTTGGCTTGGCGTGGGGGCCGGCGCTGGACAAGGTCTGGGAGTTCATTCGCAGCCAGCCGGGGCTGCGGTCTGACGGCCACAACGTCTTCCTCTACCACCACCCGAAGCAGCCGGGCACGCCGATACCGTGCGACTTCGGCGTCGAGGTCACGCGCGCATTTGAAACCGCGGGCGAGGTGTACGCGACCGAAACGCCAGGGGGCGAAGCTGCCGTCGCCGTCCACCACGGGCCGTACAACCGCATGAACGAGGCGCACAACGCGATCGGAAAATGGATCGCGGCGAACCGGAGGGAGTCCGCCGGGTACTCGTGGGAGATATACGGAGATCCGACGCCGGATTCGGCCGACACTGAGACGACGGTCGTGTACCTCCTAAAGTAGCGTTCGGAGCTGAGGGGAATTCCGCTTTACTCGCCGGCAGGCACTCACGTAGAGTTCCGCCGCTCTCTTGAAGGGGAGTGCCGGAGACTCGCGGCCGACGGAGGTTTTGAATCCGTATAGGCCGTAAGAAGCCATGTTTGATCCGCGACAGGCCACTGGAATACATACGGTCCGATAAAGCGAGAATAAGTTGTGCAGATTTACATCCTCAGACACGGCATCGCCGAGGACCAGAAGGCCGGCTCCTCCGATGCCGATCGCGCCCTTACCAAAGAGGGCCGCGAAAAACTCGAGTCCGTCCTGAAACGCGCCGCCGAATCCGGCGTTAGCCCGTCGACGATTCTCACCAGCCCTCTTCTCCGCGCGACACAGACCGCCGAGATCGCGGCCAAAATCTTGAAGCATGTCACCGCCCCGGTCCGCACCGATTCCCTCATCCCCAGTGCTTCCCCACGCGCCGTTTGGGATGAGATCCGAGGGTATCGCAGCGCGGATCAAGTACTGCTCGCGGGTCATGAGCCGCTGCTCAGCCACGTGGTGAGCTATTTGCTCGGCGCGCCCTCGCTTCAAATCGACATGAAAAAGGCAGCGCTGGTCCGAATCGACCTCGAAGGGTTTAGGGGTGAGCCGCACGGCATCCTAAAGTGGATGCTAACGCCGAAGCTGGCGGAATAAACACTGGTGGAGTAAGCATGGACATTCGGAAGGCAACGCAATCTTACGAAGACTGGCTTGGCAAGCGCCTCACGCTTATCCCCGCGGACCTCGCCACGAAACATCAGGCGATGACGTCCGCGCCATTTCCGTTCCTGCGAGGTACGTTCTACCGCTGGATGCAGCTCTGGCCCAAGGTTTGCGCCGATTGCGCGAAAGCTCCCAAGGTGCTGGCGGTGGGCGACCTGCACCTCGAAAATTTCGGCACATGGCGCGATATCGAAGGCCGCCTCGCCTGGGGCATCAACGATTTCGACGAGGCGTATCCGGGCCCATACACGCTCGATTTGACCCGGCTCGCAGCCAGCGCTCACTTGGCGATAGCCGGTTCCCATTTGCAATTGGAAAAAAAAGATGCTTGCGATGCCATTTTGAGAGGCTACATGGAAGGCCTCGCTAGCGGCGGCCGGACGTTCGTTCTGGCCGAGCATCACCCCTGGCTACGGTCGATGGTGACAACCGTGCTTCGCGATCCCGAGCGATTCTGGAGCAAGATGGACGCGCTGCCCACGCTCGAAACGCGCGTGCCGCCCAACGCCGTTCGCGCCATGCGCCGGATGTTGCCGGACGACGAATTAGACATTCGCGTGGTGCATCGCGTCGCCGGGCTCGGCAGCCTGGGACGCGAACGCTTCGTTGCCATCGCCGAATTCCGGGGCGGCAAAGTCGCGCGCGAGGCCAAGGCCCTCGCGCCTTCGGCTTGCGTGTGGGCGGCGACCAGCAAAGCCGAGCCCGATCAGCGCCTGCGCTATCGGGAAATCATGGATCGCGCCGTGCGCACGCTCGATCCGTTTGTGAAGCTGAAGGGCAAGTGGATCGTGCGGCGGTTGGCGCCGGATTGCTCGCGCGTGGAATTGGCTGCCATGCCGAAAGAGCGCGATGAAACCCGCTTGCTGCACGCGATGGGATTCGAGACCGCGAACATTCACCTGGGGACGAAAAAGGCGGCGAAAACCATTAGCGGCGATCTCGCCAAGAGGGGTCGCGGATGGCTGCACGCCGCGGCGGAGCACATGGTTCAGGCGACTATGAAGGATTGGAACGACTGGCGATCCACCCCGGCACGGCCAAAATGACCGAACCGAGTTCCACTGGCGCCCGATCTCCGGCGCACCGCGTTCGGCTATTCTGAATTTAAATGCCGCTCCCGCTTGCCTTTCTTCTGGCATTCCACCTGACGCCCCAAACCGCGACGGATTTTAAGCAGCCGCAAATCGCCGCGAGCGCGAC
The DNA here is from genome assembly GCA_051003795.1 of Bryobacteraceae bacterium. Lineage (GTDB taxonomy): Bacteria > Acidobacteriota > Terriglobia > Bryobacterales > Bryobacteraceae > JALYXS01. The sequence continues at coordinate 44,831 of JBPCKZ010000167.1, read as the reverse complement.
CTTGGTGGCGGCCACGTTCGGCTCCGGGAACGCCATCTATTTCTCGGCCTCTCGCGATCGCGGCAAGACGTTTTCAGAGCCCGTAAGAGTCGCCGAACCCGGTGTTCTGTCGCTCGGCATGCACCGCGGACCGCGCATCGCGATCGCGCCGCCGGCAATCGTCATCACCGCGGTTGCGGGCGCAAGGGGAAAGGGCGCGGATGGAGACCTGCTCGCCTGGCGGTCCACCGATGGCGGCAAAACATGGTCGCCCGGTACTCCCGTCAACGACGTTCCCGCATCGGCCCGCGAAGGGTTGCACGCCATGGCATCGGGGCCGGGCGGCCAGCTCTATGCCGCGTGGTTGGACCTTCGCGCCAAGGGCGCCAAGCTCTACGGCGCGTCGTCTTCGGACCACGGCGCCACATGGTCGAAGAACACGCTTATTTATGAGTCGCCGGACGGCACGATCTGCCAGTGCTGCCATCCCTCTCTCGCCATCGACGCGCGCGGCGCAATCCACGTCATGTGGCGCAATGCGCTTGCCGGATCGCGCGATTTGTATCTTGCCTCGTCGAGCGACGGCGGAAAGACATTCGGCCGCGCATCGAAACTGGGCGGCGGTACATGGCCGCTCAATGCTTGTCCGATGGATGGCGGGGGACTGGCCATTACCGCGCAAGGGAATGTCTTGTCGGCGTGGCGTCGCGCGGGCGGCGTCTATCTTGCTCCTGAAGGCGGCGCCGAAACTCTGCTCGATGCGGGGAAAAATCCGTCGATTGCCGCGAATGCGGAAGGTGTTTACGCCGCGTGGTCGAGCTCCGAAGGGTTGCGCGTCCGCATTCCCGGAAAGCCCGAGCCGGTGCTGCTCGATCCCGAAGGCGCTTACGTGCAGTTGGCCGCGATCCCGAACGGGCCCATCGTCGCGGCCTGGGAACGAAAAGGAACGATTCAGTTCCAAACGATTCAATTCCAAGTGCCGCGCTAGGCCTTTTCTGCGATAATCGGCGCGCGATGACGCTGCTCCTGCTGACTCTGGCCGCTATCGGCCTGCTGCTGTTCCTCATTCTCGTCGTCAAGCTCCACGCGTTTCTTGCCATGCTGATCACCAGCATGGCGCTCGGCCTCTCGGCGGGCATGGCGCCCGCCGCCGTGCTCAAATCCATTCAGAACGGTTTCGGAGAGGCGCTCGGTTTCATCGCCGTAGTCCTGGGATTGGGCGCGATCGTCGGGGCCTACCTCGAATATTCCGGCGGCGGACGCGCCCTTGCCGATTGGCTGCTCGCCCGCTTCGGACGCGACCGCGCCGCGTGGGCGATGCTCATCGCGTCCTTCCTGGTTGGGCTGCCCATTTTCTTCGAAGTGGGCTTCATCATCCTGGTTCCGTTGGTTTGGAACCTCGCGCGCGAATCCAAGCGCTCGCTCTTGCTCTATGGCCTTCCGATGGCGGCGGCGTTGACCATCCTGCACGCGCTTTCGCCTCCGCATCCGGCACCCGCGGCGGCCGCGCAACTGCTCGGCGCCGATCTCGGAAAAGCCATTCTCTACGGGGTCGCGCTCGCGCTGCCGATGTCGATCGTCGGCGGCATTTTCTATGGCGGCTGGATCTCGCGGCGAATCTATCTTCCCGTTCCCGAAATGCCCACGCGCCTGGATGAGGTAATCCCGGCGGGGCAAACGGCATTCAAACCGGCACTCAAACCGCCGCCCGTTCCGCTGGTGGTCGTAATTCTGCTGCTGCCCGTGCTGTTCATCCTGGGAGCCACCGTTGCCGGGCCGAAGAATGGCCCAATGATTTTTCTGGGCCACCCTTTCACCGCGCTCGCCGTCACGGCGCTCGCCAGCATGTTTTTCCTCGGGCTGCGCCGCGGTTTGAACCGCTCGCAAATCGCCAGGCTCGCCGCGGATTCGCTCGCGCCCATCGGAAGTCTCGCGCTGATCATGGGCGCGGGTGGAGCGTTGAAGCAGGTGATTGTCGATACGGGCGCGGGCGCTTATGCCGGAAAACTTCTGGCGGCTTCGCGCATCTCGCCGATCCTGGTGGCGTACATCATCGCGGCGGCCATGCGCCTGGCCCAAGGCTCCGCGACCGTTTCCATCATCACCGCCGCCGGCCTAGTTGCGCCCCTCGTAAAATCACTGGCGGGTTACCGTCCCGAATTCATTTATTTAGCCGTGTGTTGCGGCGGCACCAGCATCTCGCACGTGAACGACGCGGGTTTCTGGCTGGTGAATCAATATTTCGGAATGACGGTGCCGCAGACCCTGAAAAGCTGGTCCGCGATGAAGCTCATCGTCTCGGTCTTCGGGTTAGCCATCGTGCTGCTGGCGCAAGCCCTTTGGGGCGGACGATGAACAGCCCTGCGATGCTACAATCCATGCTACAATCCCACTCGAAATGAAACTGCTCCGAGCTGGATTAATGTTTGCGTTGCTATGCTGCGCCGCCGGCGCGCGCGCCGAGACCAAGGTGCTGCAAGGCTTCCCGCTCATCGACGGCGCGGGCCGCGATCCGCTTCCGCAGGCGGCCATGATCGTCGTTGATGGACGAATCCAGTGGGTCGGCCCGCAATCGAAGCTTAAAACTCCAGCTGGAGCGCAAGTCATGAAGCTCGACGGCAAGTTCGTCATGCCAGGCATCATGAATCTGCACGGGCATCTCGGCAATACGGTCGATCTGGCCCAGGATCCGAAATATTACACGCGGGAAAACGTGGAGAAGCAGCTCAAGCTCTACGCGCGTTATGGCGTGACCTCCACGGTTAGCATGGGTACGGACAAGCCGCTGATTTTCGAGATGCGCGCGAAGCAGCGCGCCGGACGCCCCGCCGAGGCGCGCATCTTCACGGCGGGCCGCGGCTTCACCGGCGTCGGCGGCTATCCGACCACGGCGATGGGCATGAAAGGCGTGCCCTTCGAGGTCGCCAACAACGCCCAAATCGACGCCGACGTCAAGCAACTGGCCGATGAAAAAGTAGATGTCGTAAAGACCTGGGTGGACGATCACTTGGGAAAAGAGAAAAAAATTCCGCTCGATCTGGTGAAGCACATTATTCAGGATGCGCACCAGTACCGGATCAAGACCATGGCTCATATTTTCTATCTCGACGATGCAAAGGTTCTGGTGGATGGCGGTCTCGATGGCCTGGCCCACAGCGTGCGCGACAAGCCCGTGGACGATGCCTTGATCGCTTCGATGAAGTCGCATGGCGCTTATCAGGCCGCCGCTACGCTCACGCGCGAAATTTCGACGTTCATCTTCGCCAAGCCGCAACCCATGCTGAACGATCCGTTCTTCACGCGATCCATATCGGCGAACGTGCTGCGAACCTTGAAGAGCCGCGAATATCGGAACAAGGTGGCGTCCGATCCGGACTACGCGAGGTATCCGGGCTTCCTCGAAATGGCGCAGAAGAACCTGAAGAAGCTGTTCGATTCCGGCGTGAAGATCGGGTTCGGAACCGATAGCGGCCCTCCCGGACGCTTCCCCGGTTATTTCGAGCACTGGGAGCTGCAGTTGATGGTGGATTCGGGATTGAAGCCGCTCGACGTAATCACCTGCGCGACGAAAAACGCTTCCGAGTTCCTCGGCGTCCAGAAGGACCTGGGAACTCTCGAGCCGGGGAAGTGGGCGGACCTCATTGTTCTGGATAAGGACCCTTTGCTCGATATCAAGAACTCGCGGACGATCGAGTCCGTGATGATCGCGGGCAATAAGGTGCAGTAGTAGAAGCGGTTTTCTAAAATGGGAGATCGGGTTTTTCTGGTACGAGGATAGGAGTTTACCCGATCATGTCGGTCCCAAGCCCCCAACACGCCCCCTTGGAGCGGCGATTGCAAGTACAAAGGGTTCTCGCTCGGCATGCCGGCCGGGAGAACGGAGGAGCCTATATGAAACAGTTGTCGGACGATCGCGGGGCGTTCCCGCTCGTGATGGCCATAGCCGTGGTTGTGGCCAGCCTTTGCACGGTGCTGTTTCTTCGTCAACCAGTCGCGAAAGCGGCCGATGGACTCTTGGAGAACCCATTGTTAACTGAAATGCAAAAGCTGACGACCACGCTCATTTCGGAGGATAACGCGATTCGCGATTTGAAAGAGCAGCTCAAGGCCGCGGGAGAAGGCCGGCTTCCCGCCAGGAACCTTATAGCGGGCGATTTGGATCCAAACTTGTATCCGGCTTTTCGATCGCTCCCTTCGTATCGCCCCAAACCGGCGCCCGCGCCAAAGGTTTCCACGGCGAGCTTCCCATCGAAGCGGGATATCGCTTCTCTGCATGACCAAATCTCGGGCCTACAAAAAGCGCTGCTCTCGGCGGAGTCGCAATCGAGCCGGACGCAAGAGGAGGTCCAAGCGCTACGCCGTAACATGGACGGCCATATCGTTGTCAGCGATGAACGTCTAGCGGTGATCGCGGCGCGGGACGAACGGAAATATATCTACTTCGACATTTCCAAGCAAAAAAAGCCAACCCAATTTGGCGATATCAAATTGATTCTCAAGAAAGCCGATCCCAAACGCAACCGCTTCACATTCGATTTAATCGCGAATAACAGAACCATTACGGAGAAGAATCGGTCCATCTTGGAGCCGATTCAGATATCCTTGGCAAAATACACGCGGCCGTGCGAATTGGTGGTCCGGGATATCAAGCATGACGAGATCGCCGGATACCTATCGGTGCCGTCGCGCTAATTCTTGGTCAGGCTCAAACCGGTGACGATTGCGTCGGTATCGTGCGCGAAGCGAATTCCGTAAATGCCGTCGGTCGATTTGAGTTTTCCAGGCGTCACCAGCGCGGCCTTGTCGTACCCCGCCACCACGGTGCCGTTGATCGCGCATTCCACGCGGCCGCCGTTGACCGAAACCGCGATTTCCTGCGTGACCGGCTCGCCCGGACCCGCGGCCTTGTGGACGGCGGGGCTCGCCTCGCCGCGCCTGCCGTTCATCTGAAACGGCTCGGGCCCGAATCCGCGAACAATGAAATTGCCACTGCCGTACGCCGCGCAGTACAGGTAGCTTTGCTGGGCGGTTCCCATATCGTTGCCGGCAACGACAATGCCGTACGGATGAGGGTGGCTGTTCAGGTTCATAAACTTTGGTTCCTGGAACGTAGCCTTCACCGTGTAGTTGCCGCTCGCACTGTTCGCAGGATTCCAATATGTCACGGCGGGACCCGTCGTCACATGGAGGGCATGGCCTTCCTGGGTCAACTTTGCGTTGTTCAGGGATTGTCCCGCCTTCTCTTCATTGGCGTCGATTTTCCCCGTCCAGCCTGGGACGGAAATGCCGCCGCCGTGAACCGCGCGCGATACTTCCGCGGGGGCTTGGGCACGGGCGGCCGGGAGGAGCAAGGAAATAGCTAGTCCGAACGTCGAATAGTCGATGAGACGCATATAAGATACTCTACTTCCGTTTCGCGGTTGATTTCTTGGCTGGAGCTTTTTTCGCGGCAGGCGAAAATCCCCGCTGAGGATCATTCCATTTTCTTTGCCACGTTATCCGACAGGGATCTTCGCCTACATGTGCCGTTTGCCGTCGAAATCCAGCGAGAACGCCGGCTGCTTCGCGGTTCCTTTGATCGTAAACGGCACCACCGTTACCGAATTCTTCTTCAGAAACGGGCTGGCGACTTTCAGCACCAGCGCCTTAAGTCCCGATGTTGTGTCGGACAGCTTTCCGGTAGTGTGCAACACGCCTTGCAAATCGACATTCTTGCTCAATAAGTTGTAAGTGCCGCGCATTTCGGCAAACGCACCCGGAATATTGCACGAGACATTCGAGAACGTCGCTATCCCGTCCTTCACAATCACGTGCCCTTTCAAGTTCGAAAGCGCCGTCGCGGGATCGGCCGCTTCCTGTTGCTTGTTTTCCCCGCGCGCGCTATCGCTCAACCTGTTGATTGGCGCTTGCGCCGCGATGTTTGTGAACTTCCCGCCGGCAACTCCGAAATCTCCTTGCAGGCTCAACTTCTGGAGAAATCCTTCGGGGCCGGGAGGCAGTTCGGCTTTCGCACGCAAGCTGATCCGACCCGTCATGGACGGGCGCGCCTGGTCCGCGAAAAGCCGCAACAGGTCGTCGATACGCCCGTCCGTCACGTTTACATCGAGCGCGACCGCTTTCCCCTTCCGGCCCGCATGACCCATGACGCCGCCCTTTGAAACGATGGTCGTTTGCTGAAAGTGGGATCGAGCCGGATCGAAAGTCGTGTCTCCATTCGCGGCATCGACCGCCGCGTGGAATTCGGTCGCGAGATGGACCGCGTGAGTGTTTTTCGAAACCCGGAAATCCGGGACGTCAACCGTGCCCTGGCAATCGATCCGGTCGAGCGTGCCGCTAAACTTTCCCTTCGAAGACAAGATCCCGCCGAGATCCTTGAAGACGTTGAGATTCCCCTTGTCGAAGCTGTAGGAACCGGATAACGGCACGCTGCCCGGCTCGTCCGCGTTCCACGGTCCTACTTGGCCTTCGGCCAGTATTTCGCCGGGCGGCTCGGGATTCAACAGCGAGGCGTGAAACGAAATTGGGCCCTTTTCTCCTACATGGTCCAGCGTCAAGCGATGAATCCGGATGGTAAGCGGCTCCTTGCCGGGCTGGTCCGTCCGGAACTCGACGACGGCCCCATCGGCCATGATCTCGCCGATTTCGAGCGATTTGCCCGAAGTGCTTTCCGTGAGCGGCATGATGCTGTGCGGCTTGCCATCGTGCCTCGCGGGCGGTACCAGAATATGAAGCCCGGCTACCTCAACGTCGCCAACGCGCTTATGCGCCCGGAGCAGATCGGCGTAGCTCGCCTTGATGGTCAAGGTCCGGACGGTGATAAGCGGCGGGAGGTCCGTGCGTTTCCGATGTTCGAAGCTCACGCCTTCCGCCACGCAGCCCGGCGGAAAGTAAGTGCCGCGAAAACTTTGGATATGAACCGTCCTCGCGAAGCGGTCCTGGAGGGCCTTCGCGACTGCTGCCTGGGTGAAAGGCCAATTCATGACCAGCATGATCGCCGAAAGCCCCAGGCATATTGCGATTACGACGGCGCCGGTCAGGAACCAGCGTATGAGCGGCCTACGATCGCTGTTGTCGACTTCGTTCCCTCGTTGCATGCCGGTTGGATTATGTCACATTAGGAAGGCCGTAAACGTGCTAATCGGGGATTGAGGACTATAACGATGATGAAGTGCCACTTGGCTGCCGCCTTGTCTACCGTGATGCTGGGCGCGGCTTTTCTCGCTCCGCCTCTAATCGTCGCCGACGATCGGGACGACCATCGTGCGCAACGCTACTATGATCGCGACGGTCGCGATTATCACGAATGGAACGGAGGCGAGGATCGCGCCTACCGCGAATACCTACAGGAGAACCACCGGGAGTATCGCGATTTTGCGAAGATGAATCGAAGAGAGCAGCGCGAGTACTGGAAGTGGCGCCACAAGCACATGGAAGGCGACCGGCACTAAGGCGAAGCGCCGTCTCCGCTAAGTTTTATCACTAGCAGGGTCATGTCGTCGTGCTGCTCCGCCCCGGCGGCGAACTCATCGGCTGCCGTAAACACAAATTTCAGAATCTCTTCCGCCGATTTCACTCGCACAGCCTGGGCGGCCGCCAGCATCCGCCCTTCCCCCCATTCTTCATCCTCGGACGTCATTGCCTCGTTGATGCCGTCCGTATAGCACAGCAGCAAGTCGCCGGGTTCGAGTATTAACCATTGCTCCACATAACTCACGTCGCGCAGTAACCCGATCACCGGACCGCCGGCCTCCAGTGGAATCGTTTCGCATGCGCGAATCACCATCGGCGGATTATGCCCGGCGTTCACGTACACCAGCTTCCGCGTTGCCGGATCGAAGATCGAGAAGAAAAACGTTGCGTAGCGATTGTTCGCCGAGGCTTCATATACCAGCCGATTGACCTTTCGCATCATGGCGGCCATGTCGCTCGGCGTTTCTAAAGTCATTCCGCGCAAGGACGCCCGCAGGCTCGCCATCAACAGCGCCGCGGAAATGCCCTTGCCCGAAACGTCACCGATCGCGAGTCCCAGCCTTCCGTCGTCCAGTTCGACGACATCGTAGTAATCTCCTCCGACGCCTTGGGCGGGCCGGCAAAATCCGGCCAGACTGAGTCCCTCTATCACGGGCATGCGCTGCGGGAAAAGCCGCTCCTGGACCTCATGCGCGATCTCGATCTCGCGATCGGCGCGTTCCCTTCGCGCCGCTTCCGTCGCAAGCGAATGCGCCAGTTCTCCGATCTCGAGAGCCTGTCCGGTTTGCGTTCCGACCGACTGCAGCAGCCGTAGATCGGACGGCGTGTACGGCTCTTCCGACAACTTCGGCCCGAGCGCCATCACGCCCATCAACCGGTCGCGCCCCGGCAGAGCCAACAGCAGTTCGGCGCCCGTGTCATCCAGCGCGCGGCGTTCGTCGGCGCCGGCCCGTAGGAACCACTCATCGGGATTGTCGCGATAGACAGTGGCGGGTAGATTTGTGCGCATCAGGTTTTGCACGGTCGACGAACTTTCCGGAAGGAGCAGCGGGCCGCCCGCGGTAAAACCATCGCCTCCCCGTAGAAACACGGCGATGCTGGGCACGTGCAAAACGTCTGAAATTTTTCGAGTTACCGTTTCGATCAACGGGCCGGTTTCCGTGAATCGGCGCGCCTGTTCGGAAAGTTCGCTGAGGACCAGTTCGGCGTTATAAGCTTCGCGGAAGAATTTGCGGTCGAGCCATTTCCGCAGCCGCGTGCCGACACCTTGGCGCACCACGGAGAACCGGATCAGCAGCGCGATGACAATGCAGAACAGGATAACGTTCAAGGCCTCATGCTGCTTCCGGGCAATCTGAGGAACCAGGACGCGAATTATGAAAGTTGCCGCGATCGCGAACTGTAGGATGACCAGCGTGGCGCGCGCCAGCACGTACTTGGTTCCCATGCGCAGCAGGATGCGGACGTCCATCGCGCGTTGTACCACGACCACATACGCCAGAGTGAATGGAAAAACTAAGAACAGGACGGATTCCGAATAATCTATCCACCTGTAAGCGAAGGGATTTATTCCGAAAAGCGGGAGCAATCCAAATACGAGCAGGACGGAACCGAGGCCGACAACCGACCCTATGCATAGGACCCGCATGCGCCGGCGTGCGTCCCCGGTTGGCGCCGACCGAACCTTATCGAAAATCGCCAGCCAGTAGAGAACAACGCAGACTATGACGACCCAGATCAGCACGCGGTCGTTTATTGGATCTACCCATCTCCGCCACGGGGCCGCCCGCAGGTTATACCAGCCGGCATAATCGGCGATGAGGCCGATGCTCAGACCCGCGATTTGAATCGCTAGAATCAGCCATTTCAGCCACGGCAACCGAACGTCGATCCGCGAACGTTTCGAAAAGAATAATCCGAACCAGAGAAGCGCGGCCGGAGCGATTATCTGCAAAACCATGTGCCACGCCAAGCGAAGAACCAGCCATGGTCCGGGCCACCAATTTGCCGTCGAGGTCGACATGAAAATTTCGGCATAGCTCAGCAGAATCAGAATGAGCCAAGCGTTCGGATCGCGCGGCCGCGCCGCGACCACCCAATAACCAACCAGCAAGCACGCCAGCGGTAACAGCACCATGAATACGATGAAGAAAATTGCTTCGCCGATCTGCGGTTTACCGGTGTTGCCGCGGAAAGGAATTGCGATTTCGACACGCCTCCCATCCGCTTTAAGTAAGCCGGCACGGAGTGTATCTCCGGGGCGGGCGTGCCACACGGTTTCCTGCCACTGGGCGCGCCCTCGATACGGGTTGCCGTTCAGCGACTCGATGGTGTCGGCTTTTACGGTCCTGCCATCCGAATTCAAGGAGAACGGTTCCCGCGCGTGCTTGCCGGTCTCGAAGTAAGCGTCGAGTAACGAGATCGACCCGACGACGTGGTAAGTCAGGCTGACCAACACGTACAAGAACAGCGCGAAGTAGAGACGCACCGTCAGAGCTTCAGCGACCGGGTCATCAGATCCCCGAGCTCGGTCCCATCGTAAGCCGCCGCCACGCTCGCTTGATCGACCTTCGGCCGGTTCTGGCTCAATTTGTATTTGCCTTCGAGTTTATGCACGGCGATCTCGAAAGCGGCAATGCCGGCTATCATCTTCGCCTTAAACGATTCCGCAAGATCGTCCCATTGGGCCCGATAAGTCGGATCGAATTCTTGGATCAGCGCTTCGAGCACCGGCCCCGGCGGGATTAATCGAGCGGTGCCGTATGCATGGACGGCGGCATAATTCCAGGTCGGCACGCTCGACTCGCTCTCATACAGCGCGGGTGAGACGTAGCCGTGCGGGCCCATGAAAATCGTTAGCACCTCCCCGCCTTCGATCGCTTTCCAATGCTCGTTCGCCCTCGCCATATGGGCCGATAAAACCATGCCGCTGTCGCTTTCACGAACGACGAATGGAAGGTGAGTCGCCACCGGCCGATCCGCCTGCATCGCGACGAGCGTCGCGAAGTTGTGCGCGCGCATGAACGCCGTCAGCTCTTGTCTATCTTCTACCCGGAAATGCTCGGGGATGTACATGACCGGCTCATCAGAAATCGATGCGCAGCCCGAGTTGAATATTCCTCGGTCCGGCGCCCGGCGCGTAACTCGTGACGCGTCCGAAATCCGCGGCGCCGACCGTCGTGCTCGCCCGTCCGAACTGCACGGAATTCGCCACATTGAACGCTTCCGCCCGCAACTGCGCCCGCAGAAATTCACGATAGCGGAAGTTTTTCTGCAGCGAAACGTCCGCTTGCTCGATCGGCGCGTAGCGCACGTTGGGCAGCCAGCGCGGGGCGTTCCCCAGCGTGAAAGGCGCGGGCGCGGCGACCGCCTTCGTGTTGAACCAGTGATCGGGCGTCTGCTGTCCCTGGTTCAAATCTTTTAGATTCGCGATGTTCGGACGAAGCACGTTGAAGCCGTAGACCGAAAGCGTGTTTGGCGCGCTCACCTGCAAGGGAAGACCGCTTGAGAAGCGCGCGATCGTCGCCACCTGCCATCCGCCCAGGGCCGCGTTCGCCACTTTGTTCATGATCGATCCAAACTTCTTCCCCTTGCCGACGGGCAGTTCGTAAACGATCGTCCCTACAAAACTTTGCGGCAGATCGTGGCCGCTCACCGAGCGGTCGCTGCTGCGGTCGTAGGTGTTGCGCGAGACGTCGCCGATTTCCCAAGCCTGCGTTTCCGAAGTGTTGTCGATCGCTTTCGACCATTGATACGTGGCGACGGCGCTCAGGCCGCCGGAAAATCGCTGGCTGTATTTCACATTCAATGCATTGAAGCTGGAACCCGCCCCCGGCGTATCGCCGGACAGAGTAACGCTAGCGAACTGCGGGTAGGGCCGCAGCAGTTGATAGCGCGGAACCGTCGGCCCGGCCAGGTTTCCGCTCGCGATGATGTTGTAGAACGGATTCGGAATTTGATCGTTTAGCGCGCTGCCCAGGCTCAGATACTTCGGATCGATCTGATTGAGATTAGGCGAATTGCCCAGCAGCAGCTTGCGGCCTTGCGTGCCCGAATAGCCGATTTCGAAAACGGAACTGTTCGAGATTTCATACTGCAAGTCGAAGCTGAACGACTGCACGTATCCCGAAGGATGCAGCCGTTGAAACGCGTTGATGTTGTTCCCAACCAGTGTCGACAGGCCTTGGGAGCTTCCAAGCGGCTGGTTCAGCCCTCCCGGAAACGGATTGCCGAGTGGGTTCCCGGGAATAATTCCGCCGCCGCCCTGCGAAGACACCCAAGGCGTCGTGGTCGAGAAGCCGTCCGTCGTTCCGTTGTTCACGGCGACCGTGGGCGGGTAGAAAATGCCATAGCCCGTTCGCGCCACCAGCTTATCCGTGACCTTGTAGGCGATGCCCACGCGCGGCGCGAGGTTCGACGCGTCGGCATTCCATAACCCGCGCATCTTCGAACTGTCGAATACCAATCCGCCCTTCAGATTCAGGCCGGTCTGTTGCGACAGCGGATTAGTCGCGTTGAAATCGAAATAGTTGAAACGGTTGTAGCGTTCGGTTCGCGGCAATTGAATCTCGTAGCGCAGTCCGTAGTTGACCGTTAACCTGCGGTTGAAGCGCCAAGTGTCTTGCACGTATCCGGCGTAGTACAACTGGGTCAACGCCAGGCGCACGTTGGTTGGCGCGCTGCCGCTCGAACCCGTTCCCAGCAGCAGCGATGCGACTGCATTTCCGGTCACGCTGCTATCCACCGCCGCGTTCGGGCCGGACGTGAACCCGCGCGTGAAACTGAAGTTCGGCGAGTTCACATCGGTCGGATTGATCTGGCCGGCTTCGGCGATAAAGCCGAATTTCAAACTGTGGGATCCCAGTTCTTTCGTATTATTGATCTGCAGATTGTGGGTCTCGCGCGGATCGTCCAGATAGCGCGGATTATCGAGCTGCGCGTAGTTCGACACGTTGAATTGCGGCAAGGTCAGGGCCGAGAACTTGCTCACGAGCGCCGCCGGAAATCCGATTTGCGTGGCATTGCGGCCCTGGCTGGGCGAAATCTGTACCTCGCGCCAACGCCCCGATCCAATCAATACGTTGATCACCCATGTCGGATTCGGAACGAAGGTGTTTCCGATAATTATCTGATGCCGGGGATTCATGCCGCCGAAATTGCTGTCGGCTCCGCTCCCAAAAAACGTAGGGACGATATCCTGCTGCCATGCTTTGGTGACCCGCGCAAAGAAGGTGTAGCGTTCGCTCTTCGCCCAGTCGACGCGCACGTCCATCCGGTCGTTATTTGAAACGCCTTTTCCGCCGAGCGCGAAGTTCCGCGCATTTGTAAACGGATCGCCTTGCGTGTTCGGCAGCGGATAAAGATTAATAACTTTCTGCGCAATCGGGTCGAAGCGATTTGCCGGAATAATATTTCCTGGAAACGCATCGCGGACAAAGCCGGTGCCGTTCGGGTTCGGGCGCGTCGTCGCCGGGTCGTAAATTACGGCCAACGAGCCATCGGCATTAAAACTGCGCGAAAAATTTCCGGCGCGTTCGAGAGCGCTGGGCACGCTCGATACGTTCGTGTTTGGAGCTCCCTGCCGCAGGCCTTCGTACGCGCCGTAAAAGAAAAGGCGCTTGCTCTTCCAGATCGGCCCACCGATCGATCCGCCGAACTGGTTCCGTTGAAAGATCGTCCTGGCGAGGCCGGAGCGATTATTCGTCCAACTGTTCGCGTCCAAATGATTGTTTCGCAGGAATTCGAACGCCGATCCGTGGAAACCGTTCGTTCCGCCTTTGGTCACCATGCTGACCACGCCGCCATCGGTCTTCCCGTACTGCACGTCGAACGTGTTCTTCATGACTTGCACTTCCTGAACCGAGTCGACGGACGGCATCGCCAGGGCGCCGCCCCAATCGACCGCCGTGGCGGGCACGCCGTCGATCAGAATCATCGACGACTCGTCGCGTCCGCCGTTCAACGCGAACCGGTTGTGGTTCTGGTCGGTGGTCGCCGTCGAAACGCCGGTGCGCACGCCGGTCACGCCGGCGGTCGAGTGAACCAATACCAGCGGGTCGCGCGCGTTCACCGGAAGATCGAGGACTTGTTGGGCATTCAGAGTTACGGACTTGTTCGCGGTCTGTGTATCGAGCAGCGGCGCGGCCGCGCTCACTTCGATGTTTTGCGCGAGATCCCCAACCGTCAGGCCGACGTTGAATTCTTTCGATTGACTGGCTTGCAGCGCGACGTCCGATCCAACCGCTTTGCGGAAACCACTCGCCTCCACGGTAAGTTCGTACGTTCCGGGTGCCAGCTGGGAGAATGTGTAGCGGCCATTATCCGCCGTCTTGGTCTCGCGCGTATCGCCCTTCGCGATATCTTTGACAGCCACGGAAGCGTTCGGAACGGCGGCGTCGTTTTGATCCGTGACCAGGCCGCTCAGGGTGGCCGTGAATGTTTGGCTGGAACAGATGGATGCCGAGAGGAGACAAAGTGCAAGCTTTTGAACGATCGACATGAAGCCCCTTTCAAATTTCGCGGATGTGAAGGGATTGTATCAGAGTCGACGCTTTAATCTAATGGATGGAAGTGACAGCCAAGCTAATTGCGACGGCGCTCGCCGCGCTTATCGTCGGCTCCCTGCCGTTAAGTTGCGCCGATGACAAAGTATGCGCCGGTTGTCACGCCGAAATTTACCGGCGCTACATTACGACCCCCATGGCGCGGACCAGCGGAATTGCCGGGGCAGCTTCGCCGCGCGAAAGCTTGCAAAACGCGTCCATTACCGCGCCACTGGGAGGCGCCAAGTATGAGATATCTTCCGGCAAAGACGCGTTGTCGTTTCACTTTTCAGACGGTGAAATTCAAGGCCGGCGGAGTCTCGACTATTTCGTCGGCTCGGGCCTTGTCGGCAGAAGCTACCTGATGGATATCGACGGTTTTCTGTTTCAAGCACCCGTGTCCTACTATTCCAAACCGGCGGCCTGGGGCGTTTCTCCCGGTTACGAGCGCGAAGCCGGAATCAATCTTACGCGCGAGGTGGGACCCGGCTGCTTGAACTGCCATTCCACCGGCCTTGAACCGCGACCGGGCACGACGAACGGTTACGCGCGCCCGCCTTTTCGGGAAGCGGGTATCGGTTGCGAGCGCTGTCACGGGCCGGCTGAAGAACACATAAAAAGTTCCGGCCGGAGGGGAATCGTGAATCCCGCGAAACTGACCGGATGGCGGCGCGAAAGCGTCTGCGCTCGCTGCCATCTGCCCGGCGCCGTCGAGATTGCGAAGAATGCCGGCCGGCGGCCATACCAACCGGGCGATCTGCTGGGCGATTCGGTTTCGATTTTCGTGTTCGCCGCTCCCGACCGCCAAACGCGCCAAACTACCGTGAACGGCCACTTTGAGCAGCTTTCGAAGAGCGCCTGCAAGGAGGCCAGCGGCGAAAAGATGTGGTGTGGAACGTGCCATGATCCCCATGGTGATCCGCGGGCACTCGTGGATTATCGGGAAAAGTGTTTGAAGTGCCACGCAGTGGCGTCCTGCAAGGCTCCGGCGCAAGCCCGCGCGGCGGCGGACGATCGGTGCGCCTCATGCCACATGCCCCGCGCCCTCGCCGTTACCGTGCAACATGCGGCCTACACCGATCATTCGATCCCGCGCCTGCCGCGCTCCCAAGCGCCGATCCCAATTCCACCCGATGCCCGGCTAGTCCCGTTCGACGGGTTCTCGGGCCACGATCGCGAACTCGGATTGGCGTATGCCGCGGTCGCGCTCCAGGATTCCAATCGCATCTGGGGAACGCGCGCTCTGGAGTTACTGCAACGTTTGCCGGACGACGGGAAAGTAACGCCCACGCTTGCGGCTCTGTACGACCGGCAGGGAAATCGGGAGCAATCCTGCACGCTCTACGCGCGCGCTTTGAAATTGGACGACACCGCGCCGGTCACCGCGATCAACTATGGAACGTGCCTCGCGACGGAAGGAAAGCTGGATGAAGCCATGCGGCTTTGGAGCGGCGTGGTACAGCGGAATCCCGGCAATGAAGCGGCGCGGTTGAACCTGGCCGTGGCGCAGTTCCGGTCCGGTCGGGTTGCGCAAGCGCGCTCGAATCTGAATGAGGCATTGCGCTTTAACCCGGTGTCGAAGCGCTCGCGAGAATTACTCCGCGAGGTAAGCGGACCGTAATTGTGGCGCGGACACTCATGTAACCGCGTCGGGTTGTGGGTCAATTTGGGGTCTGGTAAAGTTCCTGGTACCAGGGTTGTTTCGACGGGATTGGCACAGTTGGAAGCGTCATGGTATTCCAGCCGGAGCAACAGCCCCCAAAAGAGGCAGCGTCGTTCACGTCGTTCCCGCCGTCACGAGTTGCGGCGAGCGGCACACCCCAATGACTCCCGATATGCATGCCACACGTTTTCGTCGAGTCTAATTGGCTCTTCGCCTTGGGGGTGCCTGCCCACCACCGAGCTCCCGCGGCGACAGAACTACTCCCGCCGGAGTTGTGACCAAAGCAGATGCAGCGGCCGCCAGGCCATGCTCGCGGCGAAACCATTCGATCATGCAATCCTCGCGGGGGCGCTAGTCCGTTCATGCTTGCGCAACCGCCAAGGCATGACGACTTTAAGTGAGCGCAGCCCGAATGGTCGGCATCGGGAAGTTTATTCCTCAGGGGCCGTAATCTTCGCCTGTTCCGGCGGCGTTGCCAACAATTCCTTTTGCCGCTGGAACGCTTTCGCCGCCAGCTCCGGCTGTCCCGTCGCGCGATATGCCTGCCCCAACTGAAATGAGATCGCCGCTTCGTCCGTCGGCATTCCTATCAGCAGATGCGGTATCGCTTTCGAAGCGTCGCCAAGCTGCAGATAGATGCGTCCCAATACCGCGTGCGCCGCCAGCAACCCGCCATCCAGCCGGATCGCGGCTTCCAAATGCGCCAGCGCCTGCTCGCTCCGCCGCTCGCGGAAGAGAACGTCGCCCAGCAGATATTGCCACTGCGGCTGATTCGGATTCGCCGTCACCAGGCGCGTGAGCAGCGGCGCGGCCTCCTCATAGGAGCGATTGATCCAGAGAGATTCGGCCAGCTTTCCCAATACCCGCCGGTCTCCGCGCGCTAGTTGCACCGCGCGTCTCCACTCGGCCAGCGCGTCGGCCCGGCGCCCTTGCCGCTGGTCGGATTCGGCCCGCATTTCCAGAAGCTCGATCGATTCCGGCAAGCGCTCCAGATGCGCCATCGCGCCAGCCGCCAGCTTCCGATATCTTTCCGCCTCCAGGAAGCTCTCCTGCTTCGGCTCACCGTGAGCGGACCCTTCTCGCCGCCGTTCCGTCGCCGCCCAATCGGGATGGCCGGTCTTCTCGTAGACCTCCGCCAGAGCTTCATGCACGCCGCGCAAATCCGGCTCCCGCTTCACCGCCTCGCGTAACAGCGCGAAAGCGCGCGTGAAGTGCGCGCCATCCAACTCCGAGCGGGCGGCGAGCAAGCACCACTCCGCCGAGCCGGGCGCCGTCCGTTCCAAACGCGCCAGGCTTTCTTGCCCCTGAGCCGCGTAAGCGAGCGCGAGTCCCTTCCACCCTTTTGCGGAACTCGGATTCCTCGCCACAATTTCTTGGAGCCGTTGGACCGCTTCGGGGAAATTGCCGAGCGCCAAATGAGCGTCGGCCAGTTCGAGCAGCGCCAGCTCGTCATTGGGCGAAAGCGACAGCGCGCGGCGCAACGGATCGATGGCCGCCGCGGGTTGACCGAGTTTTTGATGCGCCATTCCCAATAGAAGCCAAGGGGCGAACATCTCGGGCTTCCGTTGCAGCACCCATTCCAGTTGCTCGATTTCATCGGCATACTTGCCGGCGGATTCGAGCGCCAGAGCCAGGTTCAGCCGCATGCCCGGGTCGGCGGGAAGTTCTTTGACCAACGCGCGATAGCGGGCGACGGCTTCCTCCGCATTTCCGTTCAGTAGAGCGCGTTTGGCTAGCTCGGACCGTTGTAGTAACGCCTGCTGTATTGCATCCCGCGAAGGATCGGGCGCAAACATCAGCAGAACGGCTAATAGCGAGCACACGCTAAAGTATATAGTTCACAGCGGGATGTTGCCGTGC
The DNA here is from genome assembly GCA_051003795.1 of Bryobacteraceae bacterium. GTDB lineage: Bacteria > Acidobacteriota > Terriglobia > Bryobacterales > Bryobacteraceae > JALYXS01. The sequence continues at coordinate 27,317 of JBPCKZ010000167.1, read as the reverse complement.
TTTTTCCGCGGCATCGTATCGACTTTATTCTCGAGCATCCGGAGCGCGCGAATCACGCGGGTCCGGGTTTCGCGCGGCTCGATAATGTCGTCGACAAAGCCTCGCTCCGCGGCAATGAACGGGTTGGCGAACCGTTCGCGGAATTCAGCGACCTTCGCCGGGCGAATGCCCTCGCCGTTCGCCAGCAACTCGCGCCGGTACACGATGTTCACGGCGCCTTCCGCTCCCATCACGGCGATTTCGGCGCTCGGCCAGGCGAGGTTCACATCGGTGCGCAGGTGCTTCGAACCCATAACGCAATAGGCTCCGCCATACGCTTTTCGCGTGATCACGGTTATCTTGGGGACAGTCGCCTCGGCGTAAGCGTAGAGCAACTTCGCGCCATGGCGTATGATGCCGCCGAATTCCTGCGCGGTGCCGGGCAGGAAGCCGGGAACGTCCTCGAATGTGAGAATCGGAATGTTGAATGCGTCGCAGAAGCGCACGAAGCGCGCGCCTTTCACCGACGAATCGATATCGAGACAGCCGGCAAGAAAGGCCGGTTGATTTGCCACGATCCCGATGGGCCGCCCGTCCATTCGCGCGAATCCGACGACGATGTTCATGGCGAAATGCTCATGCACTTCGAAGAACCAGCCGTCGTCCACCACGCGCCGGATCACATCCTTGATGTCGTAAGGCAGGTTCGCTTCCGCCGGGACGATGGTATCCAACTCGCGATCGGCGCGGCTCGCGGGATCCTCCGTTTCGCGCCGCGGCGGAGCTTCGCGATTGTTCCCCGGAAGGAAACTCATGAGCTCGCGAATCATGCGCACGCAATCCGCGTCGTTCGGCGCGATGAAGTGGCCGGCGCCGCTCACCGAATTATGCGTCATCGAGCCGCCCAGCCTCTCCTTGGTCACGTCCTCGTGCGTGACGGTCTTGATCACGTCGGGTCCAGTGACGAACATGTAGCTGGTGCCGGCGACCATGAATACGAAATCCGTAATCGCGGGAGAATAGACCGCGCCGCCCGCGCACGGGCCCATGATGGCGGAAATCTGAGGCACCACTCCGCTCGCCAGGGTGTTGCGCAGGAAAATGTCGGCGTACCCGGCAAGCGAGAGCACGCCCTCTTGAATGCGCGCGCCCCCCGAATCGTTGAGGCCGATGACAGGAGCGCCGTTCTTGAGCGCCATGTCCATCACCTTGCAAATTTTTTGCGCGTTGCTTTCGGAAAGCGATCCGCCGAACACCGTGAAATCCTGCGCGAACACGTAGGCGAGCCGGCCGTCGATCTCGCCATACCCTGTGATGAAGCCGTCGCCCGGGACGATCTGGTCTTCCATTCCGAAATCGCGGCACCGGTGCGTAACGAGCTTGTCGAGCTCTTCAAACGAGCCTTCGTCCAGGAGGAGGTCGACACGCTCTCGCGCGGAAAGTTTACCTTCCTTGTGCTGGCGTTCCTTGCGTTCCGCGCCTCCCCCCTGCTCCGCCGCCGCATGGCGCCGGCGCAACTCCTCAAGCCTGTTCATATGGGGTTCAGTGTAACGCGCGCTTCGCGGGCGATTCGCGCGCCGGGTTTGACTTCAAAGCCGCCGTTTATCTAGACTGAACCGTGCCGCAAGCTTTGTTAAACGTCGCCAAAACAAGTGCGCTCTATCGTTGGGCATTGTTATTCATCATCGGCTTGACTCTAGCCGGATGCAACCGCCCTCCTAACGCGGAACCAGCTAAGCGCGCGGACGTCTCCGTTCGCTTTCCCATCCCCATTGTTGAGGCTGGCCAGGCAACTTTCTACGTTGCTCAAGATAAGGGATTCTATGCTCAAGAAGGGATCGACGTGCGGTTTCAAATGGGATCTCAAGAGCTGAATCCGGTAAAGACGGTTGCCACGGGTCAGGATATTTTCGGAGTCCTGGGAGGCCCCGATACCTTGTTGGTTGCGCGCTCCCGGGGCCAGAAGGTGAAAGCGCTCGCGATCGTTCATCGCAACTCGAACTTTACCTGCTTGATTACGTTGAAATCCTCCGGCATCGCGAAGTTGCAGCAGCTTCAAGGCAAGAAGATCGGTTTCTATTATGGGCACATATCGACAGACGTGCTTCACTCACTTCTGCATCGCGGCCATATCAAGTACATGGAGCTCGACGTCGGATTCGATTACAGCCAGCTTGTTGCCAAGCGAATCGACGCCGAATGGGGTTTCACCGTCACGGCCGGTCTTGACTTGCCGGCGAAGGGAGTCGATATCAATATCGTCAGTCCCGCCGATTATGGAATCATCACCCAAGGTTATACGATTTTCGCCACCGAAGAGACAATCAATACCAAGCCCGAACTCGTGACGCGATTTCTAAGGGCTACCCTGAAAGGTATCGACTACACCGCGCGGCATCCCGAGGAAGGCCGGAACATTCTGCTCAAGCGGGATCCGTCCCTAAACCCCGTTTTGTCGTTGAAGCGCCTGAAGGCCTACTTGGCCGTGACGAGCGACAGCCGCGAGTACCCGCCGGGCTACATGAATAGCAGCATGTTCCAGGATACGTACAACCGTCTGGCGGAAGAGCGGGTGCTCAAGAGTTCGTTTGACGTCCGGGAAGCATACACGACAAGCTTCCTGGAGAAGATCGACGCTAAGGCGTGGCCCGATCTGCCCGCCCGCTAAAGCCCGATGTTGAGCATAGACGTCGACCAGCTCGGAAAGACATTCCAGTCTCACGACAGGCAAGTTCGGGCCCTTGAGAACGTTTCGTTTTCCGCGGGACCGGGCAGCTTCTCGTGCATAGTCGGGCCAAGCGGATGCGGTAAGACGACTCTCCTCCGCATGATCGGCGACCTCACGCCCACGACCGAGGGGAAGATTGAAATCGGCGGCATGGATCCGGCAGATGCAAGGCGCCAACATGCGTTCAGCTGGGTCTTCCAGACCCCCGTATTGCTGCCCTGGAGAACGGTTATGCGCAACGTTCAACTCCCGCTGGAGATTTTCGGCGTTTCCACGCGCGCGCCGCAAGCTCTTATCGAGCTTGTGGGCCTCAAGGGATTCGAGCGGCAGCGGCCCGCGGAGCTCTCGGGAGGCATGCAGCATCGCGTGGCGCTGGCGCGGGCACTTACCTTCGATCCCAAAGTGCTGCTGATGGACGAACCATTTGCCGCGCTCGATGAGTTCACGCGCAACACCCTCAATGTGGAGCTATTACGCATCTGGCGCGAAGTAAACCTGACAGTTCTGTTCGTCACGCATAGCATCGCGGAGGCGGTGTTTCTTTCCGATCGGGTGATCGTTCTTTCCACTCGTCCGGGTTGCGTGAAGGCGATTGTCGACGTGCCGCTCACTCGGCCTCGCGAAAACTCGATCAGGCAAACCGATGAATTTCGGGAGGTCGCGCGTTGGGTCGAATCGCATCTCTCCTAAGAGCTGCCGTGCCGCCCGCGGTCTCGTTCGTTGTCCTGATTTTGCTATGGACGGTCGCCGCCAAAGGCTTCCACATCGATAGAATCGTGCTTCCCACGCCGCTCGAAGTGGCGCGAGCAATCGCCGGGAACTTCGGGCGGTTGTGCGTCGAGACGTCGATAACCATGATCGAGGCGGTTTCGGGCTTCCTGCTGGGTAGCGCTTCCGCGTATTCGATCGCCATCGCGTTTGTGCATTCGCGTCCATTGCAGCGCTCTCTCTATCCCTACGCAATCGCGCTAAAATCGACGCCGCTCATTGCCGTTGCGCCGCTGCTGATCCTTTGGTTCGGCAATGGAATTCCGTCGAAGATCGTTATGTCGGCCATGGTCGCGTTCTTTCCAGTGCTGGTGAACGCCGTGGCAGGCCTGGTTGCCGTCGACCCCCCTGTGCTTGACCTGATGAGATCTCTTTCGGCGAGGTGGTGGCAGGTGCTGATGAAGGTTAGGGTGCCCAACAGCGTTCCCTATCTTTTTGCGTCGTTAAAGACTGCCAGCTCCCTTGCCGTCGTGGGGGCCGTTATCGGCGAGTTTACAGGCTCCACTCAGGGGATTGGCCACTTGTTGACAACTTCGTCTTACTATCTCGATACACCCTTGGTGTTCGCGGGCGTTATCATGATCACGGTCGCCGGTCTGCTCTTTTTTGCTCTGATATCATATATTGAAAGAGCGGTCGTCCTCTGGTGACCCCAACGATCAGAGACGCCTCTGAAGGTAATTCATGGCTATTTTTCACATTCATGTTGACGCGATAACTCTCACGGAAGCGTTCGAGAAGCATCTAGGCGAACTGTCTTTTAAGCGAAGTGACTTCGCGGGCCATCCCGAGGGGCAGCGTGGTTTCGAGGCTCCCCATCACCTCACCTTGAAATTGCACGATTCGGATAAGTTCCGGCGCACTTTCGACGATCTAGCCGCAACCGCCAGTGCTTCATCCGGATTGAACGGCTACCTGGAGGGTGAATTTATCCCTCTGGACAAAGAGATTCTTGACCGTCCTTACGTGGCCGGAGTGCCTCTGCCGTTCCGCGTTTCAAACGGACCGCTGCGGAAAGGCGATTTCCGCGAGACCGAAATACACATCACGCTGGATCGCGACCGCTCCGACCCGCGCCTGATCGAATCGCTAACGGAGATGGGGTTTTTCGCCGCATACATGCGGAAGCCCTTTGGGATTGCTCAGATTTTCACGGTCCAGGGTTCCCGCAAGCAGGTGGATGAGATTCTTCCGCAACTGCTGAATTATCTGGAAGCGTGCGGCGGCTCGGCGAATTGCAGCGTGAAAGAGGAGCGGATCGCGAAATGGTGGTTGAGCGATCCGTCTGTTGCGCTTCCACCGGTGATTCAGGCGATTAACCGGCACGAAGCCTAATTCGACATCGAAGAAGCCGGCTGGATTTCGGCGGGCCTGCCTGCGTCCCAAAGCGATTCAGCCATCTGTTCGAACATCTCCACCAGGGATTCGACCTCGGTGTAAAATCCTGTCTCCCCGTCCTCAAGCAGGTACGTTTCGATATTGGCTGTTCCAACGTGAAATACAACGCAAGCCTTTTTCCCCATTACAAGGGGAGACGGACCTCCCTTTTCCACGATCAGGATCTGAAGAGGGATAGAGTTGACATAGGTGACAGGTTTGGATTCGGTGACCTTCTTCTCCACGGCCTTGTGCAGCCGGATAATTTCATCGGCCACTACATCCACCTGCGTTGCAAGACTGCTGTAAGAACTCCGTCTGGATAACTTGCTCAGAAAATTTTCCATGAGCGCTTTCTTGTCGTGCGTCAAGCAGACTAGCACCGGATCCTTGGCGTGTTCTATGATCTCGCCAAGCCTCTCGTGCAATCGATCGATCATCTTATCGAATAAAGGAAGTTCCTTCCACTTCGCATGAATCAGATCGTCTATGGTGATTGTGGACTTTTCGAGCTTTTCAGGCGAGGCACCAGGCCGCCTTTGCCTTGCCGCAACATCGACCGGCAATTTCCTGATCCGATAACGATGCGGCGGACCCAAGCCGAAGGTCATGCCGACAAACCAGATTCGCCCGCCTACCTTCGCGTCTTCGAGCGTCCGGTACACCTGCGCGAATACTTCTTCGATGCCATGTAGAGGCTTTCTTGTGGAGTCTTCAATCTGGCGTGTCAGCCGCTCTAATTCATCCAGGCGGCTGTTGATTTTCGTGTTTATGGAATCGAAGAACTGGCCAACGCGCTTTTCCTCCTCGGTAGCTCGATCGAAGAAGATATTTCGGGTTAGAGCTTGTGAAATCGGCGTCGTGACCTTGTAGCCCGGTTCATTGATTGCGCGTACGTGTTTTTCGATCTTCTCTTGCGAGGCGAATTCTTCAGACACGTTAATGCGGATGACGGTCAATCCGGTTGACTCGATAGGTAAGTCGGTGTCCGTCGTGCAAAGGCTAATGATCGGCTTTTCGATGGCGTGTCGTATCGCCATCAGATAATAAACCTGCGGGTCGCCCGGTGTTAAGTCGGCGATTACAAGATCGTCGTCGCCCAGACGCTTGATCACCGCATCCATGTACATCCCCCCGGCAATGTCATGTGCGTGTTCGGTTTTGTAGCCTTTCGCGACCGCTCTTTCTACTATTCCCTTGACCTTACGCCGCGTGGCCTCCGAATCCGCTTCGCCGACAATTAAGCACTTCTTAGTCTTCTTCGGAGCCGCCATTTGGGCCGCCTTAGCTGCCGGCCTGCAGTATCGCGGCTTGATTGAGAGCCATCGATATAGGCGTAGTCACTCGATAGCCGGGCTTGTCGATCTCCTTCGCGCTCGCCTTAATGCGTTCTTCCGCCGCGAATTGTTCCGCAACGTCGATGACAATCGTGCGCATGTCCGCAATATCAAACGGAATCTTTTCGCCTTTCGCGATCAGTTGTATGACTGGTTTGCCGGCGGCGTGCCGGATGGCCAACTCGTAATACACATTCGGATTGGCTCCGGTCAGGTCGGCAATAACCAGAGGAGCTTCGACGAGTAGTTGAATCATTCGGTGGCTGATCATCCCCGGCTCGGCTATCTGGTCCGACCGGATGGGCTTGTAGCCGAATGCCAAAGCGCGTTTCAAAATCTCAAAGACTTTGTCGGAGCGCTTCCGCACGTCCGAACCTTCTTCACCGATCGGGGCGACAACAAAGCAGGCTTTCTTAGCGGTAGGTTTTGTCGGCATAGAGCAATGCGCCAAGCGCGAGATCACCACGTAGGAACATATCACAATTCCGCAATTCAGGCGTTCCGGTACGCTTCGTCCAAAATCTCGACTACGTGCGCGACGCGCTGGCCATGCCCGTGCAAGCGCACGCCCGCTTCCAACTGCAGCATGCAGCCGGGATTCGCGGTCACAATCACATCGGCCTTAGTAAGGTTCACGTTGTCCATTTTGCGATTCAAGATATCGAGAGCCATCTCCGTATGGATCACGTTATACACGCCCGCGCTGCCGCAGCATAAATCGGAAAGCGGCATCTCCCGGAACGTCAGGCCGGGAATGGAGCGCAATAACTCTCGCGGCGCTTTGCGAATTTTCTGGCCATGCGCGAGGTGGCAGGAATCCTGATAAGTCGCCGTCACGGGTACCGCGCCCATTTGCCGGTTCAAATCGATCGAGGCAAGGAACTCGGTTACATCCTTCATGGAGGAAACAAACTCGCGCGCTTTCTCCTCGTATGCGGAATCGTGTTCCAGCAGCTCGTCGTACTCTTTGAGCGTCGAGCCGCAGCCGGCGGCGTTGGTGAGAACGGCATCGAACTTACCGCCAAGAACCACGTCGATATTGCGCCGCGCCAATTTACGCGCCTCCTCGCGAAGCCCCGCGTGTACGTGCAAAGCGCCGCAGCAACCCTGTCCCCCCGGCACAACCACTTCGCAGCCATTTTTTTGCAGCACGCGGACGGTCGCCTCGTTCAACCGCGCGAATGAGACGTTGGCGATGCAGCCGGCCATCAACGCCACGCGATATCGGCGCTGGCCTTCCGCTGGAAATGTCTTTCCGATCTTGCCGAAAAAAAACGGCGGTTGAGCGGGCGGCGCAAGCTGCTCCAGGCGGCCCATTTTGCCCAATAGCTTGAGGATGCCCGACGCGCGAACCAGCTTCTGCAAACCCGTGGCCTGGAAAATATACAGGAGCCAACCGAGCAGGCTCATGGTGGCCGGCGATTGCAGCAAGTGCCCGAACACGAAGCGCTGAATCAATCGCGTCGCAAGCGGCCGTTCGACCGTGTTCTCAATCTCCGCGCGCGCGGCTTCGATCAGCCGCCCGTACTCGACCCCCGACGGACACGCCGTCTCGCAGGCGCGGCACGCGAGGCAAAGGCTCAAGTGTTCCTGGTATGAATCGGTAATGGGCGCGCCGTTCGAGACCTGCACCATTTGATAGATGCGCCCGCGCGGCGAATCCATTTCGACGCCCAGCTCGCGATACGTGGGGCAGGCGTTCAAGCATAACCCGCAATGCACGCACCGGTCGAGATCGGCCTGTTGGGGCTTGTCGAATCGAGACGGATCAAATGCGATTGTAGAGTCGGCCACGATTGAGCAATCGATTGGGATCGAACATCTGTTTGATCCTCTTCATCATCTCAAAATCCTCGCCGGGAGCTGGCCAAAGGTCGAGTTGCGCTTTCCGCGTTTCCGGCGCAAATTCGATTACGGCTTTCCAACCTTTCTTTCCGGCGTCGTCCATCCACGCAACGGCGGGTTCGGTGCCGACGAAATAGCCGTGGCAAACTCCGGAACCCGCGCGCGCAACCACTGGACAATCGAAAGAAGCAATCGCTTCCCGCATTGCGGCAAGCGTGCATGAGACCCTGATCACCGCGCCATCGGCGTGCGTGGCAAGGAAGTCCGGAGTGAAGTTACGAATCCCCTTCCAGAAGTCGCATTCCTCGTTTTCGGCGAGCGCTCGCATATCGCCGAGTTCCGAAATTTCGCGCTCGCAGCGATCTATCGTTGCGGCGTTGCCGCCCATCTGGAGAGCCATTATGAAAGCGGACGATCCGCTCGCCCGCGGATTCAAAAGATCGATTGCCGCGGGCTGCAGCACGCTCCGCAGCACGCGATCCCGCGCCGCCAGGGCCGCATCCAGCGAATCGAAGGAGAGCACGAATGTTCGTTCCACCACGGGCGCGGGCAGCAATTTGAAATTCGCGATCGCGATCGCCGCCAGCGTTCCGAACGAGCCGATCATGAGTTTTCCCATGTCCAGACCCGCGACATTCTTGACGACCATTCCCCCCGATTGGACCAGTTTGCCTTCGAGCGTGGCGAATTTCATCCCGATCACCAGATCGCGCGCCGTGCCATAAAGCCGTCGGCGGGGGCCGCTGCAGTTTGAGGCCAGCACGCCGCCGATGGTGGCCGTCTCGGAAAACGGCGGATCGAGCGGAATCATTTGCCGGTTGTGCGCGAGCGTGCGGCTGACATCGGAGTAGAGCGCGCCTGCCTCCACGCTGATGGTGAGGTCGCGGGGCTCGTACTTGAGGATGCGCGTCAGACCCGACGTGCTTACGATGGTATCCGATTCCGCCACCGCGCCAGCCATGCGGTTTTTCGAGAATTGCCCGCCAAGCGCGATGGTGCGGTTACCCGACGCGGCGGCGCGTAGCGCTTCGGCCAGTTCTTCCGGAGTTTGTGGGCGCTCAATCGAGTTCGCGGCGGAATTCATCGCAACGCCTATAATACGTTCTTCACGCTGGCTTCCGGGCCGATGCACGGGCGACCCAACTCGCTCGCACGAGAGGTGCTGTGGGAAAAAGAACTCTACTGCCCGTATAATCCTTTGTATACACCTATATACACCGCTTCGCGTGAGAATGCGCACGAAAAATAAAAATAGTCGTTGCGTTTTACCGAAACGAGCAGTAACATTTTTACTGTGACGTTCGAAAAGATCACAATTAGGAGTCTCATGAACCTTTCAACCATTCTGATCTCCCGGACTTTGGTCGCTTCGCTGACGATAGCTGCCCCCCCCCCTTTATGCACAATCAATTGGTGATGGGGGCGGCGGCTATAGTAATGCAATGCGAGGGATATCACCTACTCTCTCCACTAACACTGCGCCGCCTAGCATAACGGTATTGGCTTTCTCAGCTTCGGAAGTAACGGTTGTTCCCTATACCTCAGTTGCTTTTGCTCCTCTCTTAGGTTCCGTGATGACCGGGGCTCAGCAGGAGATACTTTCTCCGCTGTTGCCGTTTTCAGTATTTATCAAGAACGCAAGCAATAAGGCCATAATTTCGTACACCGTTCGTTGGGCTTTAATCGATCGGGCGGGGCGGCAATTTGCCCAAGATCACACAATTTGGAATGTAACTTCCCTGCGGGATGTGACTGCGTCAATCCGAATTCCGACCAGTTTGTCTCCGTTCTCGATGCCGGTATCCCTGCTCTCTCTCCAGTCCTCTCGTCACGAATCGCGGAAGCTCAGCGGATGTTAAGTCAGCAGACACAAGTAACTATTTCTCTGGAAGCCGTTATGTTTAGCGATGGAACGAGCGTTGGCCGGGATTCTGGAAGCGTGATTCCCCAAGTTAAGGCTCGGCTGCGGTCTGAATTTGACTTATTGACCGCAATCAGGGATAGGGCGGCTAAGGCGCAAACGGATACGATAGTTCCTTGGCTTATGGCTGTCGCGAAGAATGTCACGCCGGGAACAAGGCTTACATTTGGAACCGATCCATATCGGGGTTGGTACGCGTTCTACTCCGGACAGTTAGCCGGTACACTTGCTAGAGCCGCCACTAAATATGGCGTCGCTCGGATTGTATCCGATGCAGAGGTAACACTGCAAAACAAACCGTATCCTGAACTTATCATCACCCAATAGAGAGGAAATACAAAATGAGATTCATTAGAAAGATAGCGTTTACAGGATTGCTATGGTCGGGAATTTTACTCGTACTACAGGTGAAGAGCGCCAATGCAGACGTACGCATCGTCAGTTACACCTGCGTTCCCAGTGATTGCACGCTGCTGGCGAGCGACACAGATTATTTCTCTGTTACGGTTAGCATATCTGGGGGACTTTATAACGACAGCGGAGACTGGTATCCAAATCCGCGTACCAAAGGTGTTAGTCAGAGTCTCTCTTCCTTGGGATGCACGGCACTAACGAACCTGACTGTGCTAGGCTACCCGACCGAAAGCCCGATTTTCGGAGGTGGATTTACGGCGTACGTAAAGGCGGATCAAGGCGGCCCGGATCTGATTGAAATAACGAACGCAGTCTTTTGGGCAAGTTCATCTCGAGTAGGACCTTCGGCTGTGCCGTGTATCTGAAGAGGGAATTAGCCGCGCTTTGGGAAGCACAGCCCCACGCCCTTGAAGTTCAACTGCGGGTAAGAACGAACGTCTACGGTTGCTATCGCTCTCCCGCGCGCCGCTCGTCCGATTTCCGCCGCACTTCGATATTCAAGCGCTTGATCTTCTGATTCAGCGTCGAGAGCGGAACATGCAGATGGTCCGCAGCGTCCGTCTGGCTCCAGCCGGCTTGTTCTAAGCGTTCGATTATAATACGCCTCTCGAAATCGGCGACAATCTCGAATAATGAAGCGTCCGGCGGCAACGGCCCGTTGTCGCCGCGCCGCAATCGAATCCCATTCGCCTGCAGCAGCGTCTCGGGGAAGACGTCGAGCGGAAGGAACGGCTCGGACGCGAGCACGACGGCGCGCTCCACCACGTTCTCGAGTTCCCGAACGTTGCCCGGCCACGTGTGATCCATCAACACCTGGGTCGCTTCGGGTTGAAAGCGCAGAACGGACTTGTTCGCCGCGTCGAGGAATTTTTCGTTCTCGCGGCTGAACTTGGTGAAGAAGAATTCGATCAGCAGCGGAATATCCTCCTTCCGCTCACGCAGCGGCGGCAGGTGGATATTAATCACGTTCAGCCGGTAATACAGATCCTCCCGAAACCGGCCCTCATCCACAAGTTTGCGCAAATCGGCATTGGTGGCCGCCAGAATGCGGACGTCCACGTGAATGATCTCATTCGAGCCGAGCGGCGTGAACTCCTTCTCCTGGATAACCCGCAGCAATTTCGCCTGCGTCTCGGGGCTGATGGTTCCAATTTCGTCGAAAAAAATGGTGCCGCGATTGGCGACTTCGAACGATCCCTTCTTCGTCTGGCTCGCGCTGGTGAACGCGCCCCTAACGTGGCCGAATAGGGCCGATTCGAGCAAGTCGGAGGGCAGCGACCCGCTATTCACCGGCACGAACGCGAAATCGGCCCGCGGCGACGCGGCATGGATCGCCTTCGCGATTAGCTCTTTGCCGGTTCCGGTTTCGCCGGTAACCAGGATAGTGGTGCGCGTGGGCGCCACCTGCTCCACCAAGTGCAGGAGCCGCTGCATTCGCTCGCTCTTCCCGACGATATTGGGAAAACTGTACCGTTGTTTCAGCGCGCGTTTGAGATAGAGATTCTCGTGCTGCAAGCGCTGCTCGGCGATCATGCGATCGATTTCGATCAGCAGCTTTTCGTTGTCCCAGGGCTTGGGGAAATAATCGTTCGCGCCCAATTTGAGCGCGTTCACCGCGGCATCGATCGACCCATACGCGGTGATCATGAAAATGGGCGTGGCCCGGTCGCGCTCCCGCACGCCGCGTAGAACTTCCATGCCCGACTTGTCGGGCATCATCAAATCCAGAAGCACCAGATCGTAGGACTTCGATTCCAAGCGCCGTTCGCCCTCGGTGGCATTCTGCGCGAGATCCACGGAATAGCCTTCCAGGCTTAACAGCGTTTCCAGGCTTTCGCGAATATCCGCCTCATCGTCAATCACCAGGATGCGGCCTTTTCCGGCCAGCGTCCTCCGTTCTCCGGTACGTTCTTCCGTGGCTACCATTTTGGGATTTCCTTACGCGTGAACGGCTTTCCGAACTACCGGCAATTCGACGCGGAACCGCGTGCCGCCGCCGTTTCGCGGAAACACCTCGATCGTGCCGAAATGCTCCTGAACGATGCCATAAGTGACCGAGAGACCGAGGCCCGTTCCCTTCTTCGAGCCTTTGGTCGTGAAGAACGGATCGTAGATTCGCGCCACGTGCTCGGGCGCGATGCCATGCCCGGTATCGCACACATCGATGTGCAGGCCCGCTTCATCGCTCGCGGTGGTGACTTCCAGAACGCCGCCCGCCTGCATGGCGTCGCGAGCGTTCAGAAATAGATTCAGAAACACCTGTTGCAGCTTGCCCGAATTTCCCTGCACGGGTGCGAGCGGCTCCCGCAGATTCAATTTGACCTCAATCCCCGCCTTCCGCAGTTGATGCTCTAAAAGCGAGGCGGTTTCCTGAATCACGCGATTCAAATTCACCGCCGCCAATTGATTGGGCGACGTTCGGGAAAAGTTCAGCAACGAGTTGACGATCTCGCTCGCGCGAAACGTCTGCTTGGCAATCTTGTCGAGAATGCGCGATTGCTGCTCGTCGCCGGCCACTTGCTTGGAAAGCATTTGCGCGTAAGTGGAGATCACCGCGAGCGGCGTATTGACTTCGTGCGCGACCCCGGCGGCAAGTAATCCGATGCTGCTCAATTTGTCGGCTTGAACCAGACGCCGTTCAAGTTCCGCGCGGTCGGTGATGTCGTCGAAAATTACCAACCGCCCGATCCGCTGGAACTCGCGGGATACGAGCGGCGCGATGGCGATATTCACCGTGGCTTCGCGGGCGGTCCCGTTTCCATTCCGGCCGTTGGCATGTTCAAGCGGCCGGCCCCACTGGAATTTGTCAAGATGGTGAATTCCGGCCTCGCCGCGCACCCGCTCCAACTGTTCCATCAATTCCGGGGGAAACAAGGCGGAAAGCGAGCGGCCCACCGCGTTCTTGCGCGGAATGCCGCTCAATTGCTCCATTTGGGAGTTCCAACTTTCGACGCGGTCTTCCAGATCCGCCGCGAGAATGCCGACGTTGATCGATTCGACTATATTTTCGCTGAATTCCTTCAGGCGCTCGTAATCGTCCGCCTTTCGCTGGAGCGAGCGATACAGGTTCGCGTTTTCGATCGCGATTCCCACGTAGCCCGACAGCGTGAGCAGTAGCTCGACATCTTCGCTCGAAAGAAAATCCCCCGCCTCCGTCCGGCTCACTCCGATGTAGGCGATGGTCCGGCCGCGAACCGTGCAAGGTAAATAATAGGTCAGATCCAAATCGGACAGCGTCCGCCGGATCGAAGCCGGCCAGCTTTGGGCGACCGCATCCAGGCGATACCGGGTCCGTTCAAAGAAGAGGTAAGGCGTGTTCCGCTCCCAGTTCAAAAAACTCAGGTCGAGCGGGTTATCATGACCCGCCGACCGGCCGTTCGATCCCAGGGACTTCCGAAGCTCGAACGCCGGCTGCTCACTAGGGATGGCCTCGGCGGAGCCGCAGTCCGCGATAAAGAATGCGACGTGCCGGATCGAAAGAGTTTGCATCAGGCGGTCCGCGACAAGCGTCAGCATCTTGTCGAGATCCGTTTCCGAATTCAGTTCGCGCGCGAATTCGACCAGCGTGCGCCGGTAGTCGTAGCGGTCCCTGTAGAAGAATTTATCGAGGCGCTCTTGCATCCAATTGCGGATCGGTTGGAACAGGAAGGTGGCTACCAGCATGACGCTGATGAGTCCGGTGTTGCCCAGATCCTTGAAATTTTTCTGCACTAAGCTCGCGAGGGAGAAAACGATGCCGTAAAACGCGGCCAGAACGCAGAGCGTCGCCAGCGTGTAGGCATACCCCCGGCGAAAGATAATATCCACGTCCATCAGCCGGTAGCGCAAAACCGCGTAGGCGAGCGTGAGGGGAATCAGTGGAAGCCCGAGAACCGAAAGCTGCAAATACGGCCCGGGCGCCGCGCCGAAAACATAGGGAATCGCGTACAGAATCGCGAATGGGAGGAAGCCGCAAAAAGCTCCATTCCGCAGCCATTTCAATTGTTGCCGGACAATGGGATCTTCCGCCTTGCGATATTCAAGCGCCAGCGCGATGCCGCTTGCAACATAGAGAGATGTAAGCAGCAGCATCCAGGCGCGGTCGAGAGTCTCGCGGACTTCGATCAGCGGAGCGGCAATCCGGACCAGCCCCGAGGCGATCCCGATAAACATGAGCGTGAAAATAATCCCGGGAAGATAGACCAGCGGAGTATACAGGCGGACGCGGAACCACTTCGGCGGTTCCGGGAATGTCAGGCAAAAATGCAGAAACAGCGCGGGCGCGAGCCAACCCGCCACTAAATTGCCCCAATAAACGATTTTGTCAAAATTATTCAGCTTTCCGGTGTAGTGGAAACAACAAAATATGAATGAAACCAGGCAGAAAACGAAAAAGTGACGGGCCTTGTGGGCGCTGCCGCGCCGGAAATAAACAAAAACGCCGATAATCAGGTAAGCGAAACCGGCTAAGTACTGGTAATAAAGCGCGCGCCCGCGCGGCGCTTCCCCTACAATGACCGTTGTCTTGACGTCGACGCTCGCGCGCCGGACCAGGTAATGGGCTTTATTCCAAGCTCCCACTACCGCCAGAATCTGGGGAGCCTGCAGGGCCTTTTCGACCGGCACGCCATTGATTTGTAGCAGCCGGTCCCCGAGTCGCAGTCCCGCCTTCTCCGCTCCGCTACCCCGATCGATACGTTTCGCTTCAATGATTGTGGAGTTGCCTAGACCGCGATCCACCCAAGTAACGCCATCTTCGGCTAGCCGGAATCTGCCCAATTGCTGAAAATTCAGGATCGCGGCCACAACGGCGGCAATCGTCACAATTGTGAGGATTGCCGTCGAGAGTTGAAATTTGAGTTCCTGAAGCATTTTGACCGGTCGGGGTCTTTCGAAGACACTACACGCCGCTGGTTCCAAAAAGCACGTTGCCTGCCAGGGCAAGATGCGTTTCTAGAAATAGAATAGCTTGAGTTTCAGCGGTTTAGAAGGGCAGAGACAGCGGAAATCCGGTTTTCGGGAAATCACACTTCCGGGAAGTGTAGGCTGCCGTGCTTGGCGCGCATCCATTCCACGAAAGAATTTGGAACGGACATCGTCGAAAGCCGGCTTTGTCGAACCAGCGCCCAGTCGTTGAATAATGCGGAGTCTTTGATCTCTTTGAGCGAAGTAACGGGTTCAAGCCGCGTTAGGAATTTAAATTCGATGACGGTCAGTTTGGGATCGGCGGGATCGGGGCGAGGCTCCGAAACCACTTTGGCGAGTCCCACGATTCCCGCTTCGCCGCTTAAGCTGTGGTAAATGAAAACGCGATCTCCGGGATGCATTTCGCGAATCGCCCGGAGTGCTTGAGCGTTGCGGACGCCGTCCCACGTCGTCCGGTGTTCGGCTTCCAATTGGTCGATGGAATAGGATTCGGGATCGGTCTTGGCGAGGAAATACGTCATCGATCCGTTAGTGCGGTTGTTGGCGATTGGCGAGATCGCTCAAAACGCGTTCATTTCGAGCGAAGCGGCGGTCGGTAGTGTCGACATACCCCGCAAGAGCTTTCAGAAAGCGGTCTTCGAACTGGCTGAACCGCTTATCCATGCGTTCCTCAAAAGCAAGAAAACGGCTGTCGATTCGGACTTCGAGATCGACATTGAGCTGTACAATGCGGCCTTCAAGCGTTGTGAGCTTGTCATTTATGCGGTCTTCAAGCGTTGTAAGCTCGTGCTTAAGCACTTCGCGGGTTACCGGCTCCATCCGATTCGCTCCTCTTCCTGAAATCCCGGATTATAGCGTAGCGACCGTCCCATTCCTCTTCAACTGCCCGCAAGCCGCAAAGATATCCAACCCCCTCGGCTTCCGCACGAAACAGGGCAGCGCGCGCCGCACAATCCGCTGGAACGCGTCCACCCGTTCGGGCGCGGGCGTCTCGAATGGTATCCCCGGCCCTGGGTTCAGCGCAATCAGATTCACCTTGCAGTTCAAGTTCGCCAGAAGCTTGACCACCCGGCGCGCATCCGCGTCGCGATCGTTCACCCCGCCGAGCAGCACGTACTCGAAAGTCAGCCTCTCCCACGCGCGCAGGGGATAAGCCCGGCATGCCGCGATCAAATCGGCCAAGTGATACTTGCGCGTGATCGGCATCAACTCCCGTCGCGATTCTTCGGTGGAGGCATTCAGTGAAATCGCCAGCTTGGGGCGCACGGCGGCCGTGCCAAGCTCTTCTATCTTAGGGATGATCCCCGATGTCGAAAGCGTAATTCGCCGCTCTGAAAGCCCCACTCCCTGGGGATCGGTCAAGATTCGCGTGGCCTTCAAGACATTCGGCAGATTCAACAGCGGCTCGCCCATGCCCATCATCACAATGTTCAGACGCGAGCCTTCGGCCGGCAGATGGTTCTCGCGCGCCACGAGAAGCACCTGTCCGACGACCTCGCCGGCCGTCAAGCTGCGCTCCAGGCCCATCAACGCCGTCATGCAGAAACGGCAATCGACCGGGCACCCCACTTGGCTCGAAATGCAAACGGTGTCGCGCCCTTCTTCGGGCATCAAAACCGTCTCGACCGTCCGGCCATCTTCGAGGCGGAGCAGATAGCGGCGGGTACCATCAATGGAGTCGTACCGTCTCTCTAGCGCCGGCAATCCAATGCAATGACCTGCCGCAAGATCTTGGCGCAACTGGGCGGGAATCGTTGAGATCTGGACCAGATCCTCGACTTTTTGGTGATAAAGGGCACTATAGACCTGCCGTGAGCGGTAGGCGCGCTGGTCCGCTCCCAGTGTCGCCTGGAGTTCGCTAAGTTCCATTCCTATAAGAGCTTGCGACATCTGAGGGTAGTCTAGCATAGCAACGCCGTCCTCAATCGTGGTACAAAAGAAGTAGATCCTGCCCTTGTTCTCTATGCCGGTTACAGCTACTGTGGTGCGCGATATCGAGACCACCGCGCTTTCAAATGGCATTCGTGTCATCACCGAAGTCATGCCGCATGTCCGGTCCGTTGCCGTTGGCATCTGGATCGGCACTGGCTCCCGGCGTGAGACCTCCGACCAGAATGGAATTTCGCATTTCATCGAGCACATGCTGTTTAAGGGAACATCGAAGCGTTCCGCCGAAGATATCGCCCGCTCGGTCGATTCGATCGGCGGCAATCTCGACGCGTTCACCGCCAAGGAACTCGTCGGGTTCACCACCAAGGTTCTCGATGAGCATCTTCCCTTTGCGTTCGACGTGTTGGCCGACCTGATTCTCCACCCGCTTTTCCGCGAGGAAGACATCGCGAAGGAAAAGGGCGTGATTCTCGAAGAACTCAAGATGGACGCGGATAATCCGGATTATCTGGTGCACGAGATCTTCTCTTCAAACTTTTGGAAAGATCATCCGCTTGGCAAACCGATTCTGGGTACGCGCGAGACCGTGAAGCATTTCGATCGCGAGATGATCGATAGATACTACCGCGGCGTCTATAGCCCTGGGAATCTCCTGATTACCGCCGCGGGGAACCTGCGGCACAAGAGACTGGTCGATCTCGCGCGCGAACATTTTGAAGGCCTGGGTGACACTGGCCCGGTTCCTTCCGATCCTACTCCTTCCACTCATGCCCGCATCGCGCTCCGCACGAAGAAGGAGCTGGAACAGGTTCACATGTGCATGGGCGTTCCCTGTTATCCGGTTTCCCATGAAGAGCGTTTTTCCTGCTACGTTTTGAACACGATTCTCGGGGGCGGCATGAGTTCCCGGCTGTTCCAGAATATTCGCGAGCGCCAGGGTTTGGCCTATTCGGTGTTTTCGGATCTCAATCCCTATCGCGATACCGGATGCATGTCGATTTACGCGGGAACGTCCATCGAGTCGGTGGGCCAAGTCGTCGAGTCCGTGCTCAAGGAATTCCGCCAGCTCAAGCAGGATCAAGTTCCCGCCGAAGAATTGCGGCGGGCGAAGGATCATCTGAAGGGTTCGCTGATGTTGAGCCTTGAAAGCACCTCGAGCCGCATGTCGAATCTGGCGCGGCAGGAGATGTATTTTCAGCGGTTCTTCACGCTCGATGAACTGGGAGAAAGTATCGAGAAGGTGACCGTCGAAGACGTTCAGCGGATTGCGCGAACTTTCTTCGATCAGAAGAATATTGCGCTGACAATCCTGGGAAATCTCGATGGTTTCAAAATCACGCGCGAAGAACTTGCGTGCTAGCTTTCCCGTCCGAATGTCCCTATGGTTTCCGAAGTCCTTTTGGCCCCGACGCTCTGGGTATCGCGTGGAGGGATGACCCGTGCCGCCCTTGGTGGCCCTGCTGAAATCTACTTCCCGAGTATGTGCATCAAAATTGGGTACGGATTGATCGGCGTGCCCTGCCAGTAGTGCTTCTGGGGTCCAAGCTTGAAGATCGCCAAGTGCAGATGCGGCACTTTTGGATCGGCATCGCCGGTGCTGCCCACGTATCCAAGCTTGTCGCCCTTGCGTAGCAGCATGCCCTCTTTCAAACCATCCGCATAATGGTCCAGATGGGCGTAGTAATAACAGTAAACGCCCCGATTATCGAACTGGTAAACCGTCAGGCCGCCGCGCTGGCTCGTAAACAGCTTCGCCACATTTCCTTCCGTCATCGCGAGCACGGGAGTTCCCTGCGGCGATAAAATGTCCGCCGCTTCGTGCTTGCGGCCGGAGCCGCGCGCATCGTTGAACGTGTCCTGGATCTGCGCCGCTTTCAGTCCGGCAATCGGCAATATCGGGTTGTTCGCTTCGAGCGCGCGGATGTCGGTATCGGTCACGGGCGGCGAAAACGCCTTTGCGGGATCCGGGAGCGCGGGGCTCGAGGTCGCCGCCACGGAGGGCGCGAACGTCGAGGGGTCGGGTGGCGAGGGGCTGGCCGCGCCCGTTGTGGATGGTTGCGAAGGCTGCGCGGGATTGCCTTGGATCAACGGCGGCAACTGCGCGTCCGAATTGGGCGGACCGAACGAGGACGGGTCCGGTAGATCGGGGTTCGAGGCCGCCGGTGCATTCGCCGGGGGAACTTGCGCCACCCCCTGCCCCAGTTGAGGCAGGTTAGCGGGCGAACTCAATATGGCGCGATTCCACGCGATCTTGCCACTTGCCGTAAGAAAGACGACGGAACACAAAACGCCCGCTAGAAATCCTACGATCAAAACCGGTATGGGATGGCGCATGTCAGTCTTTCAGTATGGCGGGCGTGCCCTTGCGAACCATTTGCGCCAGTTCCGAAGCATCCCAATTCGTCAGGCGAATGCATCCGTGCGATTGCGTGTGCCCGATGTTTTGGGGCGCCGGACTTCCGTGAATTCCATAATGTTCTTTAGAAAGCCCGATCCAAACCACTCCCACTGGATTCCGCGGGCCGGGCGGGATCTTGGCTTTAGCATGTTGTTCATCGGCGTCCCAGAATAGGTCCGAGTTGTAGAAGAACACGGGATTCCTCTGGATGATAGTCACCTTCCAATCCCCCACGGGAAGCGGGTCGTGTTCACTGCCGACCGTGGCGGCATAGGAAGCAATAACTTTCCCGTCGGCATCCAAAGCTTCCACCGTCCTGGTCGCGCCGTTCACCACGACGGACGCGGCCTTTCCCGGCGCGGCCACAATCACGTTGGGAACTTCTATCTGCGTTCCCGGTTCCTCAAACGATTTACCCGGGTTGAGCTTCCTCAAGAGTTCCCGGCTTACGTGAAACTTCTCCGCGAGTTCGTCGGCCGGCGAGGCGTAGGGCAGACTCGTGAGCTTCGCCTTCTCCATCATGTCGGCGGGCGGATCTTTATCGAATGGGCCCGCCACGTCGTCGGGCGAGATCGCATAAGTGAACAGCGCGGGCGCGTCGTCGGCGTTTAAATCTTTCCACATGTCCTTTTCGATTTTTCCCGTCACTTCGAGCCCGTGCGCCGATTGGTAATTCCGGACCGCCATTGCCAGGTTACGTCCGTACGCACCGTCGATCTCGCCGCACGAGAAATGCGCGCGATCCAGCAGAATTTGAGCGCGCAGCACGGCCGCTCCGGAACTGCCGGGGCGAAGGGGCGTGGCAAGCGCCCGGTTGTTCACGGCCGCTTCGTTGAAAGAGAAACGCTTCGTAACAGCGGCGGGCGCGGAAAGCACGATCAGAAGCAGCAGCGGCGCGAAACTTCTCATGCGGCTCAAAGGAGCAATTAGATCGCCATCGAGCCGCTACAGGGGGCGGTGAATCTTCTCGCTCCCCTTTTGAACCAAGGCTTCGATGGCCGCCACCTCTTCCTTGCGCAGCTCCGGGAACTGGGCGCGCTTGGCCTTCGATAACACCCCCTTGTTCTGCAAAATCAGGCGCACGAGAAGCGATGCGCGGCGGTCCGGCATATCCACTATGTTCATCGTCGCGCGAACCGCCGCATCGAATATTTTGAGAAAGTCAATCTCGTCGGCCAGATCGCGATGGACTGTCTCGGCCACGCAGCGATAGAGGTACTCGGCCGCGTCCGTGGCATCCCAATATCGATACAGCGGGGCGGTTTGGTTGCGAACCGTCATTTGCCCGTTGTTGTCCAGCGTGTACTCGGCGAATGGTTGGATAGCCGACGAGAAATTCCGCAGTACCCGATCGTAAGCCTCGCGGTCCCGCAGCATTACGGCCGAAACGGGAAAGAGCAAGCCTTGCGGCGTGAACCCCGAACGAGCCAGCGTCTGGTGGATCAAGAAGCGGTGAATGCGCCCGTTGCCGTCCTCAAACGGGTGAATAAAAACGAAGCCGAACGACGATGCGGCCGCGGCGCACACGGGATCGACACCCGACTCCTGCAGCCGAGCAACCAGGCGCATCCAACCGGACATCAGGTCCGGCACGTCGCCCGGCTTTGGGCACACGTAATGGACTTGCTCGCGGAAATCGCTCATGGTCTGGCCCACGTAGTTCTGCAACGTGCGCCAGCCCTTCTCGGCATAGCGCGGATCGACGATCGCGTTTTGGAGCCGCACGAAGGATTTCGGGTTGGAAGTGTCGAAGGTTGCGGCTTGCGAGAGCGCGGCGATAAACCGCTCGGTGCGGTCGGCGCCGGGCGCTTCCCCTTCAATCGCGAAGGAGGATTTAGTTTCCTGCGTATAAATATATTGAACGGCGCGCGCCAGGAGCGTGGGATCGCAAGCTTCAATGAGATTGCGCGCTTGAGTTTCGAGTCCCGAATCCATCGCCGCCGAGAGAGCCTCCGTGCGGCGAATCAGCGGGCAGTAATTCGTGTCGCCGAGCAGATTATCGTTGATGAGGTGGCGGCGGGAACGTCGTCGAATTCCGGTGATATGAAGTTTAGCGTCGAGCAGATCGACGTAGCCCGACGGCGCCACTTCCGGAACATCCAATGTCTTACCCGTCAGCTTCTCGTAAAGATACCAGCATCTCCGCGCGAAGATACTGGTGGGTTCTTCACGAAGCCAACGTTGAACGGGGCGCGCGCCGATGGCCTTGAAAGCGGCGTGGAGCACCTCCAGGTCTAAAGGCTCGTGCCGCATCGCGAACTTCAGATTTCCAATTAGATTTTTGGGAGCGTGGCTTCGCGGATACTGTTCCTGTGCAATCCCATCCGCGATGTACGTGCGACGCGTTCCCACGATGGATTCCGACCGGACCGCGGGCCAGGGGACATTCAGGCCGAGCTCCCGGATCAGTCCAACCAGGCCTATATAAGCCCGAGTTGGACCGATTTTTCTTATCGGATGCTCAAAAACCTTATTTTTTGGCATTCTTCCCTTAAAAATCTTATCGCTCCGGAGATAGTTTAAATTTACCAAAATCTTATCGGATAGCTGAATATCTTATTTTTGGCGAATCTGAGCGCACTTTTCTTATCGGGTTGGCATCCTGGAACTACGGCCGTGGATGGATGATAATGGAAGCATATGTTTTGGCAGTGCTGGGCCGGCGCGGCGGCCCTCGCCGGGCTATTGTCTGCGGCGGCGACCGCCCCCAACGTACACGTAGTCGAGGAGATTGTCGCCAAGGTGAACGGTGACATCATCACGCGCGGCGAGCTTGAGCGCACCCGCCAGGCCATTGAGGCGGAACTCGTCAAAGAAGGCCTCAACGGCGCCAAGTTGGCTGAAGAGACCAAACAGAAGGAAGCCGACGCCCTCCGCGATCAGATCGACCAAAACCTTTTGGTGCAGCGCGCCAAGGATTTGAGCATCAATGTCGATCCCGAAGTGACGCGCCAAATCGCCGAAATCCAGGCACAGAGCAAGATCAGCGATCCCGACAAGTTCCATGAATATATAAAGGAAGGATCCGGCGGGATGTCGTTTGAGGATTTCCGCCAGCAGATGAAGAACCGGATTCTGACGCAGCGTGTAATCGGCCAGGAAGTCGGTTCCAAGATTTCGGTCCCCGACGCCGAAGTCCAGAAGTATTACGACGAGCACAAAACCGAATTCGTCCGGCAGGAAATGGTATTCCTGCGGGAGATCCTGATCTCAACCGGAGACAAGAGTCCGGCGGCGGTGGCGGCGGCCGAGAAGAAGGCGAAAGACATTCTGGCGCGCGCCCGAAAGGGGGAGAAATTCAGCGACCTTGCCCGGAACTATTCGGATGCCGAGACCGCGAAAAACGATGGGGAGCTGGGATCGTTCAAGAAAGGCGATCTGAAGCCGGAAATCGAGAACGTCGTTTTCAAGCAGAAGAAAAACTACGTGACGGATTTGATCCGGACCGACAACGGCTTTGAAATTTTGAAAGTGGAAGAGCGCTACGAGCCTGGCCAGGCTTCTCTCGAAGACGTGAAGAACGACATCATGGAGAAGCTGTACGTGCCGCGCATGCAGCCCGCGCTGCGAACGTATTTGACCAAGCTGCGGCAGGATGCATTCATCGAAATTCGCGGTGGATTCGTCGATAGCGGCGCCGCGCCGGGCAAGGACACTGCCTGGAAAGATCCGGCCCTGTTGAAGCCGCAGACCACGACCAAGGAAGAAGTGGCTGGCCATAAAAAGAACCGGTTCATGAAGATTATTCCGCGGCCGGGCGGAAAGGTCGATGCGAGCGTTCCTTCCGTTCCGGCGTCCGCTCCGCCACCCACGACGACCCCGACGCCCCAAGCTCCCGCGAAATGAAGTCGCCCTTCGTCCGGGAACTCGAGCCCAATAAAGTAATCACGTCGATCTTCCTGGTCCACTCCAAGGAAATCCGGCAGAAGAAGACCGGAGAGCCGTATCTTTCCTTGATGCTTGGCGATCGCACCGGAGAGGTCGAGGCCAAGATGTGGGACAACGTCGTGCCGGTGATGGAAACGTTCGACCGCGACGATTTCGTCAAGGTTAAAGCACTGGCGCAGGTCTATCACAACCGCCCGCAGCTTACGATTCATCAGATCCGCCGGATTGAAGACGGCGCCGTCGAGTTCTGCGATTTTTTTCCCGCCTCCGAACGCAGCGCGGACGAGATGTGGGCCGAGTTGCGGCGAATCGTGGATGACCTGTCGAATCCGCATTTGAAATCGCTTTTGGCTTCTCTGCTTGACGACGACGACATCGCCCGGCGATACAAGATTGCGCCGGCGGCCAAGAACATTCATCACGCGTTTCTGGGCGGACTCTTGGAGCATGTGCTGTCCTTATGCCACCTTTGTAAAGCGACGGCTCCGCATTATCGCCACATCGACGTGGATTTGATGATTGCCGGGGCGGTGCTGCACGATATCGGCAAAGTCTACGAATTGAGCTACGACCGCGGCTTCGGATACACCACCGAAGGCCAATTGCTGGGTCACATGGCGATCGCGCTGCGCATGGTGGCCGCCAAGCTGCATGCGCTCCCGGATTTTCCGATTCAGCTGCGAAACTTGCTCGAGCACATGATTTTGAGCCATCACGGCCATCTCGAGTTCGGCTCACCCAAGCTACCGCAGTTCCCGGAGGCCATGCTGCTGCATCATCTGGACGACATGGATTCGAAGATGGAATGCATGCGGGCGCTAGTCGAGAAAGACCGCCAGGTGGACGGGCATTTTACGGCTTATAGCCACTCGCTCGACCGCATGGTTTTGAAGAAATCGAAATACCTGGTGACGATGACCGCCGTTGCTTCAGTCATAGCCGTGGAAGATCCGCCGCCCGTGCTTGAGCCGGTGCTTGAGCCAGTAAGAGCCGAGCCCGCGAAAGCCGAGCCGCCGATTCCGGCGGCGCTGGCCCCGGCCGCCGTGCACCGGCCTTTTTCCGATTTCGCCGACAAGCTGCGCGGCGCGCTGCGTCCCGAGTAGGCTTTTCAAAGCTGTTCCGATTGCCGAAGATTCTCATTCGCGCCACTAACTGGGTTGGCGATGCGGTAATGTCGCTGCCGGCCGTTCGCGCCGTGCGCGCGTATTTTCCGGACTCCGAAATTGCCGTGCTTGCCCGTCCCTGGGTCGCGGATCTTTACGCGCGGGAAACGGCGATCGACCGCGTAATTCCTTACGAAGCGGCTCCCGGCTTTCGCGATTTCGGCTCCAAATGGAAGATCGCCGCCGCCTTGCGTGCCGAGCGATTCGACGCGGCGGTGCTGCTGCAGAACGCGTTCGAAGCGGCCGCCGTCGCGCGCCTCGCGGGAATTCCGCGGGTGATCGGATACGATCGCGATGCGCGCCGCTGGCTGCTGACTCAGCCAATTCCCGTTCCCAAGCGGGACGAGATTCCCCGGCATGAGCGCTTCTACTACCTGGAACTATTGCGCCGCGCGGGCTTGTTGGAGACGCTGCCGAACGAGGATTCGATTCGTCTCGAAGGGGCCGCGGACGCGGCCGCCGAGGGCGCTCGCCTGTTCTCCTTGCGAGGAATTTGCGGAGCCGCCGTTGGCGTCAGTCCCGGCGCGGCTTACGGGAACGCCAAACGCTGGCTGCCGGAACGGTTCGCCGACGCGGCCGAGCGGGTCGCGCGCGCGGAGCACGCCACGGTCGCGCTCTTCGGCTCGCGTTCCGAAAGGGACCTCTGCGCTTCCGTGGCGAAGCTGATCGCCGTTCCCGTCCATAATCTGGCGGGCGAGACGACGCTGCGGGAGTTCATCGACATGGCGGCGGCGTGCCGGATTTTTCTGACGAACGATTCGGGCGGAATGCACCTTGCCTCGGCGCTGGGCGTTCCGACCGTAGCAATCTTCGGGGCCACGGACGACGCTGCCACCGGACCTACGGGAAGCCGGGCGCGCGTGGTGCGGGAGCCCGTGGAGTGCAGCCCGTGCTTGTTGCGGGAGTGCCCCATCGATCACCGTTGCATGACTCGCGTCGGAGCTTCGCGGGTCGCTCAGGTATGCTTGGATCTGCTTGCCAGGTAGTGCGTTATGGATACCCGGACTAAAATCCTGACCGAAGCGCGCGCTCTCGAAATCCTGAACGAATTTCGTTTGGCGGGCGTTCCAATCAAGGCCATCGCCGGATATTTCGACGTGCTGCTCGCCTCTCACATCCATGCGCTTCGCCACGCCGCAAATGGCTCGGGCAAGGTGTTCGCGCTGGTGGGAAATCCGCCCGATCCGCTGCTCTCCCAAGGCGCAAGGACCGAATTGGCGGCCGCGGTTGCCTCGATCGATTTCGTAATCCCGATTGATGGCAATACCGCGCTGCTCAACCGGTTTGAGCCCGCGGAGATCTCTCACCTTGAACAAGGCGATCTTGATCGCACTCGGGAACTGATCGAGCATGTTAAACGGCGCCACAACACCTAGCGGCATATTGGTGGTCCGCCTGGGGGCGATGGGCGATATCCTCCACACGCTCCCCGCCGCGGCATCGCTGAAAGTAAGCTTTCCCGAGTTGCCGTTGACCTGGATTGTGGAGTCGAACTGGGCGCCGCTGCTCGAAGGGAATCCGTCGATCGATCGCGTGATTCCGTTTGAGCGGCGCAGCCGGCGCACCTGGGCGGCGACCCGGCAAGAATTACGGCGAAACAATTACGTCATGGCGCTCGATTTTCAAGGCCTTTTAAAGTCGGCGGCCATCGCCTGGATAGCCAGGCCCGGGCGCACCATCGGTTTCCACGGATCGGAGACGCGGGAGCGGCTAGCGGGATGGCTTTACTCGAAGACCGTCAAAAGCCGATCGCGCTACGTCGTGGACCGGAACTTGGAATTAGCCGCCGCCGCGGGGGCGACGAAAATATCGCGAACTTTCTACGTGCCCGAGGGGAAGCCGGAAGGCGATTTGCCTTCCGATGGATATATCCTCGCGAGCCCCTTCGCGGGATGGACCGGCAAACAGTGGCCTCTCGATTATTATGCGGAGGCGGCGCTGAGATTGCGGAAGGAACTCGGGATGCCTTTGGTCTTGAACGGGCCGCCCGGCTCTAAGGAAGCGCTCACTCGAATTCCAAACGCTTTGGTTCACGTGAGCGGGTTGCCCGGGCTGATCGATGCCACCCGCCGCGCGACGGCCATTATCGGGGTGGACAGCGGTCCGATGCACTTGGCCGCCGCCCTGGGAAAACCCGGTGTTGCCTTGTTCGGTCCCACCGATCCGGAACGGAATGGGCCATGTGGCGACAGTATTACGACTATCCGCGGGCCGCGGGCGTCCGCTTCGAACGCCCGCGGTAATTATGCAAGAAGCGGCGTCATCGATCCGGCCATGCGCGAGATCGCCCCGGAGCACGTGATTGCCGCATTGCGGGCAATGTGCCGCCGGTGATCCACTTCCCCAAGCGTTATGCGGACCAGGCGGCTCGTCTCCGTGTATCTTTCGGATTCGTTCTGGTAGCGGCGTTTGCCTGCTTTTCGACCCCATCCGTACGATCTCTGTCGGTCGGGCTGCCGGTGTCAATCGCGGGATTGGGATTACGGGCGTGGGCGGCGGGGCATCTTGCCAAGAATCGTTCCCTGGCGGAATCCGGGCCTTATGCCTATACGCGGAATCCCCTTTATCTCGGGACGCTCATGGTCGCGGCGGGTTTGGTCGTCGCGGGGCGAAGCGCGTGGCTAGGGCTGGTTTTTGCCGCCGCCTTTCTGTTGATCTATTTGCCGGTAATCGAACTCGAGGAACAGCATTTGCGGAACCTATT
>JBPCKZ010000166.1:0-16655 GCA_051003795.1 Bryobacteraceae bacterium | reverse complement strand
GCCGTTGACTACGGGGAAGCAACTGATCCCGCGTGGCGACCTGGAGACCGCGTGGCCGGTACTGGCAGCCGTGCGGCTCTGATCCCCAGAGGAGGCCAGGACTCTCCTGAAACCCCCGTCACCATTGACGCCCGGCTGATCTCGCTGACTATGGTGGCAGACCAGCCCGGGTTTCAAATCTCAGGGTCAAATCTACTCGCGCCCTGCCCCCCGCCGTGCATGACGTGGGAGTGGCCCGACGCCGAATGTTCGCTGTACAAATCTGAACCAACGTTGACGGCCGTACGGGCGTTGGTGCAAGAATCCAAACCCGCGTTTCTAAGATCAAAAGTAAATCTTCAGCGCCAACTGAATCTGCCGCGAAGTACGCTGCTGAATCGCAGCCAATTTCATTTCCCGCGTGAACTTCCGTCGAGACATTCCCATGAGTCAAATTCTCCATTCAATGAATTTTGACTCTTAACTGTTTGTCTCAAAATAGGGGCAACTCCAATTATCCCCCTAAACCATTGATTAGGCAATAGAAACGCAAAGGATGATATACTCTACCGAGGCGAAAAGAAGGGCGAAAGCTCGGGCCTTCTAAGCTAAGGGTCGCAGGTTCGAGTCCTGCCGCGCCTACCAATCTATTAGCCCGACATGTACTTGAAAGCGTCTGCGCAATCATGGAAACCACTACGGATAATCAGGCGGATAATAATGCGCTCACACAGCGCTTGTCACGGAGCCGCGATCGCAAGGGAGCGGTTGCCGGGGCGGGGCGCCATGCTAGCGATTGAAAAGGCCGCATGATGCCACCCGCGTCCCGCTTTGAAATCGCCTTTTCGGCCGATTTCCTGAACGAGAGCGGCCAGACGGCCTTTCCCGATATCGGGCTCTCGGTTCTGAAAGACCGGCCAGGCATTTCTTATCGATTTCTGGAAGACTACCGCCCTACTTACACTCCGGATCAGATCTCCGCGGTGGATGTCCTGATTTCGCTCAAGCCCCGAATCGCGGAAGCGTCCCTGCAAGGCGTGGAGAGGCTGAGCGCCATCGGCCGTTGCGGAGTGGGGTACGACAACGTGGATCTCGCGGCTTGCACGGCCCGCGACATCGCCGTCTTTATCACGCCGGCCGGGGTTGTCAGGCCCGTGGCGGAATCGATCGTGCTGTTGGTATTAGCCGCCTCCCACCGCCTCGTGGCGAAAGATCGGATGGTCCGCGCGGGAGCGTGGGCGGAGAGCACCCGCGAGCTTGGCCGTGAGCCGCGAGGCCGCGTGGTTGGTACCATTGGCCTGGGAAACATTGCCCGCGAAGCCGTCCGCCTGCTGCGCAACTTCGACGTGGGCCGGTTTCTGAGCTTCGATCCTTGGGTGGATCGCGAAACGGCGGCCAGCCTCGGCGTCGAAATGGTCGGCCTGGAAGAACTGATGCGCTTCAGCGACTACGTTCTGGTGAATTGTCCGTTGACTCCTCGGACGCGGGGCATGATCGGCGAGCGCGAGTTGGGCTGGATGAAGCCGGATGCGGTCCTCATCAACACGGCGCGCGGCGCGATTGTGCGGGAAGACGCGCTCATCGAGGCGCTTGCTTCCCGCCGCATCGGCGGAGCCGCTTTGGATGTATTCGAAAATGAACCGCTTGACCGCGAATCGCCGCTTGTGCGAATGGACAACGTGATTCTCACGTCGCACTCCGTCTGTTGGTCGGAGGAACTGTTCCGCGATATGGGCCGCATCGATTGCGAAGGAGCTCTCCTCATTGCGCGCGGAGAAGTCCCGCCCCATGTGGTAAATCGCGAAGTCCTTGCCCGGCCCGGTTTCCTTCGCAAATTAGAGCGCTATCGCGATCGTGACGGAAACGTGCGGACATGAACCGATTCAAAGAGGCGCTGAAACAGAATCAACCCGTCTTCGGGCAAATGGTGCTCGATCTTTTCTCGCCGGGCATCGGCCCCATGTTGGCGGCCGCCGGCATGGAGTTCGTCATCTTCGACATGGAGCATGGCCGCTGCGGCATCGCCCAGGTTGCGGAACTGATCGCCTGCTGCAGGGGCACCGGGATTACGCCGATGGTTCGCGTGCCGGACCTGAACGCCGCGCCCCTCTCCCGGGTGCTCGATCTGGGCGCCAAGGGCGTGATGGTTCCACGGGTCGAAACCGCTGCCCAGATGCGCGATATCGTTGCGCAACTGAAGTATGCACCCGAGGGGCGGCGAGGCGTGGCGCTCGGCATCGCGCACGACCTTTATCGCGCGGGTGGCGCCTCATTCTTTACCGAGGCGAATGACGAGACGACGGTGATCGCCATTGTGGAGACAGTTCGCGCTTTCGAAAATCTCGACGGCATCCTGGCTGTTCCCGGCCTGGATGTCGCTTGGATGGGACACTACGATCTCACCGTCTCGATGGGTATCCCGGCACAATTCGACCACCCGCGTTTCCTGGAGGCAATGGACGCGCTGCTGGATGGTTGCCGTCGCCACGGAGTCGCACCGGGCTTTTTGCCGCCCACCCCCGGGGAATCGGTGCGATGGATACGGAAAGGATTTCGCGCCATCAGCCTCGGAAGCGATATCGGGGTGTTCCTCGGAGCCGTGCGCGAGTTCCATCGTCTGGTGACGGAAGGTCTCGCCGGATCCGATTAAACGATATCGATTCGCGCGACGTTGGACTGGTTTCCATCTACCGTTAGTGAGATATCCACTTCGCCGCTGCCGCGCAAGGAAAGGGGCACTCCGAAGGTAACCTCATCGATTCCCGCCAAGGGAACGGTGGTATCGAATGGAGCGATCGCGCGTACCGGAACGCCGACGCAATTTCCGGGTTCGCCATCGCACTGGTACACGGGACGGGGATGGCCAGCGTAGTCGGCGCAATCGTTTTATAGGCGGTCGCAGCAACCACTCCTTGACCGTTCCCATTTGCGGTGGACAGCGCGGGCGGCACGGCCTGGATATTGGCCGTGCCGCTGGGGACATTGCCGGTGCCGTTGACGATGTTGATGGTCGCGGTTCCCGCAGCGGTGCCCGCCGGAACCAGGTAGTTGATCTGCGCTGGGGTCACATAGAGCAGCGGGCGAGGCGCGCCATGCCCCCGCCATCCAAGCGGCGAATTCGACGTTTTGATTCTCAAGGCGGCGTTCGTGCTAGTAGTTAGCAAGGCGCCCTCAGCGGCAACCGCTCCTTACGGTCCCGGCTCTGTAACATGGAATGTGAGGCTGCATCGGCGAACTGCGGTTTTCCAATCCGCGAACAACCGGTCCCGTTGGCTCGCAGGCATTCGCGGCTCGAACACCCGTGCCGCCCGCCAAAAGCTCTCGACTTCGCCCACGCTCGACCAATACCCAGTTGCAAGCCCGGCCAGGTATGCGGCTCCGAGCGCGGTGGTCTCGACATCGACCGGCCTCACAATCGGCCGGTTCAGCATGTCCGCCTGGAACTGCATCAGAAAATTGTTGTTGGCCGCGCCTCCGTCCACCCGCAACTCTTTCACCGGTTCCCCGGCGTCGGCTTCCATGGCGTCCATCAATTCGCGCGTCTGGTATGCGATGCTCTCGAGCGCCGCTCGCGCGATGTGCGCCCTGCCGCTTCCGCGCGTAAGTCCCGCGATGAGTCCGCGCGCGCCCGCATCCCAATGCGGAGCGCCGAGACCCACGAATGCCGGCACGAAGTAGACTCCGCCATTATCCGCGACCGATGTTGCCAGCGATTCGGATTCCGCGGCCGTCGAAATGACCCCGAGCTCATCGCGAAGCCATTGGACCGCGGCACCCGCCACGAACACGCTGCCCTCGATCGCGAACGCGGCCGCTCCGTCCGTGGATGCGGCGCGCGTGCCGAGAAGGTGGTGACTCGACACGGGAAGCCTCCCGCCCGTATGCAACAACGCAAAACATCCGGTCCCATACGTGTTCTTGGCCAGACCCGCCCGGAAGCATGCCTGCCCGGCGAGCGCCGCTTGCTGATCGCCCGCGATCCCCGCGATGGGAATTTCCGCCCCGAAATATTCCTTGGCCGCCGTTCCCGCAACGCCGGACGAATCGACGATCGCGGGCAGCATCGCGCGCGGTATGTCGAAGATGCGCAGCAATTCGTCGTCCCAATCGCCCGTTCGCAGGTCCATCAGCATGGTTCGCGAAGCGTTCGAGTAGTCCGTGACATGCGCGTTGCCGTTGGTCAGATTCCAGATCAGCCAGGAATCGATGTTGCCGAAGAGCAGTTCGCCATCGGCGGCCTTCCGGCGCGCGCCGGGAACATTTTCGAGAATCCACCGGATCTTGCTGCCGGAAAAATAGGCGTCGATCACCAGCCCCGTCTTGCGGGTAATCGCGGCGGCTTCGGGCCAGCCGGCCAGCGCCGTGCAAAAATCGGCCGTGCGGCGGCACTGCCAGACGATCGCGGGAGAGATGGGCTGGCCGGTCTTGCGATCCCAAACGACGGTTGTCTCGCGCTGATTCGTAATTCCGATCGCGTTAATTTCAGACGCGGCGACGCGTGCGCTCTCGAGCACCTGGCGCGCCGAGCCGATTTGCGCCCGCCAAATTTCCAGCGCATCCTGCTCAACCCAGCCCGGGCGCGGATAGGCGGAGTTTACCGGCAGCGATTCCATGGCGATGCGCCGTCCGGCCTCATCGTAAAGCGCGGCGCGCGCGCTGCTCGTGCCCTCGTCGAGCGAAAGTATGAACGGCATCTCCGCAATTCTATACCGGTGCAATTCTATAATGGGGCATGTTCTTTCGCCGCGCCGCCATCAAGACACTTCGATTTAACGATTATTTGGAGAAGGCTCGCGGGGCTGGATTTGTTACCGAAGCGGTGGCGAACGGGCGCATGCGCGTGATGCGCGACGGCGTGGCATCGATTCTCGAAGACGTTCCGGGCGGGCCTCCCCGCACGATCGAGCGCGCGGGAATCGTGATCGGCGGGGAAATTGCGACCCTCGTGGACGCCGGTTACCAGAAGTTCTTGCAAACTCCAAGCGGCAAGCGAAAACCGGCTCTCGCCCCGGAGTTGAAAGCCGTTCACGCTTACCAGGAAGATCTGCGCGAAGCTCTGGGCCTGACGAGCTTGTATAACGAAGCGCTCGGCACGGTGTCAAATGTGTACTTGTACGACCGGGTGGAAGATCGCGATTTGCACGAGCCAAAGCAGCCCTGGGAAGTAAAAATTTGATTCAGACGTTATAGCTCCCCGAAGCCACTCTCCCGCCGCGCCCGGTCCAGTTCGTGTGGAAGAATTCCCCTCGCGGTTTATCCACGCGTTCATACGTATGCGCTCCGAAGAAATCGCGCTGCGCTTGCAGCAGATTTGCGGGCAAACGCGCCGTCCGGTATCCGTCGTAGAACGAGAGCGCGGTTGAAAAGGCCGGCGTGGGCACGCCGTAGTTAATCGCTTGCACGATCGCGCGCCGCCAGGACGCTTGATAATCGTTCAATAACTTGCTGAAGAAGTCGTCCAGCAATAAATTCGTAAGCCGCGGATTCTTGTCGTACGCTTCTTTTATTTTTTCCAGAAAACGGCTGCGAATAATACATCCGCCGCGCCACATCAAAGCGATCCCGCCGAAGTTCAGATTCCACCCCTGCTCTTTCGCGGCGTCGCGCAGCAGCATGTAACCTTGCGCGTATGAGATCATTTTCGAGCAATAGAGCGCCCGCCTCGCATCTTCGATGAATTCCTTGCGATCCCGCTCCGCCGGCTTCTCCGGACCATGCAAAATTTTGGACGCCGCCTCGCGCTCATCCTTCAGCGCCGAAAGGCAGCGCGCGAATACCGCCTCGCCAATCAGCGTTACCGGCATCCCGAGATCGAGCGCGCTGATCGCGGTCCACTTTCCGGTCCCCTTCTGGCCGGCACTGTCCAGGATTTTATCCACCATCGGCTCCCCATCCTCGTCGTTTTTCGCGAAAATCCGGCTGGTAATGTCGATCAGGAAACTATCGAGCTCTCCCCGATTCCACTCCGCGAAAACCTCGTGCATCTCCGCCGCATTCAGGCCCAAGCCGTCCTTCAATAGCTGGTATGCCTCGCAGATCAACTGCATGTCGCCGTACTCGATGCCGTTGTGCACCATCTTCACGTAATGCCCCGCGCCATCTTCACCCACCCAATCGCAGCACGGCGTGCCGTCCTCAACCTTGGCCGCGATCGATTGGAAAATTTCTTTCACATGGGGCCATGCTTCCGGATTGCCGCCGGGCATGATCGACGGGCCGAACCGCGCGCCCTCTTCGCCGCCTGAAACGCCCGTGCCGATAAATAAAATCCCTTTCTCCGCGAGAGCCTTCGTCCGGCGGTTGGTATCGGGATAATGCGAGTTGCCGCCGTCGATCAGGATGTCTCCCTTTTCGAGGAGCGGAACCAGGCTGTCGATCATCTTGTCGACGGTATCGCCGGCCTTCACCATCAGCATCACGCGCCGCGGCTTTTTCAGGCCGCCAATCAGTTCCTCGATCGAGTGCGCGCCCGCCACCTGCGTGCCCTTAGCTTCGTCCTTGATGAAATCGTCGACCTTCGAAACGGTCCGGTTGAACACGGCCACGCGATAGCCGTGATCGTTCATGTTGAGGACCAGGTTTTGGCCCATCACGGCCAATCCGATCAATCCGATATCGCAAGTTTCTTTTTCCATATGATTTCCTACTCGGCTTCGTATTTCGCCAGGATCTCGGCCCAAAATCCCCGCGCTTGCAAGATAATTTCAATCACTTCCCGGACCGCTCCGCTCCCGCCCGATTGGCGCGTGACGTAATGCGCGGCATGCTTCACCTGATCGCGCGCGTTGGCCGTCGCGATCGCAAAACCCACGCGCCGCATCACGACGATATCGGTAAGATCGTCTCCGATGTACGCCACCTGGCTCCGATCCAGTTTCGCATCGGCCAAAATTTCTTCGAGGATAGGGATCTTCTCGATGTGCCCCTGATACACGTAGGTGAACTTCGTCTGCGTGGCGCGCTCGACCGTTGCCGGCGATACGCGCCCGCTGATCAGCCCGGTTTTAATGCCCTTCCAATTGCACCACTGCAGCGCGATGCCGTCCTGCGAATCGAAGCCTTTCGTCTCGACCATCTTGCCGCTCGCGTCGGGAACATTGTACAAATGCCCATCGGTCATCACGCCGTCCACGTCCATCAGCAATAGCTTCACCTGGGAAGCCAGTTGATTCAACAAGTCTCAGTTCTCCTCGAATAGTTTGGTGTAAAGACGGCGCTGCTTTTGCAGTTCGTCATCGTAGATCTTGCGATTCCCATCGATCGGTTGGAACGCTTCGCCCAT
Source organism: Bryobacteraceae bacterium (assembly GCA_051003795.1). Lineage (GTDB taxonomy): Bacteria > Acidobacteriota > Terriglobia > Bryobacterales > Bryobacteraceae > JALYXS01. The sequence goes on along the minus strand of JBPCKZ010000166.1, from coordinate 9,394 downwards.
GTGCGCCGGCACGTCTTGCACGCTCTTGATTAGACCAAGCCGCTCGAGCGCGAGCAGGGCGGCTCCGCGGCTGGTCGCCTCTTTTTCAAGGCACGCGACAACGGTGTGCCCGAGCGCGTCGGCCATCATCTGCGTCCATGCGGGCGAGTGAAGCAGCGCGCCGCCGGACGCGATCACTTCTTTCGGAGCGCCGATCGATTCCTTCATGATGTCGTAAATATTGCGAAACCGCAGCGACACGGATTCGAGCGACGCGCGCAAAATGTCCATCGGGCCGGTGTTCGAGGCCATGCCCGTTATCGCGGCGCGGGCGTCGGCGCGCCATTTCGTCGACCTTTCGCCGGCGAAGAGCGGCAGCACCGTCAACCCATGCTCGCCCGGCGTCATTGCGGCGATTTGCTTTTCGATCTCCTCGGGCGCGGGCAGCGCGAGCGTGCGTTTCATCCACGCGAAGACCTCGCCCCCGTTCGAAAGTGCGCCGCCCAGAACGAAGCGACGCCGGTCCACGCGGTAACACCAAAGCCCTTCCGGAATTTCAATGCTCTCGCGTTCAAGCACGGCGCGCATCGCTCCGCTGGTTCCCACCATCAGGGCGAAACGCTCCGGCGTGGTGCAGCCGCTTCCGATATCGTCGCACGCGCCGTCGCCCAAGGCCGGGAACCATGGGATGCCGTTCAGCCCAGGCCACCGCGAACCATACTCCGGGAGTAAACCGGTGAGCGGCCGATCCATCTCGTCCGGCGGCGCAAGTTGGTTCCGATCCACCGGCAGCACGTCGAGAATGCCCGAGTCGTAGTCGTTCGCGCACTGATTCCAGAGGCCCGTGCCCGAGATCATCGACGTGGACTCCACCGGTTGTCCGAACAGCTTCAAGAAAAGATAGGCTCCGATCGACATCCACTGCCGCGCCGAGCGGAAGGCATCGGGGCGCGTTTCGGAGAGCCAGAGCAGCTTGGCGGGAAGATAGCTGGGATGCAGCACGCAGCCGGTGCGTTTGTGTTGCTCCCGGTTGTCGATTTTACCGGCGAGCCGCTTGGCCGCCTCCGCGCTTCGCGTATCGAATACATGGATGAGCGGAGTGACGGGCCTGCCGCTTTCGTCGACGCCGACCACATTGTGCCAGAACGTATCGAGCGCCACCGCTGCCGGCTGGACGTTCGCGGCCGCCAACTGTTTGTATATTTGGGAGACGCTTTGCACGGCGAGGTCGACCAGATGGTCGGCATCGATCTCCCATCCGCCATCGGGCGTAGTTGTGACGTGGTACGGAGTCTGCGATCCGAATCCTTCGACCTGGCTGCCTTCGGCGTCGAACAGCAGAGTTCGCGCGGAGGACGTTCCGATATCGAGAGTGAGAATGGATGCCGGCATGATGCGGCAAATAAGCCGACTGTGGCATACTTGCTCCTCAACGAGTGTACTCCAGACCTCATGAAATACCGCTACGAAGAATTCACTTGGCCTGAGATTCGCGATGCGGTCGCGCAAAATCGCGTGGCTGTACTGCCGGTGGGCACGGTGGAGCAGCACGGCCCGCATCTGCCGCTCGTCACCGATGTCCTCACCGCCAGCGAGATGTCGCGCCGCGCCGTCGAACGAATCCCGGAAGAAGCGATTCTATTGCCGCCGGTTTACTATTCGTTCAATGAGCATCACATGGATTTTCCCGGCACCATCGCGGTTGAAGGCGAGACCGTCATCCGTTACGTGAGCGACATCGGGAAGAGCCTCGCGCGGCATGGCTTCCGCAAGATCCTGCTGGTGAACGGACATGGCAGCAATGTGCCGTTTCTCGATATCGCCGCGCGCAATATCACGAATCAAAGCGATGCGATCTGCGCAATGGCTTCCTGGTGGAGTTTGATCCCGCGCGAGTTGTTGCGAGAGCTGCGCGAGTCCGATTTCCCCGGCGGAATGGCGCATGGCTGCGAACTCGAAACGTCGGTGCTTCTCTATTTGAGAGGCGACCTGGTGCAGTTCGAAAAGGCCGAGCGCGATATCAATTTCGCCGCGACCGAATATTTTTATTGGGATCTGCAAAGTCCGTCGCCCATCTTTTTCCAGGAATGGTTCAGCCGGTATTCGAAGACCGGCACGGTCGGCGATCCGACGAAAGCGACGAAGGAGAAAGGCGAGAAGTTCGTGGTCGCGGTGGTGGATAGGATGGTGGATTTGCTGCGCGAATTCCGGCGGCGCGAGATTCACCCGCGCGTCGATCATCACTAAAGCGTGGGTGCAACCGCTTGCGGACGCCGCGCCGGAGCCTTCGGCTTCAGCGCCCAAACGACAATCCGGTACGCCAATAGCATTCCCAAGATCGCCCCATAAAGAAGCGGCAGGCGCACGTCCGATTTCACCAGCCAGTAGTAATGCACTACGCCTAAGGTCGCGCTCGCATAAATCAGCCGGTGCAAACGCTGCCAGCGCTTCCCACCCAGCCGCCGGATAATTCCCTTGGTCGAGGTGATCGCGAGCGGGATCAGGCATAGAAACGCGGCGAACCCGACCGTAATGAACGGGCGCTTTACGATGTCCTTGAGGATATCGGACAGGTCGAAAAATTTATCCAGCCACATATAGGTTACAAAGTGCAAGACAGCGTAGAAGAACGCGAACAGGCCCAGCATCCGCCGAAACCGGATCAGCAGTGGAACCCCCGCGAGCACTCGCAAGGGAGTAACGGCTAGCGTGATCAGAAGAAAGCGCAGCGTCCAGGTGCCTGTCGCATGCGTGATGAACTCGATGGGATTGGCGCCGAGATCCTGCCGCAATCCGCGCGCGGCGAGCAGGATCAGGGGGACAAGGCACAGCGAAAACAGGAGCACCTTGGCCCAGCGGCTCGCGAGAAAAGCGTTCATGAGAGATCGGGCGCTTAGAAAAGGAGATCGGGCGTTTAGAAGTTCTTTCGCAAATCCATGCCGGTATAGAGGCCGGCTACCTGTTCTCCGTACCCGTTGAACTTGATCGTGTTGCGCTTGAAGAACTCGCCGAGCCGCCGCTCCTTCGCCTGGCTCCAGCGCGGATGATCGACCTCGGGATTCACGTTCGAATAAAACCCGTATTCGCTTGGGCCCGCAAGGTTCCAAGTAGTGGGCGGCTGCTTTTCGACGAACTTGATCTTGACGATGGATTTAATGCTCTTGAATCCGTATTTCCAGGGAACCACCAGCCGGATGGGGGCGCCATTCTGGTTCGGCAGTGTCTCGCCGTACAACCCAACGGCGAGCAGAGTCAGCGGATGCATTGCCTCGTCCATTCGCAATCCCTCGACGTAAGGAAATGGAATCCCGCCATATTGCGCTTGCGGCATTTGAGCGGGGTTGTAGTAAGTTTCGAACGCGACGAACTTGGCCTTGGCGGTGGGGTCGGCTTGTTTCAGCAGGGCGCTTAACGGAAATCCAAGCCAAGGCACGACAATCTACCACGCCTCGACGCAGCGGTGGCGATAAATACGTTCTTCAAGGGGAGCTATCTTCATCAACGAGTCGCCGTCGTAAGTCTGTTTTTTCGCCGCCGCACCCTCGACGGTGAGCTTCCAGGGCAAGGTTTTTAAATTTTTCGCGTATTCGGCGGGCTGCTCCTTGCCCGTGCCGAACTCGTAGTAGTTGTTATAGTGCGTGATGTCCCGCGGCGGCGTGAGCTTCTCGTCCGTGCTGAACGGACTCTTGGATGCCGCGTCGAGCTTGGCCGCCCTTATCGGCTTCGCCCTCGTAAGCCCGGCGAGCACGGCTCCTCCGGCGCCCAAGAATTGCCGTCGGTTGAAATACAAATCCAGCGGCGTAATCTCGCGTTCGGGAATCTCCCACTCCCGCGGGTGTCCTGATTAACATTCGTCTCCCCTTATACTAGGATGCTAGGTTCCCAGAAAATTTTCAAGGAAGCCCCGCATGGCCGATTCGCAATTTGGCAGATTCCTCGAACTGCAAACCGAGACCGAGCGGCAGCATATTGAATTCTTGAAAACCGAAGTGCAAACCGGGTTCACTTTCATGGACGTGGCGCGGACTGAACTCGCTTCAGGCGATTTGCCGCATGCGGAGCGCGCCCTTGCGGGAGCGGGATCCGCCTTCCACGTCATTCTGGCCCGGTTGCCGGCCCTGCTCCCCGCCATGACAGCGCAAGAGCGGCACTGGTTTGAAGAGAACATGAAACAATTCGGCGCTTCGCTGAAGAACTTTCCGAAGTGATGGCCATTAAAAATCCGAGCGATGCAGGTATTTCGATTCCGCGCCCATTCGCGATAATGGAAAGCAATGTCGATCCATCGTTTCGTTTTGCATAATGATCGGATTCGCGAAGGCGCGGATGGGTTTCTATCGGCCGGGCAGGTCGGATTGCTCTCCGGATGGGGCGTGTTCAGCACGTTGCGCGTGGCCGACGGTGTCTTGTTCGCCTTCGAACGCCATTGGAATCGCATGGCGCGCGATGCGGAACGGATGCACATTCCGATGCCGGGCGATCCGGGCGTGGTCCGGCGGAGGCTCAACGATCTAGTGGATGCGAATCATGCGCCCGATTGTACTCTGCGGGTGGTGGTGGTGCGAAACGCGGGAGGGATGTGGGAAGGCCCGTCCACCGGGCGCGCGAGCGACCTGATTGCCCTGACGGCGAATTCGAAAAATTGGGGGCCGGGCGTGCGCCTGACTATCCAGCCCGAGGCGCGCCATTCGACTTCGGAGTTCGCCGGCGCGAAGATTCTTTCCTGGGGGATGAATTTGACGTGGCTCGAAAATGCACAGAACCGCGGTTTTGACGAAGCGATTCTGCTGAATGAGCGCGGGGAGGTGACGGAGTGCACATCGGCGAACATTTTTGCCGCGAACGGCTCGCGCGTGTTCACGCCTCCATTAATGGCGGGGTGCCTTCCGGGAATTACGCGCGAACTGCTGCTTTCCGAAGTGCGGGCGCCCGGCGTTCAAGTTGAGGAGAAGATTTTGCGTCCGGACGATTTGGAGCGGGCCGATGAAGTGTTCATTACCTCGACCACCCGCGATTTGTTACCTGTACTCTCCGTGGATGGGCGGGCGATGCGGGATTCGAGGCGCGCGCGTCCGGCTTTGCAGGCGGAGTTCCTGCGCTATTTGCGCGAATATATGGCCGCCCACGGGCGGATCACCGTGCCGGTATAGCCGCCTGTATTTCCTCGAGACACGCGTTCAATTCGCGGGCGAGGACCCCGATGTGCGGCTCATGGAGAATGGTATCGTGATCTCCTGAAACACCCCGGATTTCGAGACCTCCCGCAATCCATTTCCCCCAGCCCAGCAGCGGATCTTCACTATAGAATCCGGCCTGGTCTTTGGCCCGGAACAAAACCGCTTTGTCCGGATAGGGCCGCGGGACGTAATCCGCGACCGCCACAAGGAACGCTTGTTCGACTCCCAAATTGATTTTCGGGATCGCGCCGCTAATGTTCTCGTTTAAGGTGCGGCTGACGCGCCACATCCCGATGCCGGTCCGCAGCTTCAAGTTTTTAGTTTTTTTGGCGGCGAATTCCTTGAGACCGATCCGCGCCATGTAGCCCAGGTTGAAACGAAGCGTTCGCACGGACCGGTTCAAACGCACCCGATACGCGCCGGCGGCGTCCATCGATTTGATCGAGCCGGTGAAGAACGAGTCGAGCAAAGCCAACAGAGCGACTTCCTCGCCGGCCTTGTGAAGCTGCCGGGACATTTCAAAAGCGACGATCGCCCCGGCCGAAAAGCCGCCCAGGTAATAGGGTCCGTTTGGTTGGACGGTGCGAATTTCCTTGATATAATCCGCCGCCATGTCTTCAACGCGAAGGTGCGGCGCCTGCTTCCCGTCGAGTCCTTGCGCTTGCAGGCCATAGACAGGCTGATCGGCGGACAAGTGGCTGGCGAACCCTCGGAAATTAAGGACATTGCCGCCAATGGGATGGACGAAGAAGAATGGGGGTTTCGAGCCGTTAGGCCGGATCGAAACCAGCGGCGACCAAGGCGGAGTCCAGCCGCTGTCGCGAATCGCCGCCGCTAGTTTCTCGATCGACGGAGCTTGGAAAAGGGTTGCGAGCGGAAGCGTTTTGCCGAGTTTCTTGTGGATTTGCGCGAACAGGCGCGCGGCCAAGAGCGAATGGCCGCCGAGATCGAAGAAATTATCGTCCACCGCGATCGGATGAATGTTCAGGACGTTCTCCCAAATTCCGGTGAGTTTCCGCTCGAGTACGTCACGCGCCGCGCGAAACGAGTTCTGTTGGGGCATTGAACGCTCGGGCGCCGGAAGCGCGCGGCGATCCACCTTGCCGTTCGGCGTCAAGGGTAATCGGTCCAGCACGACAAAGGCCGACGGAATCATGTAGTCCGGCAGTCCTTGACGCAGATGCTCTCGCAACGCTTCGGATGTGGGCGCGTCTCCGGCGCTCACGATATAAGCCGCGAGATAAGGCTCGGCGCCGGCATCCTCGCGGACGATCACGACCGCTTCTTTCAACTCCGGGCGGCGCAAGAGCGCGGACTCGATCTCTCCCAGTTCGATGCGAAATCCGCGAACCTTCACCTGGAAATCCATGCGGCCCAGGAACTCGATCTTACCGTTGGCCAAATACCGCGCCCGGTCGCCGGTCCTGTAGATCCGGGCTTCCGGTTTTGGGCTGAAAGGATCGCGTACGAACCGCTCGGCGGTGAGCTCCGGTTTCTTGAGGTAGCCGCGCGCGAGGCCGTCGCCTCCGATGCACAACTCGCCCGGCGCGCCAATGGGGGCCGGTTCTCCTTCTCCGTCGAGAATATAGAATTGCGTGTTGGCAATAGGGCCGCCCAGGAGCACCGGGCCGTTTCCCCGCTCGACGCGCGACGCGGACGACCAGATGGTGGTCTCGGTCGGGCCGTACATGTTCCAAAGTTCCGCGCCGCGGTCGATCAATTCGTTCGCCAGCGATCGCGATAAAGCTTCGCCGCCGCACAGCATCTTAAGCGCCGGGGTTCTTTTCCAGCCGGCTTCGATCAGCATTCTCCAGGTGGCGGGAGTTGCCTGAAGCACGGTGGCTCGGGAGCTCTCAAGCAATTGAAGAAGCGGCCCGCCTTGCGAGGCTTGTTCGCGGCTCGCGATCGCCACGCTCGCGCCCGCCAGAAGCGGCAGCAACAATTCCAGACCGGCGATGTCGAACGATAGCGTCGTGACGGCGACCAGGACGTCGCTAGCGGTAAGTCCCGGTTCGCGCCGCATGGCCTCGAGCAGGTTCACCAACGCGCGGTTTTGGATCTCCACGCCCTTGGGTTTGCCCGTCGAGCCCGAAGTGTAGATTACATAAGCGAGATCGTCGGGTTTCGATGCGGCAGTTGGATTCGCCGTATTCTCGCGCGCAATTTCAGCCCGATCCCGATCCAGGCAAACGGTTGCGGCCGTTTTGGGGTTTAATTCCGTAACCAGCCGCTCGCTCGTAAGCAGCAGCGGCAGTCCCGAATCTTCCAACATGTAAGCGAGCCGCTCGCGCGGGAAACCGGGATCGAGCGGAACGTAAGCGCTCCCCGCCTTCAAAATCGCGAGAATTCCCGCCAGCATGTCGAGTGAGCGTTCGACGCAGATGCCCACCAGAACACCCGGGCCGGCGGCTCGTTTTTGGAGGTAATGCGCGAGCTGGTTGGCACGCTCGTTCAATTCCCCGTAGGTCGCCTTCTCTTTTTCGAAAACAGCGGCGATTGCGCCGGGCGTTCGGGCGGCTTGGTCTTCGAACAATTGCGCGACCGTGCGATGGGCGCGATACTCGGCCCTGGTGCCGTTCCAGCCGGTTACGATTAACGCGCGCTCGGCATCGCTCAAAAGCGGGAATTCGGATACCCGCCGTTGAGGATTTTCGGCGACGCCTTCGAGCAGCGTCCGGAAATGGTTCAGCATGCGCGTGATGCTATCCGCTTCGAACAGGTCCGTGTTGTACTCGCAGGAAAGCCGCCATCCCTCCGCGCGCTCCACCATGAAAAAATTGAGGTCGTAAATGGCGCCCGGCGATTTAGAAGGGATCGCGGTCAGGGAGAGGCCGGAGAATTCCAGCGGCTTGATGAAATCGCGCTGATAAATGAAATTGACCTGGAAAATGACGTTCCGGCTGGGATCGCGCTCCGGGCGGAGTTCTTCGACCAGCAGCTCGAATGGCATCTCCTGGTGCGCCACCGAATCGGCTGCCATGTCTCGCACGCGGCCGAGCAACTCCGGGAATGCCGGGTATCCCGAGACATCGGTGCGCAGGACAAGAGTGTTGATGAATGGGCCAATCAGCGGTTCCAGCTCCACCCGATTGCGTCCCGCGATCTGGGAGCCGATAACGATGTCGTCCTGCCCGGTATACCGGTGCATGAGCATTTTGAAAACCGCAAGCGCGGTCATGAACAGCGTGGCGCCGTGCCGGCCGCCTAACTCTTTCAGCGCGTTTGTTAAGGATTTGGGCAGCAGCAACGACAAAATCGTGCCGTTCGACGTCTGGACGGGAGGGCGAGGCTTGTCGGGAAGCACTTCGAATTGGGCGACGTTCTCGAGCTGCTTCTTCCAGTACTCGCGATCCGGATCGAGCGAGCCGTCTTGAAGCTGCTCCTTCCGCCAAACGGTGAAATCGGCATACTGGATCGGCAAATCGGGAAGTGGAGACTTGCGATGCCGCGCGAACGCCTCGTAAATGACGCCCAGCTCATTCGCGATCACGCCGATCGACCAGCCATCCGCGACGATGTGATGCACGGTCAGCATCAACTCGTAACATTCGTCTTCGAGGCGCAGCAAGCTGGCGCGCAAAAGAGGACCCGACGTCAAGTCAAAGCGCTTCCGCGCTTCCACAACGGTGAGCCGGTTCGCCTCCTCATCTCGTTCGGGCTGATCGAGCGATCGGAGGTCGTTGACAGGCGTTGCGATTGCCGGCGCCGGTCGAATCCACTGGGTCAGGTGTCCGTCCGACATCCCGAAAGTGGTGCGCAGGATCTCGTGGCGGCTGACGAGTTCATTGAAGGCCCGTTCGAGAATCGCGACATCGAGCGCGCCTTTCAGCGCGAACCGCACCGCAATGTTGAAAGCGGGATTGCCCTTTTCGATCTGGTCTAAAAACCAAAACCTCTCCTGGCCGAGCGATGCCGGAAAGGCGCAGACCTCCTCGCCTTCGGCGAGGGGGTCCACAAGCGCTTGATCGGCGCATGGAGCGGATGTCATGTGGGGTCCTTCAAGCCGGCACGCGCTGGCGATGCGCGGCTCTCGAAACGGCTGCGATCTTCGAGCGCGGCGCCGAACCGTCCTGTCTGGCGATCTCGAGAGCTTGCGCAACGGCGGCAAGTGTACGATGTTGCAGCAACTGTTTCGGCGTGAGTTCGAGTCCTGCCGCATTGGCCCGCGCCGCGATCTGAAATAGATGGATTGAATCGGCTCCCAATTCGAACAGGTTGTCGTCCACGCCAACCTGTTT
>JBPCKZ010000165.1:0-10366 GCA_051003795.1 Bryobacteraceae bacterium | reverse complement strand
CTCCGGCGCGACCAGTTCCACAAATGACGGCGGCGCCTTCTTCTCTGGAACCGTTCCAGCCGCAACCATCAAACGTTTTAACTTGCTGCCATCCACGCGCAGTGCCGATGCGGTCCGGTTGACGCCGTTGTTGCGGGCCAAAGCCATCGCGGCCGACCACAACTCGTCCGGTATCGCGGCTTTTCCCTTACGGTTCTGCCGCCAATGCTCGAAGCGGGCGCGTCCTTCTTCAATCGTGAGAGTGTGGGCAGTTCTGCTGGACATCGCCATTCCTCTCGCCGGGTAAACCGGCGGCAGAACGACCTTAACAGTTATGCCGCGCAAAATTCATGCATCTCTGCCGAAAACTCACAATGCATGGAACTGTTCCATGCTTTCCGAACCATTCCGGGCACCATTCCGTCGAGCGTCCCTTATCTGCACGTCGAAACGCGGTCCTGCGGGGATCGGGGCTTCCGCGTCGGCCTGGTTTGGACCGCTGGAGCGTGGAGACCGGAACGATCCATTCCACTCTCGGGGATCGCAATGCTCGCCGGCATCCCCAACGTGACTTTCCATAGCCTGCAGCGCGGCCCGGCCATGCGCCAATCCGTATTTCCCGATGCCGGATCGGACGACATCCTCGAAGCGGCCCAAGCGATCGCGGATTTCGACTTGGTGATTAGCGTGGATACGATGGTCCCGCATCTCGCGGGGGCCCTCGGGAAGCCCGTTTGGACGCTGCTGCATTATCACTCCGACTGGCGTTGGATGCTCGACCGGCGGGATAGCCCTTGGTACCCTACAATGCGCCTCTTCCGCCAATTCGCCCCGGGAGATTGGGGCGCCGTGATGGAACAAGTGAAGCGGGAGTTGAAAACGGTTTCAGTTTCGCACCCTCGCCGTATACCCCGATCCAGTGATTCGTAAACCGAAGCGGCGGCTGCGGCGACACCAATGGCATATGGCAATCGATGCAGTTGGGTGGATCGTTTTCTTCGGCGTGGCAGGCCGCGCACTTGGCGTTGTAGTAGGCGGCCGCCTTCTTACCGGCGCTTTCATGCGCATCGTGGCACGTCAGGCAGGAGAGCGCCCCGCCACTTTTCTTGAAGCAGAGGACCTCGCTCAAATAGACCGGCTGATGCCGGACGTTCCACGCATAGTTCCAATCGATTGCCACGCCTTTGGCGGCGGGCGGACGATGGCACTTGCCGCAGAAATCGTTTAATTGCGCCGCCGAGAGCTTGCCCGGGTTTTCCGGCCGGTTTTGCAGGGGCGATTTCACGTGCGCTTCCGCGGGGCCGTGACAGCTCTCGCAATGGACGCCGGCTTCGGTGAGTTTCACCCGCCCATCCGGATCGAATGAAACCGGCCCGGTCGAGTGGCACTCGAAGCAGCCCGCAATACCGAACTGTGGATCGCGGATCTTGTACATAACGCCCGCCGCCACGGGGAGCGTTGCGGGCCGGATCGCGTTCTGTCCCGGCGTGGCGGCGTACGCATGGAGGGCCGGATAGTAACTGCCGTAATGCTCGACGTACCAATCCCGGTTGACGCGTGTCACGAATGTGATTGCCTGCCGGCCCGCGCCAAAGGCCCATTCGAGCGGGAGCTCCATCACGCCGGTTCCGTCTTGAATCCGCACTTTGAGTACATCGCTCGAACGGGAGAATTCAAACCGGTAACTCGGAGGGCGAAAGAACTTCAGATCCGGAGGAAGCGATCCGGCAATCGGATGATCGCGCGCTTGGAACAACGCACCGGCGTGCGCGCTGGCAGCTTGAGCGGCGGATTCCGAGGGATGGCATGGGACGCAAGCTTTCGAGCCTACATACGGGGCCGCTATGCTCGCATGCAACGAGACGGCCGCCAACGTGAGCCGGAAAATCATCAGCTACTAATACAGCAGATGTTTCAGTGGTTCCGCGGCGATTGATGAAGGTGGCGCGCGCAAGACTGCGCACGCCACATCGTTGTCAGAAATCCATGCGCATGCCGAACTGCACCACGCGAGGTTTCGGGAAGAACGCCGTCGCGGTAACCTGACCGAATGTCGGCGTTCCAAATGTCGATCCGGGCGTGTCGAATGTCGGCGTATTCGTCAGGTGTTGAACGCTTCCGCGCGGAACTGGAACCGATATCGCTCGCGAATCGTGAAATTCTTGAAAGTCGAGAAATCCAGATTGAAGACGCCGTCGCTCGAGATGTCCGGCAAAGTCCGGCTCACGTTACCGTAGGTGAACGCCGGGGGCGCTGCAAACGCGGCGGTGTTGAACCATTGCGAGAGGCTCTGCTGCGCGGGCTTATCGCTCACGCCGGGAACCACGTTGGGGCGATTGGTCCCCGCCGTGTTGCCAGTCAACTGCAACGGAATCGGCAGCCCGCTTTGCAGGGTCATGATGCCGTTCACCTGCCAGCCGCCCGCCACCGCGCGATAAAAGCGGCTGCCGGATTTGCCAAACGGCAATTCCCACAGGCTCGTTACGACGAGCCGCTGCGGGGCATCATACAAGCTTTTCGAACGCTCCGCCGACAGATTGCTCCAGTCCTGCACCACGGTGCCAATTATGCCGCCCGGCCGTACTTGCGTCAGGTTATCGCCCAGATCGAGCAGCTTCGATTTCGAGTATGCGCCCAACACCGAGAAGCCCTTCGCGAAACGCTTTTCCACTTTCAGGGTGAGCGCATGATAAATGGAATCGCCGCGAAAAGAGAACGGGCTGACCACGCCGCCCTGTATCGAGCCGGGAAGGGACGTGTATTGCGGGAACGGCAGCAGCAACTGCGCGCGCGGAACCATCGCGGCGGCCAGCGGTCCGGATTTAATCACGCCGAAGAAGGGATTCGAAACCAGTTGGCCGAGCGCCGATCCGTTCGCGTAAAAAGTGGAATCCGGCAGCCAATTGAGGTTCTCGTTGTACATGAACAGATGCACGCCGCAGTTGCCGACGTACCCCGCCTCGAACAGCCAGCTCTCGAACGGCTGGTGTTGTACCGTGAAATTCCATTGTTGCGAGTAGCCCCGGCGCAGATTGTACTTGGTCCCCGTCAGATTGGTTCCAATGGCGGTCAGCGCTCCGAGCGAACTGCCGGTCGGCTGGATCAAGCCGTCCGGAAACGCGTTGCCGATGGTATTCGAGGGCGTGCGTCCGCCATCGTTGGAGGTCGCCGCGGTAGTAAGGCTGCTGAAGCCGATCGCCGAACCGTCATACCCGGCCTGTGTGGTGGGCACAAAGCTGATGCCGTACGCACCCCGGAAAACGGTCTTCGGCTTGAATTGATACGCGAAGCCGAATCGCGGTTGGAAATCCTTATTGCTGCTGGTAAACAGATTCCGGCCGCGTCCGCCCGCGCCGGGATAAACCAGGCCCCCTTTCAAGTTCAGGCCGGGAACCTGCAGCGGAGATGCGATCGTGGGATCGAAGTTGCTGAAGGCGTTGTAGCGATCCGTCGGCGCGCCTTCCTTCTCCCAGCGCAGGCCGAGATTCAGCGTGAGCTTTTGATTTATTTTCCAATCGTCCTGAAAGAACAGCGCGTTGTATTTCAACGTGACGGTGCTCGCGGCGTTAATGCCGGCAGTGGCGCTGGCAGGCGTTCCGAGCAACAACGATGCAACGCTGTATCCCGAAGTGGCGCTGGCCTGGTCGGGATTGGGGCCCTGGGTGAACGTGCGATTGAAGTTATACAATCCCACGGGATAATTAATCCCGAAAACGTTGCGCTGATACAAACGGAATTCATAACCGGCCTTCCAGGTCTGTTCGCCGTGGATCTTGGTGATGGTGCCGCTGGCCGAACCGGTGTTACTGTGGTTGGCCGAGGCGTTGATTCCGCCGAACGTGATCAAGTCGCTAACGGAGACGCGCGGGAAGACGCCCTGCTTGGCTCCGGGCGCGCTTTGGCTTTGGTTCAACAGGCTTGCGGGAAGGCCAAGCTGCGTGATGTCGAACCCCTGGCTGGGACTGTTGAACGCTTCCGTCTGGTGGTTGATGCCCACGCGTCCATCGAACAAAAGCGTCGGGGAGAGAGATTCGGTATAGCTGATGTAGCCGTTTTGCCGCGGGATCACGATCGCGCGGCCGTCCACGTCGGCAAGGTTGTTGAAGAAATTCGCGAACTGCCAGTTGAGCTTGTCCCAGGTGTACCGCCCGGAGATGCGCCGTGTCGCCGAGATGTTGTAATCCACGCGGCCGCTGTAGTAGTTCTTGTCGATCGGCGTTGGGCTGGTCAGGTAAGTGTTCGCCGAAAGTCCGGGCAAATTCGGAGACGGGTAGTATTTGAGAATGTTCGCCGTGATCGGGTTGATCCGGTTGGCCGGGACGATATTGCCGGGGAATGGCGACCGGACGAACTTGCCGGGGTTCGCCGGGTCGGGCACCGTGGTGGAAGGGTCGTAAATCGTAATCAACTGTCCGGCGCCGGTCTTCAGGCCGGAGAAATCGCCGGAGCGTTGCGCGGCATTGGGAGCGGTGATGGTTTCGAGGCTCGAGGTGCGCTCCCGGTAACCTTCGTAATTAAAAAAGAAGAACAGCTTGTCCTTCTTTAGGGGCCCGCCCACCGTGCCGCCGAACTGGTTCACGCGCGATGGCGTGCGCGGTTTGCCAGCCTTATTGGTGAAGAAATCGTTGGCATTCAGCTTATCGTTGCGAAGAAATTCGAACAGGCTACCGTGATAGAGGTTGGTCCCGCTCTTCGAGATCATGCTGATGACGCCGCCGCTGGTGCGCCCGAATTCCGCGGACATGCCGTTGGTCTGCACTTTAAATTCTTCGGTCGAATCCACGGTGAGGAACGTCATCGGGCCCGAGTCGACCATCTTGTCGTTGGCGATTCCATCCACTAGAAACCCGTTGCTGAGCGGCTGCCCGCCGCCGATGCCGACCGCCGCGAGGCGCCAGCTCGAAAGCACTTGACCGCCGAAGTAGCCGATGCCCTTAACGGTTGGGATCAGGTTGGCCAGCCCCATCGGATTCCGGCCATTGAGCGGCAGATCGATTACTTTCTTCTCGTCCATCACCGTTCCTAAAGACGATGTGTTCGGATCGAGCAGCGGAGAGCCGCCCGACACTTCGACGGTGTCCGAAACTTGCCCGATCTGTAGCGAGACGGGTATGGCGAGCGAGCGGTCGATTTCGACGACGATGCCGTCGCGCACGAACGACTTGAATCCGGGTGTCGTGACCTTCAACGAATAAACACCCGGTGGCAGGAGCAGGAACCGGAAATTTCCCGAGTCGTCGCTATTCACGCTTTCCACCGCGCCGGTGCCGGTGTTGGTGAGCTTTACGGGCGCTCCCGCCACGGCCGCGCCGGCCGGATCGGTAACCGTGCCCGTGACGGACCCGGTTATCTGCTGGCCGAACGCAACGCATGCGATGAATACAATACCGAGAAGAACGGGCGCCGCCAAGCGAGCGGAATACTTCATCTTCGAGACTCCCTCAAATATTAGCCCGACCCCGGGCGATGTTTTGAACAACTATACAGCAACCGGGGGCATGCCGTCGCGCCACAAATCCGTTCTAGTCGGTTCGTAATTCCTGGTGGCCGCCTTTCCTGCCGTCCAAAATAGCGCGCACCGCGTCCACGCACAATGCGGCCGCGTGTTTCGATTCCGCGCTCAGGCCGCCAACCGCGCGCTCGACGTCGGCACGCTTCACGCGCGATAGCTCTTGCGGTGTCTTGCCCACGATCCATTCCGTCAAAGCCGATCCCGCGGCAATCGAGGCCGTGCAACCGCGCGTCTTGTAGCGCGCCGCGATTGCCCTATCCGCCTCGAACTGTACCGAAAGCCGCAGGATATCGCCGCAAACCGGGTTGCTTACTTCGACCGTGATGGCCGGCGGCGCAAGCTCTCCGGCATTGCGCGGGTGTTGAAAGTGATCGAGCAGCAGCGCGCCGTGCATTCGTTCGTGCTTCAATATTGTACGCGTGTTTCGGCCATGACTACGGTTGTCGCGGGATTGATCGAGCGGGATGGCCGTTTTCTGATCGGGCAGCGCCGCGCCGATCGGGCGCATCCGCTCAAGTGGGAGTTCCCGGGCGGCAAGGTGGAAGCGGGCGAAGACCCGTGCGAAGCGCTCCACCGCGAGTTATGGGAGGAATTGGAGATCCGGGCTACCGTGGGTCCCGAGATAGCGCGCTACGAATATGCGTATGGAGCGAAACCGCCCATCGAGCTGATCTTTTATAGAGTGGCCGCGTTCTCCGGCGCGCCGCGAAACCGCATTTTCGAGCGCATCGAATGGGTGGCGCTTCACGAACTCGCCGACCGCGATTTTCTCGAAGGCGACGTGGATTTTGTGAAACGCCTTAGCGGCTCGGGGTTAACGTAAACGCCACGTTGCGGTCTTGATTCAAGCGCCTTGTGAAATCGAGATCGATCAAGTCGAGAGACGCTTGGTTGTGAGTGTTCTGCGTCGTGACGTAATGCAGCGTTTTGTCTTCGAGCCAATAAGCCAGCGCCGAGTAGATCGAGTGGTCTTTGTAAGCGATCAGGTAGTAATTTGGATCGGCGGTCCGCGGCTCGGGCGCAGCGCGCGCGGGCGCTTGATACATGTGGAAGCCCTCGCCCCCTTCCGCCGCGCCGGTCTCCATATTTTGATAATCCGGCGGCGGGGCTCCCCCAAAATTTTGATTGATGATCACCTGGGGCGCTTGCTGTTGCGGGGGCGCGACCACCGTGACGTTCGGCTGCTGCTCGCCGTAGCCGCTCGCGTAGCCCGGATCGTAACCGTAACCATAACCGCCAACCACAACCGGATAAGCGTAGGGCAGAGTTCCGATGCGGCGGCGCGAAGCCGCGCCATAAGGCCCGCGCGCATTTCCATTCACCGTCGATCCCAGGCGCGAACCGAATCCGGGATTGTTAATGGAGAAGTTGCCTCCCGCCGGGGGATGTCCGGTGCCCGGAAATACGACGCTGCCGAAGCCGCTAGCCGAGCCGTAGCTGTTGTAGTTGCCGCCGCGATATTGTCCATGAGCGGCAGCAGAGAGGAATAACGTAAGGCCAAACGCGACGAAGGTTTTCACAACGGACGCCTCTACCGATAGGGTACCACCCGTGGTAAGCGTCGTCGAGCGTCGTCGAGTTAGCGCGATTCTTTGCCGAGCCCCGACCGTTAGGGAGTGGTCTTCGGAGCGGCCGCTGGAGCCGGACTTGGGGTGCGGCGGACCGTCGACGGCACGGAGCCCGTCCCGCGCGCGGGGCTTGCCGGCGCCGGCGTCCCCAGTCTCGGAGCCGACGACATCGGCGTCGTCATGCTCGCCGAGCCTTTGTCGTACAACCCGATAATTTCGCGCGTGATGTCGATCGTATTCGATGCGTACAGCACCGGCGTCTGCTGGCTGCTCACATCGAGCACCAGCACGTAACCGTTATCGGTCGCATACTTGTTCAGTACGGCCATCATCTTACCGCCCAGGTCGCTCATCAGACGCTGGTTTTCCTGTTCGAGCTCCGCGTTGGCGTCGTCCGTGTCGCGGTTTAACGACTTAGTCTTCATGTCGATATCGCGCACCAGCTTCTGTTTGGCGTCTTCGTTCATGGCGTTCGCGCCCTTGCGGTACTGCTCTTGCGACGCGGCAATCTCGCCCTGCTTGCGATCAAGCTCGGCCTTCTTCGGCGAAAATTTCGTCTGCAGGTTCGCGGCGGCCTTCTGACCGTCTTTGGTCTGAAGAATCGCGGCTTGGATATCGATCACGGCGACCTTGGAACCCGCCGCGGGGGGGGCGGAGGTGGCCGGGGCCGTCTGAGCGCCGGCGCAGAGAGCCGCCAAGCCCAGAATAGGGAACATCAAATATTTGCTCTTCACTTTCATACTCCTTGAAATTGTTCCGATAATAACTTAAAAAGTTCGCCCGATGGTGAATCGGAAGGTGGATCTCTTTTCGAAGAATGGAAACGATTGACCGATACCAGGAGAGGTACTGGTGCCGCGAATGGCATTCAGGAAGCTCGTGTTGTTCGGGAAGTAAGAACGGTCGGCGACCACGGGGGTTTGCAGATTTTCGCGCACAATAGAAGGATTGTAAGCCCAGTAGACGCGAAACGGTGCGTTGACAACGGGTAGCAAAACCTGAAGTTCCAAGCCGGTCGACATGCGAATCTTCTCCGTGCCCGGCGCAATGCGCACTTTGCCATCGAAGGCCGCCTGCGGAAACAGGGCATTCAGATCCGATACCCGTCCTGGATTCATCTTCAATTGATTGGGATACAGAATCTTGTTCAGGCCAAGATCGAAGAACGGCGCGAGCGTAACCGGGCCCAAAATCGGGATACGGTATTCGAAATTCGTGACGATCTGCGTGTCGCCGCCGGGCGTGATCAACTGATACGTTGGGACGTTCAGAGTCACGGGTGCGAACGCCTGTACGCCGTTCGAAATGACCTTCTGCACGCGCTGGCTGCCATCATCATTGAAAATGTTAACGGTGCTGGTGCTTGCCACAAAAGCGATCGGGCTGATTCCGTAAAAGTCGAAGCCGCGCACGTCCTGTTCTCCGCCGATATAGGTTCGCGAAAAGGGCGGCGCCACCTTGCCGCCGTAGCCCGTGAGCGTCTTGCCCAAAACGTGAAATGCCAGCGTGTGTTTTTTATTAAAGGATGGATGGAAATACTGGAGATCCATCGTCGGCGTGATCGTATTGACGTTTCCGCCGAGGAAGCTGCCCGCGAATTCAGTCGAGAGATAAATACTCTTGCCATTCGTCGGACTGAGCGGGTGGTTTTTCGAATTGTAGGTGTAAGAAGGAACGATGCGGCTGGTCTTAATGCCACTCAGCGAGTTTGGACCGGTGACGCCCTGGAAATTGATGAATTCAAAATACTGCTGCGATCCAGTGCTCTTCGTGATGATGTTCGAATCGTCGAAGCCGTACGTGATTCCGATCCGCGCGAAGCTGCGCCTTAGCGGATAACTGGCCGATACCGAAGCTCCCTTCGAATTTTGCGCGTAGTTCAAAAGGTTGTTGCTGCCGAGCGAGTTGTAAAAAGGAATCAAGTTCTGCCCGCTGAGAATCGACGCTTCCCGCCCCTGATCGTAATTGTAACGGCGCAGATAAACCAGAAAGCCAAGATTTAACGGGCGGTCCAGAAAATAAGGCTCCGTGAAGCCCAGGCTGACGTCGCGCAACCGCGTGCCAATCTGCGATTCCAGCGAAAGTGTCTCGCCGAGGCCGAGGAAGTTGTTGGTCGAGTAGTTGAATCCAACGAAGCTGCCCGCGATGCCTGAAACGCCCCCATTCAATCCAATGGAATTCTTGCCGCGCTCCTTAACCTTCAAGTTCAGATCGACCGTATTGCTCTGCGGATTGCGCTTGAGATCGTAAGACTCGTTCTCTTTCAAAACTTCGAAATAGCCGAGCTGGTTCAAGCGCAGAATGCTGGCATCCCAAAGACGCGAGCTGAAAAGGTCGCCTTCGTCGAGAAGAATTTCGCGCCGGATCACCTTATCGCGCGTCGTGGTGTTGCCGGTGAAGTCGATGCGGCGAATGAAGAACTGCTTGCCTTCATCGGCGGTGATGGTGAGATCTATTTTATCGGAGTTCGGAACGACGTCGATGGTCGGCTCGGGAACGAAATCGATGTAGCCGAATTCGCCATATGTTTTCCGGAGATTTTCGAGGCCTTTGCGCAACTTGGCAGTCGAAAAGACGTCGCCCGGTTGCATCTGAAAGAGCCGCCCCAGCACTTCCGGCGTGCGAAAGAGCTTTACGCCGACGAAGGTCATCTTATCTAAATGGAACTGGCGGCCTTCTTCGACGGGAATCGTGATATCCGCGCGCTTGCCGGGCTTATTGGTCTTGAAAAGCGGAATGTACAAGCCCGTGCCGCCGGTGGTCCGCAGATCGACCTTTTGATCCAGAACCTTGGCGAACCAATACCCCTTTTGCTGGTACCCGTCGCGTATGCGTTCCTTGTCTTCCTCGAGCTTGCTCGAGTCATATGTCTTCGAGAAGAGATCTTCGAGGAAGATCGAATACGGAATCCCGATCGGCTTCAAATTCTTCATCGTGCGGATAACTTCGCGATCGGTGAAGACGCGGTTGCCGACGATGTTGATCTCGCCTACCTTGACCTTGGCGCCCTCGTTCACGTTGAAAATGACTTCGAGCGAACTCGGCGGGATGCGGTGAATTTCAGGTTCGACGGTCGCGAACTGATGTCCGCGCTCGGCCAGCAGTTCCTTTAAAACTACCGCCGCGCGCTGAATCTTGGCGGGATCGTATTGCGATTCGACCGATAGGCCGACCTTGCGCTCTTTGAAACGGTCGAGAATCTCGGAAACCGTAACCGATTTTGCACCCTCATACTTCAGAGTCCGGACCGCGGGACGCTCGGTCACGATGAACCGGACGACGGCTCCCGACTCGCCCGGCTCGGTTT
>JBPCKZ010000164.1:0-34660 GCA_051003795.1 Bryobacteraceae bacterium | reverse complement strand
CGAAGCTGGGTCACGGGGACCTCCTTGTAACCCATACATACCGCCATCCGTGGTTCGGCGCATCAGGCTACCGGGCACGCGAAGCGTCTGCCGTAAGGCTTCGTTCAAGTCCGGTTCCGGGAAGTTGCTCGCCGTCCCGTCCCAGATCGTCGGCATTCCGGAAGTTGGGCGGCATCCCGAATCAGCACATAGATCATCACTTGTCGCGCGGCAGCGTTTCACTGATGTGTCCGTTCCGGACCGCCCCGATCGGCCACGTCCCCCAACGCCTCGAGGCGTAGGATTATGCCCCAAACACTGACACAACCATAGGATATTGACAGGAATTGTGGCACGCATTGTCACGATTTGTGGCACGGGCTCGCATCATCCCTTTGGATTCCAATGAGCGATTTGCCGTTTATTCTGACGTCCTACATCCAGCTTGTGAGGCTGCTGATTGAACACGGAGCCGACCCGGAGGAGAATGATGCCGAAGCATGGGCACGCCCGCGCTCATGGGCGCGAAAATGGGTCACAACGAAATTGTACAGGCGCTCAGCTAGCCGTGAAATAGCTCTCGGATATTATCCAACTTCTTCATTCGCCCGCTTCAACAACGCGCGCATGTATGCGATGCAATAAGCCGTTCCCGCGCGCGGCAATCCGCCGTCTCCAACGATCTTCGGAACGTGGTCCGGCTCCGCCGCGCCGCTGAATCGCACCTCGCGCAGCGCTTTCATCACCTGATACATGTCCATGTAACCGTCGTCCGGAAACGTTTCGACGAAATGCGGCAGCGGCCCCGTCACGTTGCGGAAATGCACTTCGAGGATCTTGCCGCGGCCGCCGAAATCGCGAATCATCTCGAAGACATTCTTGCCCATGCGATCTCCGCCTTCCGACCACGTTCCCACGCAGAAGGTAAGCCCCCAATTCTTGCTGTTGCCGGCGATCCGCTCGGCGCGACGATACCCGTCGTAGTGCGTGAACAGTTTCGCCACGCCGTTCATCGTCGCAAGCGGCGGATCGTCGGGATGCAGCGCCAGCTTCACGCCCGCTTCTTCGGCGACCGGGAGCACGGCTTTCATGAAATAGGTGTAGTTGGCCCACATGTCGTCCGCCGAATAATCGCGATCGAACCGGCGCTTCTCCACCTTGTCGCGGAAATCGCTCAGGTCGAATTCGCGGGACGTATAGCCGCGACGCTGGACCATCTTAGTCGTGTAAGTGTTTGCCGGATGGAAGTCGTATGAGGCGACCGGCACGCCCAGCTTTCCGATATCCCGCAGAAAACGGCAATACGTTTCGATGTCTTTGTCGCGGCCCGCCTGCCCCAACTGAACCTTCGTCGAGCGATACGAATAATGCACGCCCGAGTAAATTCGCATCCCGAACTTCGCGAAGCGCCGCTGCTCGGCCCTCAGGGCATCCAGCCCGACATCGCCTTCGCCGAACTCGAGCCTCACCCACTGCAATCCGATCTGCTGCAAGAAGTGCAGGTCGTCTTCCGTGATGCTTTTGGCATCCAGCCTGTGGCAAAGCTTGATATTCTCCGCGCGATTCTGCGCGAAGGACGGCAAGGCGGCCGCGTAGAACGCCGACTTGAGAAAATTGCGTCTCTTCATTTCAACCATCATTTCAACCAGCGATCCAGAAATAAAAAAGCCTCGTCGCCATGCACCTCATGTCCTCCATCGAAAACCTTCATCTCCGCCCGATCCGCCAAATGCAGCTTCTCATAATGGGACCGCAATTCCGCGAACGCTTTCTCCGCCATCGGATGCCAGACCACGGGGTCGCGTTCGCCCTGTTCGATAAAAACCGGCCGGGGGCAGATCATGGATGCGATATCGGCGTCGGAAAAGCGAACCGCCAGTTGCCGGAAAAACGCATAGTCTTCCGTCGTGTCGATGAACGGGGTGTAATGCGGCGAGGCCGTCACCATCTTGGGAACGGTATCGTTGAAATGGCCCGAAATCACGGTGGCCGCGATTCGCGGATCGAGCGCGCTTTGATACATCGCCGTTCGTCCGCCCCACGATATCCCATAGACTCCGATCCGCTTCGGATCGACCTCGGGCAGGCCCCGCAGGTAATCGATCGCGCTAAAAATCTTTTGCTGTTCCAACCACTGGAGGCGCGTGCCGAGCAGGATCGCCTTGCGATCGAACCGGGATCGAAGCTCTTTGGTATCGATCATGAGCGGCGCGAAAACCACGTAGCCGCGTTCGGCCAAACGCGCGCCGAACCGGCGAGTATAATCCGGCGGCTCGAGCAAACCCGTAACCTGTTCGGGTGAACTGTGCATGCCATGGATGCACACCACCGCCGGACTCCAGGCGGCGTGCTTTGGGACGAGCAGAATCCCGTAAACGGTCAACCCGTTGCGGGAGCTGAACCAGGTCCGGAAAACCGTGTGGGCCTCCGTTTCGGTTACCAAAGTCCGGCGCGCCTGGAACGCGGCTTGGGACGCGACTTGCGGTTCCATCCCAGTGCCGCCAATCGTCTCGATGAGCTTCGGACGGTATGGCTCAATCGACTTTTCGTACGCGGCTACGGACGAATAATCGCGATGCCAAAAAGCTTTTCGCGCAGCGCCGGATTTTTCGAGCTGCGCGTCGAGATAGTGTTCCAGCTCACCGGCCTGACTGGCAGCCTGATCGTCGCCAAGAAGGATGGACGAGGCGATGAAAACGAATAGGAAGACGATCGGCCGCAAAAACTGTCCCGCGATCGGATATCCGCGATCAGATATCCGACAGATACCCCAACTCGCCGTTGCTGTCGCCCAGATGCTCCACGGCGACGCCCATCTTATCGAGCATCGTAACGAACAAATTCGCCATCGGCGTTTCATCCGGATATCGCACGTGCCGCCCAGGCCGCAGCTTCCCGCCGCCCCGGCCCGCCAGCACCAGAGGAAGATTGCCGTGATCGTGCGCATTGCCGTCGCTCAGCCCGCTGCCATAGGTAATCATCGAATGATCGAGCAGCGTTCCGTCGCCGTCAGGGGTGGACGTCAGTTTTTGCAGCAGGTACGCGAACTGTTTTATCTGGTAACAATTGATCGCCGTTACCTTGGCGATCTTTTCTTTGTCGCCTTGATGGTGCGTCAAGCCGTGGTGCGCTTCCGGGATTCCGATTTCGGGGTAAGCGCGCGGACTCTGCTCCAGGGCCAGCAGCAGCGTGACCACCCGCGTCGCATCGGTCTGAAAAGCGAGCGTCGTCAAATCCATCATGATTCGCGCATGCTCGCCGAAATCGGTCGGAATGCTCGCCTCGGGCGGCGCCATCGCGGGCGGCTTCACGGACGCCGTGGCGCGATTCCGTTCGGCATTCTGAATTCGCCGCTCCACGTCTCGAATCGAAGACAGATACTCGTCCAGCTTCCGTTTATCGCCCCCGCCGAGCGTGGACGAGAGACGCCGTGCATCGCTCGTGACGACGTCGAGAATGCTTTGCTGATATTTTTCCTGCCGCGCCCGCCGCGCCGGATCGGGATCAAGATCGCCGGGGCCGAACAAGCGTTCGAAAACAGCGCGAGGCCGGATCTCGGCAGGGTTCGGCGACGACGGCGTGCGCCACGAAATGCTATTGCTGTAAGCGCAGCTATAACCGTTGTCGCAACTGCCGCCTTGCACGCCCTCTTCGCATCCGAGTTCGAGCGAAGCGAATCGCGTTTTGCCCTGAAGCCGTTGCGCCGCGATCTGATCGACCGACACGCCTGCCTGAAGATCGCGCCCGTTGGTCTTCTTCGGGTGCACGCATGTCAGATAGCTCGCGCCCGCGCGCCCATGATCGCCGGGGCCGTCCCCCAACGCGCGCCCGCCATTTTGGGTCAGCCCGCCCAACATCATTACATCGTCCCGGAACGGCGCGAGCGCAGAAGAGACGCGCGGCAACTCCGCGGGAAGAGGTGTCACGCCAGCTTCGCGCGTCGGAATCCACTGATCCATTACGATGCCGTTCGGCACATACAGGAAAGCTATGCGGCACGGCGCGGCGGTTGAAGTTGTCGTTGCGGCGCGCGTGAATGCCGGGACCATCGCGTCGAGGAGCGGCAGCGCAATGGCGGTTCCGAAACCCTTCAGCAATGTCCGGCGGTTGAGCGATCTATCTGGATGCAATGTTTTCTCCCTCCGTCAGCCCGTCGCGCATCACGAAAGGCTTGCTATTCACGATCTCCGTCACCAGCGTCGAAAAGCGATACCCGTTCGCGGCGAGGCGTTGCGCGATCCGCTCCACCTCCGGCTCATCGCGCCGTTCCATGCCTCTTCCAAGAGCATACGTCAACATCTTCTCCGTCAAGTTGCGGGCGAACAGGTCGGGCTGCGATTTCAGAATCCGCTTCAATTCGCGCGGACCGTCGAACGCGCCCCCGCCCGGAAGTTTGCCGGAGCTGTCGATCGGAAATTTGCCGTCGTGGTCGCGCCACGCCCCTGCGGCGTCGTAGTTCTCAAGACCGAATCCGATCGGGTCCATCTGGTTGTGACAAACGGCGCAGCTTGGATTGGCGCGATGCTGCTCCAGGCGTTCGCGCAAAGAAGCGTCCTTGCCAAGGGTCTCTTCTCCGAGCGCCGGAGTTCCCGGAGGCGGCGGGGGCGGCGGGGTGCCCAGCAAATTCTCCAAAACCCACTTGCCGCGCAGCACCGGCGAAGTGCGCGTCGCGTATGAAGACAAGGTCAGGATCGACGCTTGCGTGATCACGCCGCCGCGCGTTGCGCCGTCGGTTGCGACGCGCTGGGACTCTTCTCCGCTCACCCCGGGAATGCCGTAGTACCGCGCCAGCGGACCGTTCACATAAGTGAAGCCTCCATCGAGGAAATCGAGCACGCTGCGATCTTCGCGCATGATCGCGCGGGCGAACAGCGAAGTTTCGCGCCGCATCGCGTCGAGCAGTTCGTCATCGACATTCGGAAAACGCCCCGGGTCCGGCTTGCGGCGATCGAGCAATCGCAATTGAAGCCACTGCCCGACGAAATTTTCGACTAGCGCATCGGCCTTGGGATCTTGCAACATCCGCCGCGCTTGCGCTTCGACCCCGCCCGGCCGCCGTAACTGCCCCTCGGCTGCCGCGTGCATCAACTCCCCATCCGGCATGGTGCTCCAGATAAAATACGAGAGCCGGGACGCGAGGTCGTAATCGTTCAACGCGTAAGCCGCCGAGCCCCCCGGTTCGCTTTCGATTCGGAACAGAAAGTTAGGCGAAACCAGCATGGCCTGTAGCGCCACGCGTATGCCCTCGTCGAACGAATCGCCGCTTTTTCGAACCAGCGCGGCTAAATTCATCAGTTCATCCGCTTCCCGCTTCGTCACGGGCCGGCGATAGGCGCGCCGCGCGAGAGTCTCCACGATTTTCCGCGCGCAATCCGGCGTTTTTTGCCCGCAAACAAAGATGCGTTTCCGGCTTTCGGGCGCGTTCACCGCCGGCGGAAACGGCCCGACAATATCGACGTAATCGATGAACAGCTTGCGGCGCCCATCGCGATTCACGTTATCCCGCGGATTCGCCATATCCGCGAACTCCGGGAACGAGGCGCGGAAAAAATGCTCTCCGGCTTTCACCTTCACGCGAGCCACCGCTTCGCCGTGCGCATATTGGTAATCGATGTTCCCCTCCGCCACGTCCGTCAGAATGCGCGCGCCGTCGAGGGTCATCGCCATCTCGACGGCCGGATATGCCTTGCGGTTTTCTTCCTTTATTTCCAGTTTCTCGGCATCGGTCGGGTCGCGCTTACGGCTGAGTTCTCTTTGACGTGCGCTCGCCGTCTCGCGGGAACGGTAGTTTGCGACGCGCAGGCGGAATTCATATTCCGCGTCCACCGGGAAATTGAAGCTCCCGTAAATGGCGCCCCGGTTCGAGAACGGAAGGGCGTTCGGAGTGGGATCGTCCTGCGACTTCTTGCTCATGTACCGGATCAGCTTGGTCGGTTTCGGCGAAACCGGCTCGCTGTAGACGGCCGCTTGCGAAAGCTTCCGCGCGGCCGCCATGTACTTTTCCATCAATAGCGGCGACACCGAGAGTACGTCGCCGATGTTATCGAAGCCGTACCCCGCGTCGTCCAGGGGAAACTGGTCCGCCGGCCGCAAGGAAACCGACAACAGGTCGCGAACCGTATTGTTATACTCGACGCGATTCAGCCTTCGCGACGTCACTCGCCCCGGCCCGGCGGCATCGCTCGATTGCCCAATTGATTTTTCGATCGATGCGACGACCGCCGCGACATCCGCTTTCGCGGGCTTCGGCGAACCGGGCGGCGGCATGCGGCCGCTGCTCAACTTATCCAACACCTTCTCCCATGTTGCCGGCGGAAGTTCCGAGCGCTCCAGGCTGAGGTCGGCGATCTTGGTCTTATCGTTGTGGCAGGCGAGGCAATTTTTCGAAAGAAACGGGCGGACGCCGTCTGGCGTGGCCGCCGTTAAGCAGGCAAGAGCTAAGCAGGCAAAAGCGTAAATCAAGGCTGCGAAAGCTATGCGGGGAATAGGAATATTATACTTCATCCGGCCCCATCGGTGTGATACACTCCACAATCGATGTCGGGACTCTTACAGATCTTTTACGAGCCGGGCAAAGTGTTCGATCGCGTACGGGAAAGGGGCGGTTGGCTTACACCGTTTATAGCCACTGTGCTCGTGATTATGCTCTCAGCCGGCCTCGCGGTAAGCCTCATTGGGATGGAAAACATTGCGCGCAAGCAATTGGAATCCAATCCGAAGATGGTCGAGCAATTGGGTCAACAGAAGATCGACCAAATGGTCCACGACTCCAATACTCCGGCTCGCAAGGCTTTGGTGTTTGTGATGAGCGCTCTGGGCGGCGCGACATATTTGCTTGTGATTGCCGGGCTTTTTACGGGGCTGCTTTCGCTGATGGAGTCGAAGGCGAAGTATAAGCAGGTGCTTGGGGCGACCGCCTATGCCGTGTTCCCTTTTGCCGTGATCGGATTCGTAATGTCGGCGCTGATCCTTGTTTTATCGAACGACCGGAGCGAACTCGACATGCGGAACTTGATCGCGCTCAATCCGGGAGCGTTTCTCAATAAGGAATCGACGAGCAAGCCGGTCTACAGCCTCGCGTCCTCCCTCGATCTGTTGAGCTTCGGACAGATTGCGATGATCTCTTATGGACTTTCCAAAGTCTCCGGCGTCGCGTTTACCAAGTGCCTGTTGATTGTCGTGGTGTTGTGGGGCATTTACGTATTGGGGAAGGCCGGGGTTGCCGCCGCCTTTTAGCGGACCGGGTTTGGCATTATGTCTGCTCCTGGCCAGTTGCGCCAGGCACTACCAGGTGGATGGCATGGTGCTTCGCGTCGATGTTCCGAAGCGGACCATCCTAGTCTCGCATCGCGATATCCGCGGCTACATGCCCGCCATGGTCATGCCATTCCCGGTGAAGCGTCCGGCGGAGATCGCCGTTCTCCAGCCCGGCGCGCGGGTTCATTTCCGGCTTGCCGTGAAGGGCCACACTGCAATCGCGGAGCGCATTGAAGCGCGCGCGCCCGCCGAAACGCTTCGGCTTCCCGCACCGCCGCAAAGACTCGCGATCGGCGCGGCCGTGCCGGATTTCTCGCTGCTCGATCAGACCGGGGCTCCCGTTCGCCTTTCCGGCTTGCGCGGCAAAGTGGTGGCGCTCGATTTCATTTACACCCGCTGTCCTCTGCCGGACGTTTGCCCGCGCCTCTCGGCCAACTTCGCCCGTCTCCAGCGGCGCTTTGAAAAACATCTCGGCATCGATTTCGTTCTGCTCTCGATCACCATCGATCCTCAGTACGATACGCCCGCCATCCTCGCCAATTACGCTAAACTTTGGAAAGCGAATCCGATAGGCTGGCATTTTTTAACGGGCGATCCGGCCGCGATCGAACATGCGGCGTCGAACTTCGGCATGCAATATTTTCCCGAGGAAGGCTCAATGACCCATACGTCTCAAACCGCCGTCATCGCGCGGAATGGCACGCTCGCGGCGGTCGTAAGCGGATCCGCGTATGCCGTATCGCAATTAGGCGATTTAATCGCCGGCCGGTTGGAAGACGGGCAAGTGGAGACACCATGAGGCTTCGAATCGCAATCGCGTTTTCCCTGGCGGCGTTTAGTTTGGCGGCCGCCGAGGGTCTCAAAGAGAAAGACATGTGCGTTCCGCCGCCGGGCTTGGCGGCTCCCTCGCTGCCGGCGAAGATCATGACCGGCCAGGGCAACGTGCACTTCGCCATCACCACGTCGAACCCCGAGGCGCAGACATTCTTCGATCAGGGCGTGGCGCAGATGCATTCCTTCTGGGCGCTCGAAGCGGAGCGATCTTTCTTGCAAGCGGCGGCGCTCGATCCCGCCGCGCCGATGCCGTACTGGGGAATCGCGATGGTGGCCGCCGGCGATTATCGTCCGCGCCATCAACTCGAGCGCGATACGCCGGCAAAACCAGGCGCGAAGAAACCGGATCGCTACGGCGTTCTGGGCGGCCCCGGACGCGCCGTTGCCGCGGCTGAGAAAGCGGTCGCATTGAGCGCCGTTCCCGGCAAAGCCACGGATCTCGAAAAGCTCTACATTGCGTCCATTGCCGCGCGCCGCGATCCCAAAGCGCCCGATCCCGACGCCGCCTATATACTAGGGCTGCGCAAAATCGCCGCCGCTTATCCGGACGAGGTGGAAGCCAAGACGTATCTCGCCCTGCACCTGATGCGAGGCTTCACCACGCCCGATCGCGCGCCGCGGGAAGGCAGCATGGAAGCCGTCGCCATCTTGCGCGATCTCGCCCTCAAATTTCCCGATCATCCGGGAGTGCACCACTACATCATTCACGGCTTCGAAGGAGCGACCTTCGCGCGCGACGCCTGGCCAAGCTGCCGCCGCTATTCCGAACTGGTCACGAATATCCCGCACGCCTTGCACATGCCGGGGCACATCTGGGCGCAGACGGGCAAATGGGATGAAGCCGCCCAGTCGTTCGAATCCGCCGCTGAAAATGAGCTTGGTTACATTAAAGCCGATGCGCTTTACGGCCGCTACCATCACGGCCACAACGTGGCATTCCTGATCGTCACCTATTGTTTTCAGGGCAAGTATGACCAAGCCGTGGAAGCCTCCCGCGGGCTGATGGCGTTCACCGAGAATCCGCGCGAAGCGGCGGAGTTGGATAACCCTTTCACCGCGTACCGGCAGGGATGGTTCGGCATGCTGCGAACGCTCGTGTTTTTTGAAAAGTGGGATGTGATCCTCGACGGCAAGACTTTGACGGAGTACCCCAAGCCGCGCGAGCAGGCGTGGCTGCATTGGGCGCGCGGGCTGGCGCTTGCGAACAAGGGCTCCGCAGGTTCGGCAAAGGCCGAAGCGAAGCGCATGGATGCCGCGCTCAAGGATCTCGCCGCCAAGACCAAGGAACCGATGCCGCCGGCGTTGGCGGTCGCGCGCAAAGAGCTGGATGGGCAGATCGCAGCCGCCCGTGGTAGAACGGACAAGTCGCTGAAAATTTTGGAAGCGGCGGGCCGGATGGAACGCGCCTTGCGCTATACGGAGCCGCCGTCCTATCCAAGGCCGGTGCTCGACGACCTCGGCCGCAAGGCTCTCGCTTCCGGAAACCTGCGGGTTGCCGAGACGGCGTTTCGAGGCGCGCTCGATCAGTATCCCGACGATCCCCGAGCCATCGCCGGCTTGTCGCAAGCCTTGCGCCGCGCCGGGAAACCTGCCGTGGATGCGGGCTTGTAGTCTTGAATCGTCGCGGCTTTCTCGCTTCCGCCGCATCGCTCGCGGCGTTCCAGAACGATTCCACCTCTCGCGCGCAAGCGGCCGCCGCGGCGGTCTCGAATAAGACCGCCGAAGCGTCGGCTCGGGACGAGGATTTCTGGTTTAACGTCCGCCACTCGTTTACGGTTGACCGCAACATCGTCAACTTGAACAATGGCGGCGTCTCGCCCGCCCCGAAGGTCGTCATGGATACGGAGATCCGTTACCTCGAAATCGAAAACATGACGCCGACGTATTACATGTGGCGCATTCTCGATCCCGGCATTGAGGTAGCGCGGCGCCGCTTGGCGCAAGCCTTCGGATGCGATCCCGAAGAGATTGCCATCACGCGCAACGCCAGCGAGGCGCTCGAAATCGTTCAGCTCGGAATGGATCTGAAGCGCGGCGACGAAGTAATCAGCACCAATCAGGACTATCCGCGCATGATTAGCACGTGGCAGCAGCGCGAGCGCCGCGACGGAATCGTTTTCAAGCAAATCACGTTTCAGGTTCCGCCGCCTTCGATGGATTACCTCGCGAAACGAATCGAAGACGCCGTCACGCCCCGAACGAAAGTCATCCACATCTGCCACATGACCAACCGGACCGGCCAGATCTTTCCGGTGAAACAGATTTGCGGCATGGCGCGGGCGCGCGGCATCGAGGTGATTGTGGATGGCGCGCACTCCTTCGCGCAGTTCCCGTTCAAACAAGAGGATCTCGATTGCGATTACTTCGGCACGTCGCTTCACAAGTGGCTGCTCGCGCCGATCGGCACGGGAATGCTCTATGTGAAGAAATCGAAAATCCCGCAAATCTGGCCGATGATGGGGGCCGACGATTCCCTGCGCGACGATATTCGCAAGTTCGAACAGGTGGGCACGCATCCCGCGTCGCAGCGCAACGCGATTACCGAAGCGATGAATTTTCACGAGAGTATTGGGGTGGAGAGGAAGGCCGCGCGGTTCCGCTATCTTCGCCGCCGCTGGTCGGACCGTCTGCGGGAGCTTCCGCGCGTGAAAATCTTGAATAGCGAGGACCCGCGGCAATCGTGCGCCATCGGCTTCGTGGGCGTGGAGGGAATCGATACGCTGAAGCTCAACGCCTACCTGTGGAATAAGCACCGCGTCTGGGCGACGGCGATTGTCACGCCGGGCGAGTACGAAGGCTTGCGAATCACGCCGAATGTCTACACCACGCTCGAAGAGATCGACACATTCGCGGACGTAATGGAGAAGGTAATCAAGAGCGGGGCGGTTCCGGCATGACGGCGCAGCGATATGCGAGTATCGGGGATGTTATGGCAACCACGACGGCAGTCTCGATCGAAGAGTATTTGACGACCGCGTACTCGCCCGATTGCGACTTTGTGGACGATCACATCGAGGAGCGCAATTTGGGAGAACGGCCGCACAGCGGATTACAAGGTGAATTCGTTACCTACCTAAATAGCCGGCGCAAGCGCTGGGGAATTCGCATCTGGCCCGAGCAACGCGTGCAGACCAAGGCGACCCGCTTCCGCGTTCCCGACGTTTGCGTAACTCTAGGCAAGCCGGACGAGTTGATTTTCCGTACCGCTCCATTTCTCTGCATTGAGATTCTGTCAAGCGAAGACAGAATGGCTCGCGTCGAAAAACGTCGTCAAGAATATCTGGACATGGGCGTCCAATTTGTGTGGCTGGTGAACCCCTTCAACCACGACGCCTGGATTTATTCGGCGGCGGGCAAGCAGCCAGTCTTGGACGGCATCCTGCGCACGGCGGCGCCCGATATTCTGGTGCCGCTGAATGAATTGTTCGCCGCGGCGGAAGAGTAGACAACATGGCAACCACGACCGCCGTCTCGATCGAAGAGTATTTGACGACCGCGTACTCGCCCGATTGCGACTTTGTGGACGACCACATCGAGGAGCACACTCTGGGAGAACGGCCGCACAGCGAGTTGCAGCGTGAGTTCATCACGTACTTGAATAGCCATCGCAAGCGCTGGGGCATTCGGGTCTTTCCCGAGCAACCCGTGCAAACGAGGCCGACTCGCTTCCGCGTTCCCGACGTTTGCGTGACTTTGGGCACGACGGACGAGCTGATCTTTCGCAAGGCTCCATTTCTCTGCATCGAGATTCTTTCGAGCGAAGACAGGATGGCTCGCGTCGAAAAGCGACTTCAAGAATATCTGGACATGGGCGTGCAATTTGTTTGGGTGGTCAACCCCTTCAATCATGACGCCTGGATATACTCGGCCACGGGGAAGGAGCAAGTCATGGACGACATATTGCGCACCGCCGCGCCGGATATCCTGGTGTCTCTCGATGAGTTGTTTGCCGCCGCGGAAGAGTAGCCTACCTCTGGTGGCATCCCATGCAGGTAAATCTTCTGCCGTGGCACACCGCGCAGTTCGATTTGCTCATTGCCGGGCCGCTATGCCGGTCGACGAAACCCTCTACCAGGTGAGTGGCGGGCCGCAGATCGACGCCCTTCGCATGGCAGGCATCGCAACTGAATGGCGGGTCTATCTTGTTGTGACAGACCAGGCAATCGGCCATTTGCGACAAGGCGGCTTTCGTGACTGAGTTCGATTCTTCCATTCCGCGATGGCACGCCACGCACGGATTCGAACTATTCAGATGCGCAAGGATGTCGTCCGGCGGCGAAAGATAAGTTTTCGATTTGATCGCCGCCGCCAACACCGGCGCCACATTCCCCAACTTCAGATGATGAGCGTGGCTGAACTTCGCGATCGCAACATGCGGCGGTCGCGGAATCGCGACCTGCTTGTGGCAGGGCAGGCAAACCTGCTTCGCGGGCAGTAGATTATCTTCGACACGCGTGCTGGTAAAGGCCGCGGAATGACATCCGGCGCATTGCAACTTGAGTTGCAAATGCACGCGGTGCGAGAATGGCGCAGCCGCCCGCGCGAACGTCGCGCACACCGCCGCGAAAAAGAGGAACCAAAACCTCAGCTTTTGTATATGATTTTCCAGATTTTCTTGCCGCCGTCGTCGCTAACCAGCAGGCTGCCATCCTGCATCTGGAACACAGCCACGGGCCTGCCCCAAACGTCTCGGTCGTCGGGCGAAAGCATCCACCCGGTAAGAAATGGTTTCGGATGCTCCGCGGCCGGCTTTCCGTTCTTGAACGGAATGAACGCGATCGACTGGCCGACGCGCTTCGAACGATTCCACGATCCGTGGAACGCCAGAAACGCGCCATCCCGGTACTCGGCCGGAAATTGTGTGCCGGTGTAGAACGTGAAATCGAGAACGGCCACATGCGCTCCCAGCGAAATGTCCGGAGTGAAGGTTTTCGCCACCAGATCCGGCTTTTCGCCCTTGCGCCGCGGATCTTCATGCGGTCCAAAATACGCGTACGGCCAACCGTAAAATCCGCCTTGTTGGATGTGCGTGAAATAATCGGGCACTAGATCGTCACCCAACGCATCGCGCTCTTGCACGGCGGCCCACAGCGTGTCCGTTCCGGGATACCAGTGCAGTCCAATGGGATTCCGCGTGCCCGTCGCATAGAATTCGTGACCGCTGCCATCGGGGTTATAGCGATTGATCGCCGCGCGCTCCGGCGGGCCGCCGGCATCCACGTTCGATTCCGAACCCACGCCGATATACATCTTTTCCCCGGCGCGATCGAACAGGATGCTGCGCGTGATATGGCCCTTATCGAATCCCTTATAGGAGACGACTTCCTCGCCCGGACCCGCCGTTAGCGCCGCGCCATCGTACTTGTAGCGCTTGATCGAAGTAGGCTCGCCGACATACAGGTAATTTTTCCAGAGCGCCAAGCCATAAGGACGGTCCAGACCCTTGATCAACTCTTTGCGTTTCGCGGGATCGCCGTTCGGAAACGCATACACAACGCCATTGCGGCTCATATCCGAAAGCAGGATCTCGCCGTTGTTGCCTTGCAACATGTAGCGCGGGATGTCGAACCCTTCCGCCCAAACGTTAACCGTAAATCCCGCCGGTACGTTCAGTTTCGCTCCGCTCGGCTTATCGACGACATGCGGCCGGTTGTTTGCCGATGGAGTCGCGAAAGGCGGCGGCAGTTTTACGTCGGACCGGGCAATTTGCCAAGCGGCGGCACCCGAAACCAGCGTCGCGGCGGTTATTGTCAGAACGAATCCGGTTTTCATAGCCATAGTGTATCCGATGCGCCCGGCGCGCGGATGAAGAAAGCAGCGCAGCCATCCTATGGGCGATTTTTAGCGGAGAAAAGTACGATTAGTCACTCCAAACGACGCTTGGCCTCCGAATTTCCGGTGAACATGATTGAGATCATTGCACCAGAGTTGCCCCTTGTGTAATTTCAAGGAAACGAGAGGGGGATCAAATGATTGTCAAGCGGAGGACTAAAAAGAGAATGATAAATGTTTGCAAGAAGAAACTCAGTGTAAGTTCATTTTTGCTGTTCGCTTTCGCGGGAACAACGTTGATCCCGACGCCGGCTTTCGGCGCTCTGATCAAGGGAACGTTTAACCAACCCGGCGATCTCACCATCGATACCAACCAAAACCTCGAATTCCTGATGCCATCCGCAACGCTGGGTCTGACGTACAACCAAGTTCTTGCGTCGCCGTTTGTGGCCCAAAACGGATTCCGGGTCGCGACCGTCGCCGAATTCCAACAATTGGCGGCCGACGCGGGAGCCACGAACGCCAGCGGGCAATTTACGACAGCGGACGAGGCCGGAGTGAAGACCTTGATCTCGTTCCTCGGACAGACGATCCCGACGAGCCCGTTCACTTTGCCTGCGCCGGGCTTCGTGGCCGATATTGCCCAAGGATTTTACGGCTTCGCGATTTCACCCAACTCCGCGCCGGGATCCTTTAATGTCGCCGGCGTGGACGACCAGAGCGCGGCGCTCGGCCAAGCCGCGCAGGACCAAGCCCGCGTGATCCCACAACTGATTCAGTTCACGGGCAGCCAACAGCCACCACCGATCGTAGGGGCCTTTCTCGTAAAAGCGGCCCCACAGTCGGCGGTACCCGAGCCGCGCACTATGATTCTGCTCGGCACAGGATTGTTCGGATTGGCGCTATTGGGCCGCCGACGAAAGAATTTCGAATAAATTACGTCAATCGGGAACAGGCACGCGCGCTCCTATTTCGAGCCACAAGCCGCACGGATCGACGATGTGCCGTAAAATGGATTGTCCCAAGAAGTCGCTTACTCGTGAGGCAAGTCGCCGTGGGGCTTGCCGGCGGCGATCTCTTCGTAAGCGTCTTTCACTTGCGCGGGCAAGCTGCCGCCTACCCAATTCTTTACGTCCTCCGGCAATTGCACTGTCGTTGAGATCGGTTTGCCGCCTTCCATCTTTACGAGGTCTTCGAGCTTTTTGCCTTGCCGAACCGCTTTCTGGACGGCGTCATGCAACTCGGTCATAAACTTCTCCTGGCCGGTCAGCACTTCCATCCCGCCGGGGACTCCATGGCCCGGAAGCACGTAGCGAGGCTTGAGTTTTTCGGCGGCGCGCACCACTGCTGGCCAGTTTCCGATGTTGCCATCGGCCGTGTAATTGTGCGGCCCGTTGGCTACCGCATCGCCAGTGCAGAGGATTCTTTCCTTTGGGAGATAGACGAATCCATCGCCGCGCGTGTGAGCCCATCCAAGGTAATGAAACTGCACTTCGCGCTTTCCGTCTTTCAGAACGAACGGAGATTTGGTGAACGTCTGCTTCGGCTTCTCCGGCGCGGGCAAGTTCAACTCCGCGACGTCTTCGCGCGCCTTGGCGGTCGCTTGCCAGCGGGCCGGCTCGTACTTATTCATCTCATCGACAACACCCTGGTAGGCCAGCGTCGTGGCTCCCGCTCGAGTCCATATCGGATTGCCATACGCGTGATCGCCATGGTGATGCGTATCGAAGACGTACTTGACCGGCTTCGAAGACAGTTTTTTCGCTTCGGCCAGCGCCAGCCGCGCGCCGCTGGGGAAGTTCGCGTCCACCACGATCAGGTAATCGTTCATCTCGATGATGATGTTGTTGCAGTGCCCAAGGTTCTTGAGGTCGCCTTCGCGGAACCAGACGCCCGGAACTATTTGTTTCGTGGTTCCCGGTTCGGCGTCCGACCCCGCAACGAAGATGGCCATCGCGAGGAGGGCGGCAAAAGCGGTGAGCACGCAAATACGTTTTTTCATGAAGCTCACAGTTTATACCAGAGTGCTTGTGCCAAAGCCCAGGGCGATGCGTTACCGATCCAAATCTTTCGTTATTTGCTCCAACTCCGGGTTCGCGATCAGCGGAAGCTGCACGGTTGCCGCGCGCCCTTCCGCAACCTCCACGGCTTGGCAACGGCTCTGCATCGCATTCAACAAACTTGAATTTTGCAACAAGCGCCAAGCGTCGGCCGTTTCCACGGCACAGGCGTAATAGCGTCCGGGGGCCGCGCCGGTTTGATGGAAGCGGCCTTGCGCGTCTAACTGGAAACTGCGCTCGAGTCCGGATTGCCGCCGCTCTTCCTCGGCAGGCCACAGCATCGCGGAGAGTTGCGCGCCGGCGGGCGCCGATGCCGCGAGAGCGCCTTCAATGTCGACCGCGCCAGTGCTGAACTTGATGGCTATCGACGCCCCGCCGGCCGGAATGTCGAGCGCATATGCCGAGACGGGCTGTTCATTCAGCGATATCGATTTGATGTAACCCGACGGTCCGCTCACCAGAAGGCGCCACCGGCCAGGCGTGGCATTGGTCAGGACGAAAGTCCCGTCTTTCTGAACCATCGCGTTGGGCTGCTGCCGCATGATTTGGCTGTCGAGCGGATTCATCGTCACGTGCAGGCTTTCGAGCGGGATCTTTGCCTCGCCATCGAGCGCGATGGCGCCCCTGATCGGGAGAATCGGCGCGAGTTGGAGCTCAACCGGTTCGGGCGATTCAGCTCCCACGTCGATCGGGAGCCTGGCGTAGTAAGAAGAGCCTTCGTCGAATAAGGTTGCTTCGATCGTGTACGAGCCTGGCGTCACATGTTGGAATACAAAGTCGTTGGATGGAGGTCGAACGGGCGCGCCCATCTGCGAGAACTGGCGAGCCACGGAATCGCGCGGCGCGAGCGTCAACTGGATATGGCGCTGGAGCGCCGCGGGATCGGTGGCCGTCACATGGCCGCGCACGGTGGCCCCGGCTACTGGGGCCACTTGAAAATCGATGCCGCTCACGGTTGCTCCGGGTCCAGTCGCGACTCGCGCGGCGCCAGTCAAATCGGCGCTGCCTGGGTAGAATTGGAGTCCGTACGTTTGAGTTGGTACTTCCACGCCCGACCCTCGGCGAATGAAGGCGTGAGGCAGCGGAATACTCCGGAAACAGCGGACCGAAACGTAGTATTTGCCCGGCATCAAATTCGAAATCCGGTACTCGCCCTTATCGTCGGTTTGTGCCCCGCCGCGTTGATTTAGTCTCTTGCTTCCCTGGTTGTAATCGTAAGCCAACATGCTGACGCCGCAGTTGGCCATCGGGCCGCCATCTTCGTCGACGACATGGCCGGTCACGGAGGCGTTGGGCGTCAATGCAATCGTGACGCCTTCCTTTTTCTCATCGGCGGCCAAAATAATCCGCTTCTGGGCGGGCGACCCGGGCCATGCGCCCGATCCGGAGAAATTAGCCGCCTGGCACTGGATGAAGAATTGTCCCGCGGCCAGTTGCCGGAAAGCGAAGTGCCCGGACACGTCGGTCACCGCCGTCAGGTTGCCCATGCCGCCGAGCGTCACCTGCGCTTTCTTAACCGGTTCGCCGGTGACCTCATTGACGACACTGCCTTCGATGGAACTTGTGCCGGTGGGCATGCCCTGAGGTGGCTGGGCGGGCGGCCCGCCTAGCCTGCGCACGGCCCGATCTTGCGCCGGGCAGATCGTGATCGCCGTTAATAACAGCAGCAGCGTTCTCACTGACTTATTCCGGGACGAGCGTGGATAACCGTAAGTTTCTGGGAAGTGTTGGCCCCCGCTTTAAGCTGCAAGGGAACGCCGACTTTTTTGTAGGGCTTGAGAAGTTCCGGGTCTTGAATCGAATTCCGATCCATTTCTTCGAAGGCGTAAAGCATGTAATTGCCAGGGGTTACGCCTTTCATTTCGAAGTGGCTCTTTTCATCGGAGTTGGTGACGCGGAAGAAGCTTAGAACATGCCCGTACTTGCCCGTTGGCAACAACAATATCGGCGTATTCGGGGCCGGACCGTCCCCTTGGCTCACATCGCCTTCAAGACTCGCGCCTTCCGTGCCAATCGTAATGTTCAAGCGATCTTTCATGCCGGATTGAATAACCATCTCTTCCGTAAGCACGTCCCGATCCCCCAGGCGCATCGATTTGATGTAGCCGCCGGGCGGAATCGGGCCAGCATTGATGTCCCACACCCCGGGCGCAACGCTCGAAAACTTGAATGTGCCATCCTTCTCCACGTTCGTCCGTGGCGGCTGGGAGTTCCACGGCAAATTGTCTCCCGACGAAAGCGCGACAAACGCAGGATGCTGCGACGCCGCGCCGGGACCCTCGACGATAACTTTTCCGGTCAACTCGGCGCCGGCTTCGAGTGGAATCGTGATCTCGGGAGCGCCTGGTCCGTCTAAAGCGACGCGCTGGACCCCGCGATACTGCGTGCCGTTCACGGCTGCTTGAGCGACCACGAGGTACTTGCCCGGAACCAGGTTACCCATCTGAAACGCAAAATTCGGCGGACCGGCCCCAGTCATCATGCGCGTTCCCGGTCCGGAATCTTCCTCGACGAACGTCATCTGCACATTCGTATTCGGGCCGGGTTCGGCAGGGAACACGACTTTCCCCGTCAGAGTGCCGGCTGGCCTGGCATTTAGATGAAAATCGACCCCGGCGATTTCCTGACCGGGCCGTAGACTCAACAATGCCGCCGAGTCCGGGCTGGACCCCGACGGGTAGTATTGAATGCCGTACGCGTACTGCTGCTGTTCCGCGCCGGCGGCGATTTCGGATTGTGCTTTGACGAACGGGTGGAAACTATAGGCGGCCATGACGGCGTAGCGTCCAGCCGCAAGATTGTGGAGGCGGTAGCGGCCTTGCGCGTCCGTTTGCGCGTCGCCCATCGGCCGAAGCTTACGCTTGCTCCGCTGAAAGCCCGGCGACAATACTTGAACGTTCGCGCCCGTGACGGGATCGCCTTCCTCATCGGACAACCATGCCCGTAATGCTACCCGGATGTTGCAATTGGAAAACGATGCGGTTTCGATTCTCGCCAGCCGCGAGGGCGATTGTCTCGGGCGGGCGATTGGGACTGTCCGCCCCGAGGACGGCCATTTGGTAGCCGTCCTTCCGAGCCCGAAGCTGGTAACGACCGGCGGGGAGATAGCCGAAGGCGAAGCGGCCTTGCGCGTCGCTCCAGGCGACGGCGTCTTGCGGACGGGCTTCCACCGTGGAGAGAGTCACGATGGCCCGGCGGACGGGAGTGTTGGTATCGCGATCGATGACACTCCCGCCAATCAGGCCGGTCGCCAGCTGCGCGGAAAGGGGGGCGCAAAGGCCGATCAGGATGAAGATCGGGAAACGCATGGCAGGCCGGCTGGGCTAGGTCGGAATCGCTTCAACGCGAAGTGCTAGGAGCCCATGTTGTAAAAGAAATGCTCGTGAACGATCTTTCCGCCCGCGACCGTGTAGAGCGCCATTTCGTTCATCTGCATCCGCTTCCCCGAGCCTTTCTGAGTAACGTCGTAGTTGAACTCGACGGCGAACTGGTTGTCGCCGATATACGGGCCATTCGCTTCGGCGCTATGGACTTCGTGGTTGGCGATCCACCACTGGTTCTTGCCCTTGACCGCCTCCAGGCCCTTCATTTCGGCCGGCATGCCAGGGGCGCTGGTGGATTCAACGCTCACAATATTGTCGGAATAGTATTTCGAAATGGCATCCATGTTCTTGCCCTTTCGGCAGAGGTCGACGAGATCTTTGGCTATTTCTGAAGTAGACATGAGTTTCTCCTTTTTTGGCTGAATGTTTGGGCGAATGCCCTCTTCCAAGAGTCTTGCACATTTAGTTGACAATTCGGAATGGCGGGCGCAAGTTAATACAGGGGAAATCGGACACGGAATCGAAGTTGTTCATTAGCTACCGCCGCGACGACGCCGAAGGCCAAGCGGGAAGGCTGTACGACCGCCTCAACGCGGCGTTCCCGGGGCGCGTCTTCCGCGACGTCAGCGGAATCGAAATCGGCGTCGATTTCGCCGGCGCGATTCAGCAGGCAATTGCGTCCAGCGTTGTATTGGTCGCCGTAATCGGGCGGCAATGGTCGAACCTCGCCGACGCCGCCGGTCAGCGCCGCATCATGCAGCCGGGCGATTACGTCCGGCTCGAGATCGCGACGGCGCTCACGCGCAAACTGCCCATCTTTCCGGTCCTTGTGGACGGAGCGCAAATGCCTTCGCCGCAAGAACTTCCGGACGACATCAAGACCTTGTCCGGCATCAACGCGGTGGCATTGACCGCCTTCGATTACGACCATCTGGTGGAAGGACTCATCGCCGCGCTAAAGAAGTTGATGGGCCAACCCGAGCCGCGGCCTGAAAAGGAAAACATTGAAAAACTTCTGGCAAGCGCGGAAACTTACATCGCGGCGGAAGATTGGATGGCGGCCAAGCAAGCGCTGCAATCGGCGTTATCGCTCGATCCAAGCAACGGTGTCGCCGCCGGCCGGCTCCGCTTCACCCAGGAAAATCTGCGTTGGTCCGGATTGTACGCCGACGCTCAGCGGCGCCTCGCGGCCGGCGATAAGGCTGGAGCGCTCGCCGGCTTAAGGCAAGTGCGCGCGGCGGCGGGCGAATACAAAGATGTCGATCAACTGATTGGCCGCCTCGATTGGGAATTGCGGCAGCTTCCGCCCACGCCGCCCCCCAAGAAAAAACCTTGGATCAAATGGGCTGTAGCCGCATTCGTCGCGATCGGCCTGGTCCAATACGCCATCGAACAATCGGGACGGAATGGGTCGATGGTTCAACCGACGGTTCAACCGACGGTTCAACCGTGGCCGATTCCTTCTCCGGCGATGGATCCGTCCTTCGAGCCCGTGGGTCAATGGATCCTATTTACGGATGACGGACCCGGTCCGCAACTGCAGGTCAATTTCATGGGCGATGAAGCGCAGGGGCAATTCACCATGCAGAACCAATTTAACTTCTATCAGGGCACCTACCGATACAATTCGGCCGCGAGGGAACTGGTTCTCATTGGAACTCGGAATACGAATTTCCCTTATCATGAGCAAATTCACGTTGAAGACTGGAAGGACAATCATTTCCATGTCGCCATGCAATCCGAGCGCAGAAAGTGGGCGATACGAAGGGCGCCATAGGGTCGGGTAAGCGCAAGCTTTATTTGCCGAAACTGCTAAAATACAGATTCCCGGGAGGAAATTCAAAATGGCGGTGAAACGGCGGCGCGGGGCTGTGCCGGTCGACGTGGGCGGCGTAAAAATCGGGGGCGATTCTCCGATCGTCGTGCAATCCATGACGAACACGGACACGGCCGACGTCATGGCGACCGTCAATCAGGCGATGGCGCTCGCGCAGGCCGGCTCGGAGTTAGTGCGCGTTACCGTCAACACGGAAAAGGCCGCGGAGGCGGTGCCGCGTATCGTCGAGACTCTACGCCAGTTCGGCGTTCGCGTGCCGATCGTCGGCGACTTCCATTACAACGGCCACATCCTTCTGAAAAAGTACCCGGAATGCGCGCGCGCCTTATCGAAATATCGCATCAATCCCGGCAACGTGAACATCGGGAAAAAGCATGACGATAATTTCCGCACGATGATCGAAGCGGCGATCGAATACGACCGGCCGGTGCGGATCGGCGTGAATTGGGGATCGCTCGATTCGACGCTGCTGACGCGCATGATGGATGAGAACAATCGGCTGCCCGAACCGAAAGACGCGCGCGACGTGACGATCGATGCGATTGTCGCAAGCGCGATTCAATCCGCGGCGGCGGCCGAGCGCCACGGGTTGGCGCGCAACAAGATTATCCTGAGCGCCAAGGTGAGCGGCGTGCAGGATTTGATCGACGTTTACCGGTTGTTGGCGGCGCAGTGCGATTATCCGCTGCACTTGGGGTTGACCGAAGCCGGATTGGGCGCGAAAGGCATCGTGGCAACTACCGCCGCCCTTTCCGTGCTGCTGCAGGAAGGAATTGGCGACACAATTCGCGCATCGCTGACGCCTCTGCCGAACGGCGACCGTACCGAAGAGGTGATCGTTAGCCAGCAGATCCTGCAATCGCTCGGCATCCGCAGTTTCACGCCTCAGGTAACCGCCTGCCCGGGATGCGGGCGCACCACCAGCACGTTTTTCCAGGACATGGCCGATCGGATTCAGACCTATCTGCGCGACCAGATGCCCGTCTGGAAGGAAGAGTACCCCGGCGTTGAAACCATGAAGGTCGCCGTGATGGGCTGCGTGGTCAACGGACCGGGCGAATCGAAGCACGCGAACCTGGGCATCTCTTTGCCCGGTACGTTTGAGGCGCCGGTCGCCCCGGTTTATGTGGATGGCCGGCTGGTCAAGACTTTGCGCGGCGATCGCATTGTCGCCGAATTCATCGAGATGGTGGACGGGTACGTGGAGAGCCACTACTCTTCGGCGATTTTGGTTTAACGCCTTTCAACGCTCAGGATGCCAAGATTTTTCACGTTACAGGAAGCCCGCCAAGAACTGCCGCGCGTGGGAAAGTGCATACGCGACGCGTGCTCATCCAAATCCCAATATGAAGAATCCGACGGCGCCATGCAGTCGTTGATTCAACGGATCATGATCATGGGCGGAATATTGGTGGACCGAACGGTCGTGGAGTCCATCAAATCGCAGCGGGAGCGAAGCGCGGACCGGCTAAAGACGGCGCTTGAAGAGATACAAGACGTTGGCTGCGTGGTGAAGGATCTGGACATCGGGCTGGTGGATTTTCCGACGCTCTTCCGGGGGGAAGAGGTTTATCTGTGCTGGCGGATGGACGAGCCCGATATCGAGTTCTGGCACGGAGTGCACGAAGGCTTTCAAGGCCGGAAGGCGATTGACCGGGACTTCATGGATCACCATCAGGGCAGCGATCCGAACTAAAATCGCTGCTGGTAGTATTTGTCTATCTATGCAGTGCCCCAACTGCGGTTCTCCGGCTGGCGCGGGCGATACATGCCCGCACTGCGGGAACACGCTCGAAGCCGAGACCGTCAAGGCGGCTCCGAATTGGTCGGCGCCTGCGCACCGGCGAGATGCGCATTCTTCCCGCGAACTCCTTCCCGAGGGAAGCGTTTTGTCCGGACGCTACGAAATCACGCAATTTCTTGGGCATGGCGGCATGGGTTCGGTTTTCAAAGCACACGATCGGGAACTCGACAGGATTGTGGCGCTGAAGGTGATCCGCCCGGAACTGGCCGAAGATCCCGTGGCTCTCCGGCGTTTCCGCGATGAAATTCTCCTGGCCCAGAAAGTGGTCCACCGAAATGTCGCGCGCATTTACGACATCGGAAGCTTCGAGAATAAGAAATTCATCAGCATGGAGTACCTTGAGGGCCGCGATTTATCCAAGGTGCTCAAGGATCGCGCCAAGCTAACGGCCGCCGAAGCCATTCCGATTATCCGGCAGGTCTGCGAGGGTCTCGAAGCGGCTCACTCAGTCCGGGTCATCCATCGGGACTTGAAACCCGGAAACATCATGGTGGGACCGGATGGGACGGTCGTGATCACCGACTTCGGATTGGCGCGTTCGATTCAAGGGCCGCAAGAAACGCTAACGGCGGGCGTCACGGGAACCCCCGCCTACATGTCGCCCGAGCAGGCGCAAGGCAAACCCCTCGATAGCCGGTCCGACTTGTTCTCGCTGGGAATTGTCGCCTACGAGATGCTCACCGGGGAACGGCCTTACCAGGCGGAGACCCAGTGGGGTAGCCTCGCCAAAAGAATTCAGGAGGATGCGGTTCCCGCCGCCGAAGTCCTTCCGGAGATTCCGCGGACGCTCAACCGGGTGGTGATGAAATGCCTGCGGCGGGATCTGGAAACACGGTATCAAAGCGCCCGCGAGGTGATGGACGACCTCGAGGGTACCGCCCCTCCCGCGCGGCCGAAATGGCGCGGCCGCCTCGACTGGGCAGCTGCCTTCGTCCTCCTGATTCTCGCGGCTGGCCTGTTCCTCTCCCGGGAGAGAAAGCCGCCTCCCGCGCCGAAGCCCGAAAAGACCTTGGCGCTGTTGGTGGCCGATTTCGACAACAACACCGGGGACCCCGTATTCAGCCAAACGCTGGAGCAGATGTTCAACATCGCGCTTGAGGGCGCATCGTGGATCGCTTCCTTCGACCGGAGAACGGCGCGAAAGACCGCCGCCGATTTGCGTTCCGGCGACACTTCGCTGGCGGCGGCGCAGGCGCGATTGGTCGCCATTCGCGA
The DNA here is from genome assembly GCA_051003795.1 of Bryobacteraceae bacterium. Lineage (GTDB taxonomy): Bacteria > Acidobacteriota > Terriglobia > Bryobacterales > Bryobacteraceae > JALYXS01. Next base: position 10,579 of record JBPCKZ010000164.1, on the reverse strand, counting down.
GAGTATTCCGGATGTGGTCACGGGAGAGATCTCGCGTAGTGGAGATGGTTACCAGCTTTCCGTAAGCGTCATCGATGCGGCCTCCGGCAAAAAGATTGCCGGCCGTAGCGCACAGGCCCCGAACAAGGACGCGGTTCTGCAGGCCGTCGGCAAGCTGGCGGGGCAGATCCGCAAGGCGCTAAATCCAGACGCGCCTCAACCCCAATTCGATCCGTTCACCGCGGGCGATATCGATGCGGCGCATTATTACGCCTTGGGCCAGCAGATGCAGGACCAGGGGAAGCGGCCCGAAGCGATAGCCGATTATCAGCAAGCCATTCAGTTGGATCCCACCCTGGGACGCGCATACGCTGGACTTGCCGTAACTTATCGCAACGCGGGTAAGACGGACGAAGCCATTCGCAATTTTCAAGCCGCCATGCAGCGGTTGGACCGCATGACGGCCCGCGAGAAGTATCGCACGCGCGGCGCCTACTATGTCACGGTGGGCGAAGCGGACAAGGCCGTCGAAGAATTTACCCGGCTGGCGCGGGAGTACCCGGCCGACAGCCGCGCACTGGCCAATCTGGCGCTCGCCTACTATATGCGGCATGACATGTCGAAGGCGCTCGATACGGGCCGGCGCGCGGCGGAAAAATATCCCGACAACATCCCGTATAAGAACAACGTCGCGTTTTATGCCCTGAGCGCCGGAGATTTCGAACAGGCCATTCGGGCGGCCGGGCAGGTACTGCAACTTAATCCAAAGTATGAGAAGGCTTATGTCGCCCTGGCCCCGGCGCAGCTTGCCGGCGATAAGGCCCCGGAGGCGGTGAAAACGTACCAGCGGCTGGCCAAGGTTAGCCCGAAGGGAGCCTCATTGGCCGCGCTGGGCCTGGCGGACGAGGCGCTGTTTGAGGGCCGTACCGGCGAAGCGATTGCGATCCTGGAGCCCGGGGCCGCGGCGGACCGGACCGCCGGCGATTCTCTAGCGGCGGCCCTGAAAACCGTGGCCCTGGCCCATGCCCTAAGCCTTCGCGGGGAGAGGGCCAAGGCAGTGGCCGAGCTCAATCGGGCTCAACTTAAGGCGGATGACGCCGCGCTGCAGTACCCGGCCGCGTTAGTCTATTTGGAGAGCGGGAGGGAATCCCTGGCACGCCAGTCGGCGGAGCGGTTGGCGCGGGAGCGTTGGGCGCTGGAGCCGAAGCTCTATTCCAAGCCGGCCGCCGAAGCCACGAGGGTGTAACCGCTGCCTGGATTGTTAAGGCTAAGGGTCGGGAAAGTCGCGATCCCGGTTGGTCCCGTGCTAGCGCTAAAGGAGCCGGAGAGAGTCGCGTTAGCGGGATTTGCACCCAAACGCCAAACTCACTACAAAACCGGCAATGGGGGCGCCGCTATTGTCCTGCACCCGAACTTGCACCGCAGGCGCGATTACTTCGCCGGGAAGCGTATCGGTCGGTTGAGCCACGAAGACCAGATTCGGGCCGCCAGCGGGGCTGACCACAATTCCAAAACTCTTCGTTGCGATCTGCCGGGGCGAACTGGAATCGGCGACCTGAATAATAAAACTAAAGCTGCCGGACGCACTGGGCACTCCGCTGAGCACTCCCGCGCCGCTCAATGTTAAACCAGTGGGCAAGGGACCTGAACCGGGTGCCAGGCTCCAAACCAAAGCCCCCAACCCGCCAATCGCCGTGAGGGGTTGATTATAGTTCGCCCCTACGGACGCATTCGGCAGGCTGTTGGTCGCGATGGCCAGCAATCCGATCACAGTGATGGTAAAGCTTTTGGTATCGGCGATCGCCGGCGCGGCCGCATTCGCCGCTCGGACCGTGAAATTGAATGTGCCGGCGGAGGTAGGCGTTCCGCCGATTAAACCCGCTATTACCCCCGTGGATGGGTTCAACGAGAGGCCCGGCGGCAGCGCGCCCGCGGTCACGGCAAACGTGAGCGGCGTCCCACCGGGTTTATGATGGCCAACAACCGAGAGCTGTAAGCGGTCCCGAGGATTCCATTCGGAAGAGGCGTGTTCACCAACGTTAAGCGCGAAGCGATGGCCTGGGGCTGCGTACTGCCGGCCTGCACATCGGCCGTATTCACTTCGTGAGGCACGACGACCAGCGTGACGTTGTTGGTCAGAAAATTCACCACCGCGGCCTTACTCGTTCCCGTGACGCGCAATGTAATTCGGGCTTGATCGCCGGGCGCTAGCGAAAACGTGGCGTTGCTAAGATCCGGATTGCTGAGATCCGGCGTGGCGATTGCCGGGTCGGACGGATTCAAGAATGCGGGCCGCGGAATATTGGCGATCAGGACGGTATGCGGCTTATCGATCAGTGCGCAGTTTTGCGCGGCTGGCGTGGTGTAGAGACGGTAGATGATTAGCTGGTTTTTAAAACCGGCCGGAGCCGAGCCGTTTATCAGAAGCTTGGCGTTATACGCGGCCGCCGTGTTGCCATTATTGGTTACCTTCCAGGTCGCGTCCGTCAGAGAGCCATTCGACAGGTCCGGGTTCGAAAGATCCGGATTGGACAGGTCCGGATTAGACAAGTCCGGATTGGACAGGTCCGGATTGGGAACACCGGGATTGGTCAAATCGGGGTTCGATAAGTCCGGGTTTGAGAGGTCCGGGTTCGACAAATCCGGATTGGACAGATCCGGGGTTGGATAGGTCCGGATTCGATAGGTCCGGGTTCGATAAGTCCGGATTCAGCACGCTGGATAGGCCCGCATTCAGCACTTCCGAAGTACCCACATCGGGAAGACCCGGATTGGACAGGTCGGGATTGGACAAGTCCGGGTTCGACAAATCGGGGTTCAGAACTACCGAGCTTTGCAGGCCGTTGGGAACGGGCGAACCCGCAACGGCGGCGATCTCGGCAATGTTTACCGTCACCCGGGCGCGCGGATTGGCGGACGCCACAAACACGGTTCGAGAGACGCTGGAACGGGCCGCGACCACAACGTCGATCTGGGTCGCGAGGGAAAACTGCTGGAACGAGGCCTGTCCTCCAGGGGGTTGGCTGGTCGCGGGAATCGTGAGCCGGTAAACCGTGGGCAGCGGCCGCGCATTTTGAACGAACACCACGAAGCCGCGCTGAATGGTCCCCAGCTGCTTGGAGTTACCGGGCGATCCGGCAAACAGCCCCTGCGTGATGCGGGAGGTGTAAATGTTCTGATCGCGCGTGCCCTCTTGCCTCGGCACGCATCCGGGCCGGGTTGACCCTGGCAAGTAAAAGCTCGGCTGAGGCGACATCGGTCCGGCGGGCGTGTACGCGGCGTAGTCGCCTTTGGGCGGGGGAACCACGTCGCGGTTATCGGTCCAGGAGGCGTGAAAAGCCGTGGAATCCGACGGGCCGACGTTAAATCTCCAGAAGGTCCTCGTACCGGCGCTCTGGGTTACCATCGCCGGGGAAGCGGCTACGTCGATGTAGTCTCCGATGAACGCCTTCGTGCCACCCGCAAACAGGGGCAGGTTTGGAGGATTGAATCGAAGCTGATTAATAGTCTTGGCCGTTCCGACTATTTGCAGGGCGCCGGCTGGATTGGTACTCGGGCTGCCAAAAAGATACTGGGAGACTTGGGTGGATGAAAAGATGGGCGCGGGTCCGGGCATTGCCTGTGCCACCCGGACATCCAGTGTGTGCCTTCTCTTTACGCCGATGTCGGCCAGAAAAGCGTTGAATACCACGGAGAGTTGCACGGGCGTCGGCGGGAACGGGAACAGATCGCCGACGGGCTGACGCACTTCGACAAACTGGTTGGAAGAGCAGGGCGGACCCGGCGGGCAGACCAGCGCGCCCGCGGTATCGTCTTTCCGCGAATCGTAATACACCAGAGTTATAATTCCGCCAGCCGAGACCAGCGAAGGCATGAATTGGTGGCCCCCAGCCAGCGGCAATCCTTGCAATACCGGCGCTTCGGACGGCTCCACAATGGCGGGCACCGACCAGATTACGCCGTCTTGCGACGTAGACAACACGATGCGGGCTTCTCCGAACGGTCCGAGCCCCTTTTCGGACCAGGCCACGTAGACGCGGCAAGTGAATCAACTGTAATTGCCGGGTAAGCTACAGTGCGGAACGAACCGGACGTGGCGCCCTGATCGAAAGGCGTGAATGTGGCGACCTGCGTGGTATTCGGAAAGGTTTGTCCGCCATCCATGGACTTCGCCACATAAATGCTACTGGTTCCCGCAACACCCATGAGCGGAACGCGGCGCCATGCTGCGTAAACGGCGCCCGAGACGGGATCGATGACGATCACCGCGCCTTGATCGCGCGTCATGACCGGACTTAGGGGGATCGGTGCGCTCCACGTGGCCCCGCAGTCGCGGGAACGGGAAAACTGGATACCCGAACTTTCCGTGGGCGATCCTTCATTTAAAAACGCGCTGTAGGCCAGGTACACATTTCCGCCTGGAAAGCCCTGTCCGGCGATGGCGCAATTGAGCGCGCCCGACTGCGGAATGTCGACCGCGAGCGCGGGCTTGTCAAGGAAAGGCGAGCCTGCGCTTCCATCCGAACGCGCGACTATTCCGGTGCCAAGATACTGGATCGGATCGCCGTTCTCCTTGTTGTTGTTATCGATGAAGCGCGAAACAAACACCGCGGTCGGGGCATTGTTCCCGCGATTCAAAGCCAACCCGGCGTAGAAAAAAAGGCCGTTGGCGCCGGCCCGGACCGCCGGATCGGCGGCGGCCTGGAAGCCTTTCAAAGTAGAAGCCAAGCCGTCCGGCGACATATCCTGGGGATAACCCGGTATCAAAGTACTGCGCCAGGTCGCTCCCGCATCGAACGATTTGAATATTCCGAGCCAGGAATCGCCCTTTTGCTCGTCTTCTCCCTCGGTACCAGGCACGAACGGGATGTCGACCGTTCTATAGTCGTTGGCGCCCGCCAGGAGATGCAGCGGATTGCGGGTGGAGACGGTTATCGACGGCTCGTTTTTGCCGCTGGAGAAATGGATCGCCGCCGGGAAGCGTTTTTCCCGATACCATATTCACGTTGGGACCGGCAATCTGTCCGTAACCGGCCAGCGCCGAAACCAGAGTTAAAAATGTGCAGCGAAGCGAGTTAATCAAACGCCTCATTCGTAAACCATCACACCGAGCGATTTGCGGAAGTAGTGTAGCACCGAAGGTAAAGATAACGAAACAAAATCCAAGCGGGCTTAATCCCGGCCCAAATTTGCCCTCCGCTGAGCCACTTGGAGGTAGTGATGCGCGCTACACGGGATTGCTTGACATCCACTGTCGCGGCACGTCAGACTTGCGCTCAGGACATGCGTCTTTTCATTGTTTTACAACTGCTGCCGCTAGGCTGGGTGACGGCCTGCATGGCGCAGCGCCCAGTTCCACCCGAACCCGCTCCCGGCCAAGTCGCGCCGCAGCCCGAAGACCCCAATCGGGTTCCCAATCCGGATGAGGACCAAAACATTGCGAACGAATATACCGGGCCGGCAATCCTCAGCCGCGGCTTCAGCGCCACCCGCCCCACCGTGTTGCAGGCCATTCGGTTTCGCCCATTTGTTGGAATTCAAGGCATCTACGACACTGGCTTAACGGGAGTCTTGCTGAACAAGGATGGGCAACTCCAGGGCATCAACTCGTTTGGGGTGGAGGCGGAATTCGGAATCAGCGGCAGGAAGCTCTTCAAGCACGACGTGCTGGGACTGAATTATCGAGGGACGATTTTCCATTACACGCCGAATAGTTTCTATGACGGCTCGAATCACATTCTGGACCTCGATTTCGCGCACCGCGCCACCAAGCACGTCACGCTCAATCTGAAAGAATCCGCGGGCGTTTACTCCAATAACAACGCGCTGTTGAACTCGATTGGGCTTTCCGACGCCAGCATCGCGGGCACCGATTACGTGGTCACTCCGAACACTCAGGCCTTCGATAACCGGATCATTTTCGCCAGCAGCCAGGTGGATGCGGTGTACCAGAAATCGGCGCGGCTTTCGTTCAATCTGGGCGGCGGCGGATTCATTGTGCGGCGCAGGTCTAGTTCACTTTACGGCGTGTCCGGTTATCAGGCTCGCGGCGACGGTTCCTACCGGTTCACCAAGAAAACCACGTTTGGCCTGTATTATGCGTTTTCGCACTACGATTTCACCAAAGCCTTCGGCGGTTCGGACGTTCATACGGTAGGCATCAATTACGCGCTGGCGTTGAACCGCACGCTCGAACTGCGTTTGCGCGTGGGCGGGTCGCGGGTCGAGACTCAGGGTCTGATCGCGGTCCAAGTCGATCCGGTGATCGCCGCGATTCTAGGACAGAGCGTCGGCGTGCAGACCATTCACAGGCTCAACTACGTCCCGGATTTTTCCGGCCAACTCGCAAAAGCCTTCAAGAAAGGGATCGCGGGATTGGAATACACGAGGGGCGTAACGCCTGGAAACGGCATTTACCTGACATCGCAGCGGGATTCGGCCTCCGTCCACGCGGATTACTCCGGAATCAGGCGCTACGCCGTGGCATTCGGCGCCGGACGCGATTCCTTAACCAGCCTGGGAGCCACTCTTGGAAATTATGTGAGCTATTACGCCCGCGGCGGCGTGGTGCGCAACCTGGCGAAGAGCGTTCAGGGTGACGCGCATCTGGAATTCCGGCGTTTCTCGGTGGCGGACAATCATTTTTCGCGGGATCAGGTGCGCGTGAGCCTCGGGTTTACGTTTAGTCCGGGCGAACGGCCCTTGAGCGTCTGGTAAAAGTAAACTGACTTGCAACTCCGATCCTCCCATGATATGCTGGTCAAGTGATTAAGTTGAATGTGCAAGAAGCGAAGACGCATTTGTCTCGTTACTTGGATGAGATCGAGAAAGGGGAGGTGGTTGTGGTCTGCAAATACAATAAACCCATCGCCGAAATTCGGGCAATCCCGCAAGCTGCTGAACCGAAGCCGCGCAAGCCCGGTCTTTGGAAGGGAAAATTTACGCTCGGCCCGGAGTTCTTCGCGCCGCTGCCCGATGAGTTAATGGCCTATTTTGAAGGGGAGAAACCCTGAAGCTTCTCCTCGACACCTGCACATTCATCTGGTTCAATTTATCCGCGCCCGATCTATCCGAGCGGGCTTCTTCGGCCTTAATGGACCCTAAGAACGAGGTCTACCTCAGCGCCGTTTCCTGTTGGGAGATGACGATAAAGTACATGGCGGGCCGTTTCCCGCTGCCGGAGTCTCCCGTGACTCTGGTGGCGCGTACGCGCGAGGAAAGCGGAATCCAGGCGTTGCCGTTCGGGGAAAAGGAAGCGCTGCATCTAGCGAAATTGCCGCATTTCCATAACGATCCGTTCGACCGGATGCTGGTTTGCCAGGCATTGGTGCATGGGATGACGATTCGTCACGTCGGACGAAGAGATCCAAAAATATCCCGCTCAAACGATCTGGTAAGTGCGCAGTAGCCGGGCGAAGTCATCCGGCTCGATCGGGAAGGGAGCCATTCCTGGCGGAACATGCCAGACTTGGCCGGGCGCGAAAGCTTCTCCGTCCAGAGTTCCGTTTCCTTGAAGCACGATCAGCAACTCATCGGGCTCCGGGGCGTGTCGCTTCGGGCTTGATATGTCCATCTTCTCCGTTGTGAAGTACCGGCACGCCACGGAATCGAGCGAAGCGGCCGGATGTGGGCCAAGATGCGCGGCCTCAACGCCATGGTCGAGATGCAGCTCGCGCTCCGGCTTGCGATTGTAATCGTATAGCCGGTAAGTGACATCCGAGTTCTGCTGAATCTCGCACAACGCGATTCCTCCGCCAATGGCGTGCACCGTTCCAGCGGGAGTGAGATAAGTTTCTCCCGCATGAACCGGAACCCATCGCAACAGATCGACAATCGCCCCGCTCTTCGAAGCTTCTCGCAATTCCGCGCGCGTGATTTCCCGCGTGAAGCCAAGCGCGATCGTGGAACCCGGCTCGGCGTGCAAAATGCGCCACATTTCGGTCTTGCCGCGCGAGCCGCCGTGATTTGCCGCGGCATAGGCGTCGTCCGGATGGACCTGCACGGACAGCCGATCGGACGTGAACAGAAATTTCACGAGGAGTGGAAAGCTGTCCGAGACGGGAAACCAGACTTCGCCGATTTTTTCCGCGCGATTGGCGAACCACGGCTCGAGCGTCCGCGATCCCCAGACGCGCTCGACAAATTGCGGCTGGATGCGAACGGGCTTCAACTCAACACTTCAATTTAACTCCGCGATGAACTTTTCGACCCGGTCGAGCCCGCGCTCGAGGTCCCGCATGGATGTCGCATAAGAAATACGCACGTGACGATGCGTGCCGAAAGCCTCGCCGGGCACCACTGCCACGTTGGCCTGCTGCAAGAGCTTTTCGGCGAACTGCACGCCGGTTTCGATGCCGCCGCGGCCCAGCACTTTACCGATATTCGGATAGGCGTAAAACGCGCCGTCCGGCATGGTGCACGCGACCCCGGGAATGCGCCGCAGCCGGGGGACCACGAAATCCCGGCGTTGGCGGTATTCGGCAAGCATCACCTTCACCGATTCCTGCGGCCCGCGCAATGCCTCAACGGCGGCTTTCTGCGCGATCGAAGTCGGGTTCGATGTCGAATGGCTCTGCAGTTTGAGAATCGCCCCCACGATCGCCTCGGGCGCGAGCACGAAGCCGATGCGCCAGCCCGTCATGGCGTACGTTTTCGAAACCGTGCCCGCCACCAGCACGGTGCTTTTCGCCTTCGGCATCGAAGCGATCGAAAAAGGCTCGCCCGCGTAAAGAAAATGGCAATAGCACTCATCGGTCAAAAGAAAAATGCCGCGATCCGAAGTGAGATGGTGGATCTTCTCGAACTCCGCGTGGTCGAGCACCGCGCCGCTCGGATTGGAAGGCGAGTTGATAATCAACATTCGCGTGCGCGGCGACAGGTGCGGCTCAATCATCGCGGCGGTGAGAGTGAAGCCGTTCGCCTCGTCGGTTTCGACGAAAACGCACTTGCCGCCCGCGTAATTCACCACGTCTTTGTATGTGACCCAATACGGCACGGGGATGACGACCTCGTCGCCCGGATTCACCAGCGCCTGCATCAGGTTAAAAATCGCATGTTTGCCGCCGACCGTGATAATGCATTCCGATGGCTTGTAGTGCGTGCCGAAATCCTGCGCGTGCCGTTCACAGACGGCCTGCTTCAATTCGGCGGTTCCGCCGGCCGCGGTATACTTCGTGAAATTCTGATCGAGCGCGCGAACGGCGGCCTGCTTAATGTTATTGGGCGTCGGGAAATCTGGTTCGCCGGCGCCGAAGTCGACGACATCGACCCCTTGCGCGCGAAGTTTCTCCGCGTCCGCCGCCACCTTCATGGTGGAAGAGACGCTGATGGCGGAAATGCGGTTGGCAATTTCAGGTTTAGTGATTGTTGGTGTCATTTTCTTAAAATGTGTAAGCGTTCGCGAAGGCGTGTTTCGACGGACGGCGGTACAAGGCCGGAGATGCTTCCGCCCAGTGAGATCACTTCTTTCACCAGGCGCGAGCTGATGAACGAGTGTGCCTCGCCTGCCAGCAGAAACACCGTTTCGATGTCGGGCCGAAGCCGCCGGTTCATCAGGGCCATCTGAAGTTCGTATTCGTAATCGGATATCGCGCGGATGCCCCGCAATAGCACGGTCGCGTCTTTGGCGGCGGCGTATTGGACCAAAAGGCCGTTAAAACAATCCACCTGCACGTTCGGGTATTCGCGAACTACTTCGCGCAGCATTTCCATGCGCTCCTCGACGGAGAACAGCGGCTCCTTGGCTTCATTGCGCAAAATGGAAACTACGAGACAATCGAACAGGCGCGCGCCGCGCTCGATCAGATCCAAATGCCCGCTGGTGATTGGATCGAACGAGCCGGGATAGATTGCCGTGACTTGCGCGGGTTTCGGCGCCATGGAAGTTGGTGACCTTTGATTTTAACCTGGAATAGATGCTGACCGGACGCGGCGTCCATGTCTGGCCCTTCCGCATTTATGGCTCGGACGCTCTGGCCGCCGAATTCCTGAAGGTCCTCTCGCCGGATGAGCGGGAACGGGCCGCGCGATTTCGCTTCGAACGCCTTCAGCGTTCGTTTATCCTGACCCGCGGAGCGCTCCGAATTCTGTTGGGCCATTATCTGGAAACCTCTCCGGCCGGCATTCAATTCGAGTACGGCGCGAAAGGGAAGCCCCATCTTGCCGCTCCCTCGCGGATCGAATTCAATGTCTCGCATTCCGGTGAACTTGCGCTCTTCGCGTTTACGCTCGATTGCGAGTTGGGCGTTGATGTCGAACAAATTCGGCCGATGCCGGACATGCGGGCGATCGCCGCTCAATTTTTCCATGAAGAGGAAGCGGCGGAATTGATGACGCTTCCCGCCAGCCGGCGCGAGCACGCATTTTTCCTCTGCTGGACGCGTAAGGAGGCGTACATCAAGGCCATTGGCGACGGCTTATCCGCGCCGCTCGACGGTTTTCGCGTGACGCTGCGGCCGGGGGAACCGGCGCGCTTCATCCATCTGGCGCGCGATACGGATGCCGCCGCGACATGGACTTTGCACGATTTGGATTTGGACCTGCAATACGCGGCGGCGCTCGCCTACCGCGACTCGCCGCGTCCGCTTCTGCCGCAACCGCT
>JBPCKZ010000163.1:0-32037 GCA_051003795.1 Bryobacteraceae bacterium | reverse complement strand
GGTTGTGCGAGCCGGGATGAAGTTCGAGGAAGGCGATCAGCTCCCGCTCGGGCTTCGGCAGCTTTCCTTCGGGCGGCGCGCCCAAAAGATCGATCCGTAAGTTCGCCGACGCGGCCCGCAAGGGATCTCGCTGCGTTTGCAACTGCTCGAATGCCACGAATCCTTTGCGCTCGAGGGCCCGGAGAGCTTTATCGGCGAGCGGCAGTTTCTTCTTGAGATAGGAAGCGGAGAGCGAACGGCTTTCGAGCAAGCGCAGAAGTTGAATTGCCGGATCGTCCGGCGACGTATCGAGCAGCAACTGCCGCGCCGCGTCGCGTCCGGCGTCGGTAAGCAGATAAATTTTCCCCGAGCGGATTTCGGAGGCGAGCGGCAGCATCGACCGAAGCACTTCGCCGAGCGGCGCGCAGTAGTAGCCGGAAATCCAGCGCCCCAGAGCGAGAAGCGGCTCGTCGAGTACCGGTTCGGGATCGACCAGCCGCAACGCGTCGCGCGCTTCCATGGCGGGCGGATCGTCGTGGCAACGCAAAACCACGCCGGTCAATTTACGCGGGCCGAACGGAACGATGACGCGGCTTCCGGGCTGCACGCGATGCCGCAGCGTGAGCGGGAGCGAATAGGTAAAGGCCTGGTCGAGGGGGACTGGCAGGCTAACGTCGCAGAAGGAAGCTACCAACGAATTTGCGCCGGGAAAAATTCGTCGATCAACCCCGCGTAGAACGGCTTCAGCGCTTCCACATCCGGGCGCCGGTTCGCTTTCGAATACAGATCGTAGGGATTGAATTGCCGCACCCACGGCAGCATGGCGCGATCGCGGTCGTCCATGAAGTAATCGTAGGCGCCTTCTTTGTGCCAGGGATAAAACGAGTGATACCGGATCATGTACCGCGCGGGTTCGGGAAGATAATTCTTCACGGCGTGGTACATATACTCGTCGTGCCCCCACGATAAATCGACCTTATCGAGGCCGCAGCCTTGCTCGTAAACGCCGTGCCGGCTCTGGTACGCGGCAACGTTCTTATCCGGATTCTCGTCGAAAAATTCGGGGTAGACAATCTTGTCCGACCACGCGCAGCCGACCGGAAAAGTGTCCCCCACGACGGCCCACTGCGGTTCGCCGAATAAGCACAGCATCTTCCCGAGATCGTGAATGAAGCCGGCCAAAATAAACCAGCGTGGATGCCCATCGCTCCGGATCGCTTCGGCGGTCTGAAGATTGTGCTCGATCTGCGAGAGATCCGTATCGGGGTCGCTCTCATCCACCAGCGTGTTGAGATACTCCATGGCTTCCCAAATGCCCAGTTTTTTGCGATCCAGCGCGCAATATTCGCGTTTTTTGGCAAGAACGAAATCGCGGGTCTGACGCGTGTGATTGAGATGATAGAACTCGCGAACGCGGTCCGGAGCCTCGGCGGTGAACTGGCGAAACTCTTTCTTCGGCATACTTATAAAACATATCAAAACCGCTAGAATGTAGCGATGGCGGAAGGGCAAAACGGGAAACCGCAAAACGTTTCGAGCTTCGAGAGCTGTCTCGAAGAGCTTGAGCGCGTCGTCAAAGAGTTGGAGACGGGAGACCTGCCTCTCGAACGCTCGCTCGACCTGTTCGAGAAGGGAATGACGTTGAGCGAGAGCTGCCGCAAGCAGTTGGAAGACGCCGAGACGCGCGTGGAGATGCTGATCCGGAAGGAAGGGAAGCTTCAGCCGCAGCCGTTCCACCCGGAAAAGCCGCCGGAAAAGCCGCCGGAAAAGCCATGACGCTTCCGGAGTATCTGCGCGGGCAGCAGGCGCTGATCGATCGGGAGCTCGACCGGCTGGTTCCACCGGAATCCGCATTCCCCGAAACGATTCATCGGGCCATGCGCTACAGCCTGTTTGCGGGCGGCAAGCGCATACGTCCCGTCCTTTGCCTGGAAGCCGCGCGCGCGGTCCGCGATTCGAATCCAGGCGTCGAATCCGCGGCGTGTTCGCTCGAATTCATTCACGCGTATTCGCTGATCCACGACGATTTGCCGCCGCTCGACAACGACGATTACCGGCGGGGCAAACTCACCTGCCACAAGGTTTTCGGTGAAGCGATGGCGATTCTGGCGGGCGATGCGCTGCTGACCTTCGCATTTCAAACCCTGGCGCGGTTGCCCGGGGCGCAGCCGGATTCGAAGTGCCGGATGATTGCGGAACTTGCGGTATCGGCGGGTACGGTGGGCGGCATGATCGGGGGGCAGGTCGCCGATCTGGAAGGTGAAGGGAAGCAGCCCAACGCGCGGCTTCTCGATTCCATTCATCGCGCCAAAACCGGCGCCCTGCTGCGCGCCAGCGTGCGGATTGGAGCAATGTACGCAAGTGCCTCCGAAGAAGAGGTGAATGCGCTGTCTTGCTTCGGCGAGCATGTCGGGCTGGCGTTTCAGATCGTGGACGATATTCTCGACGTGGAAGAATCTTCGCAGGCGCTCGGCAAGACCGCCGGCAAGGATGTGGACCAAAAAAAAGTAACGTTCCCCGCGGTGCATGGCCTCGAAGCTTCCCGCGAAATGGCCGCGCGCGAATGCGAGTTGGCGCACCAGGCGCTTGCGCCGTTCGCGGCCCGCGCGACCCGGCTGCGGGACATCGCGGATTTCATCGTGCATCGAAAATCATGATCCGGCTGGACCGTCTTCTGGTGGAAAAGGGCCTTGTCGAATCGCGCGAGAAGGCGCAGGCGCTGATCATGGCCGGCGATGTCCTGATCGCGGGCCGGGCGGCGCGCAAATCGGGCCAGCCGGTCGCCGAAGATAGCGCGATTGAACTGCTCGCGAGGCCCGCGTACGTGGGCCGCGGCGGGCTTAAGCTGGAGGCGGCTCTTGCCAATTTCGAGATTGACGCCAAGGGCAAAATCGCCCTCGATATCGGCTCTTCGACCGGCGGATTTACGGACTGCTTGCTGCAAGCCGGGGCGGCGCGCGTTCACGCCGTGGATGTGGGACGCGGGCAGCTCGATTGGAAGCTGCGTAACGATCCGCGAGTAGTTGTGCATGAGGGCGTCAATGCGCGCCATCTTCGATTCGAAGATATTGGCGAAACGGCGGATCTCGTTGTCTGCGATGCCAGCTTTATATCGGTAACGCTGATTTTGCCGGCGATCGTTCCGCTAGCTCGGAGCGAGATGGCGATCCTCATCAAGCCCCAGTTCGAGGTTGGCAAAGGACAGGTCGGCAAAGGCGGTATCGTGCGCGACCCCGCGATGCACCGGAGCGCGTGCGCGCGCGTTGACGAAGCCGTCAAAGATTTTGGATTTGCAACGAACATGATGGACAGTCCAATCCTGGGCGCCGAAGGCAACAAGGAGTTCCTGTTATATGCCCGGCGATGTTAAGACGATCGGAGTTAAGACAATCGGAATTTTTTCGAAGCCGAACGCGCCGGCGGCGTTGGCGCTTGTTCCCAAGCTGATCGGCTGGCTGCGAGAGCGCAAGATCGACGTGCGCCTGGATGCGGAAACCGCGGTGTACGCGGGGTCTCCCCGCGGCATGTCCCGCGCCGAAGTCATCGACGGCTGCGATCTGGCGATTGTCCTGGGCGGCGACGGCACGCTGCTTTCCGCCGCCCGCGCCATCGGCAGCCGCGAAATTCCGCTGTTTGCCGTCAATCTGGGCGGTCTCGGATTCCTGACGGCCATCACCGTCGAAGATCTCTTTCCGGAGCTCGAACGCGCGCTGCGCGGCGAGCATCGCATCGGCAAGCGGAAGCTGTTGCATGCCGACCTGATTCGCGCCGGAGAGAAGGCCGCCCGCTACGAAGCTTTAAACGATGTCGTGATCACGAAATCCTCAATTGCCCGCATGATCGATCTCGACGCGCTGGTCGATGAAAAATTCGTTTGCGCATACAAAGCCGACGGCCTGATCCTCTCCACGCCCACCGGATCGACCGCGTATTCACTTTCGGCGGGCGGCCCGATTATTTATCCCTCCGTCGCGGCGATTTGCATTACGCCGATCTGCCCGCACATGCTGGCGAACCGGCCCGTTATCGTCCCCGCGACCAGCGTAATTTCGGTGATCTGCCGCGCGGAGAGCGATGCGGCATTCCTGACGATCGATGGCCAAATCGGCGAGCCGCTCCAGGAGGGCGACCGCATCGATTGCCGCAGCTCGGAATATTCGCTTCACCTGATTCGACCGCCGCAAAAAATGTTCTTCGACGTGCTGCGGCAGAAATTGAAATGGGGCGAACGCTAGTGTGGCGTCCTGTGGCGCGGACACTCGTGTCTGCCACAAGACTCGAATGAAGCGGGTCTCGCTCACGGCGTGGATCTTCATCGGCATGGCCGCCGGCATCGCATTGGGAATATTCGCGCCGGCGTTCGCCGTCCAGCTCGCGCCGGTAAGCAACGTCTTCCTACGCCTGATCCGCTCGATTATCGCGCCGCTCATCTTCGGAACCCTTGTCTACGGGGTCGCGGGCGCCGGCGACATTCGCCGGATGGGCCGTATCGGCCTGAAGGCGATTATCTATTTCGAAGTAATTACCACGCTGGCGCTCTTCATCGGCTTGGCTGCCGTGAATATCGTGCAGCCCGGCAGCGGCGTCGTGTTCACAAGAACCGGCGCGGAAGCCGCCCTCGCGCCAACGCGCCAGAGTCTAAGCGCGGTGCTCGATCACGTCTTCCCGGCCAGCATTATCGACGCCATGGCGCGCGGGGACGTGCTCCAAATCGTAGTGTTCGCGTTCCTGTTCGGCACGGCCTGTTCCGCCATCGGCGTGAAGGCCAGGCCCGTGGTGACCTTCTGCGAATCGCTTGCGGAGGTCATGTTCCGCTACACCGGTTACGTAATGTATCTGGCGCCATTCGGAGTGGGCGCCGCCATCGCGGTGACGGTCGGAACCAAAGGGGCGGCGGTTCTGTTCGGGCTTGGCAAACTGATTGCCGCCCTTTACGCGGCGCTGCTTGTTTTCGTCGTGTTCGTCTTCGGTTCCGTGATTGCGTTGGCCCGGATTCCCTTGCGGCGATTCTACCTTGCCGCGCGCCAACCGTTTCTGATCGCGTTTTCGACGGCTTCGAGCGAAGCGGCGCTGCCTCTCGCGCTCGAGAATATGGAAAAATTCGGCGTGCCGAAGCACATCGTCGCGTTCGTCCTCCCGACGGGTTATAGCTTCAATCTGGATGGCTCCACGCTCTATCTCTCGCTCGCCTCCGTTTTCGTGGCGCAGGCGGCGGGCGTCCAGATGCCGATTGGCCGGCAGCTCTTGATGCTGCTTACGCTAATGCTGACCAGCAAGGGGGTCGCCGGAATTCCACGCGCCGCGCTGGTGATTCTCGCCGGCACGCTCGCCAGCTTTCAATTGCCGATCGAAGGGATCGCGGTGCTGCTCGGCGTGGATGCGCTTCTCGATATGGCGAGGACGTCGGTGAACGTGCTCGGCAATTGCCTCGCGTCCGCCGTGGTGGCGCGATGGGAAGGCGTGCGGTTCGACGAAACTACTCGATGATGGAAGTCACGCGCGGCAGCGTTTTTCCGTTCTCCACTTTCTGCCCGCGATCCGGATTCTTGGTGAAGTGGATGGGATAGAGCGTAATCTTTCCAGCGCTGGTGTTGATCGGCTCCCAACCGACCGCCACGCCTTTAGCCCGCGCGATCTCGCGAATTTCCCGGAATATGTCGAACGAGTCGTCATTCAGCAAACAGGCCAAATACTGTTTGGCCGGTTTGATGCTCGCCAGGTATTTCAAAAAGTCGCTGTCCGGATTCTTGATCTGTTCGGGCGTTTCCCCATCCGACTCGCGCGTGGCGAGAGTGGTGCCTCTCTGCTTGGCGAACTTAAAATGCTTCTTGTCCACGGGGATGGCGTGATTATGAAACAACTCCACCAGCATGGGGAGTTTCGTTGCCGGCGAGGCCTTCGGTAATGAGGTCACCTCCTTTTCGAACGGATTGCGCGTATTCTTCAACTCCGTCTCGAGCTTGGCGATCTCCGTCCTCTTCGTCCGGACGGCGCCTTGGAGACGCTCGATGCCGCCCGTCGTTTCCGAAGCCGCGCCAACATCCGGCTCCCGATCGATCGCGAGTCCCTTCTTCAAATCCGCCAACCTTTGCTGTTCCTGCTGAATCGCGGCATCCAGGCGTCGCCGCTCATCGGTGGCGGCCTTCAGACTTTGTTCGGTCGCCGACCAATCCGTCTGTACAGTCTTGGCGGTACCCAGAAGCATCGCGCGCTCTCTAGCCAGCCGCTCGGCTTCGCGATCCGGCCCGGCTTTCAAAACCGGTTTTGAAAGAGGCTTCGCCAATTCGGCAACCGGCTTTGGCGCTGCCGCGGCGGGCGCGGACGGCGGACCCTGCTGAATCGGCACTATCACCCAGAGCGTCCCCGCGATCAACGAAAGAATAAACAGGAAGATCGGCTCCAGCAACGAATCCCAATTTAATTTCATGGCATGCCTACTTGTATTTCACCTGCCACGCGGCGTCGATCGGCTCGTATCCTAGCCGCTCCGCCCCATTTTCTTCGGCGGAGGCGCGCGCTACGTTAAACGTGTCGAATCCATCCGGGCGCACCAGGAACACGACGTATTTGCCCGTAACGGCCTTGTCGAACGACGAACCTTTCTTAAGATTGTCAAGCGAAATTCGCGATCCTTGCGGAATCAGGACGATCGCGTCCTTGGCGCACTCCACAAACTGAGGCGTTTCTCCAGCCTTGTTGCCGCCAAAAATCCGCTGCGGATCGAACAGCGTTCTCCGCTCGATAATTTCCTTGCGAAGCTCTTCGGCTTTTTTGTCGAGCTCGGCCAATTGCTTTTGAGCTTCGATGAGCCGGGCCTGCGCTTCCGCTTCCGCTTTGGCGCGATCGAGTTCCGCCTGTCGGCTCATGTTCCTGGTCTTCTCGCTCGCCTGGCGAAGCTGTTCCTGCAACTGCTTCTGCAAATCCGCCAGCGTGGCGCGCGCTTTTTGCAGCGTGTACTGCTGTTGAGCGAGTTTGCGCTTCTCCTGGTCCAGATCGCGCAACTGCCCGCTTACTTGGGCGAGAGCGAGATCGTAGGTCTTTTTATTCCGCTCTTCCAACAGCTTCTTGCGCGCCTGCCGTCGATCTTCGGTTCCGGCAGTATCCGGACCGGACACCTCCAGATTCGCCGGAACCGCGACCGGCGCCAACTTCGGCGCGGGCGCCGGGATTCTAGGACCGCTCGCGAGATTTACAAAGCCCATGCCCAGAGTTGTGAAGCACATCGCCACCGCGAGGCAACTCAGCAGAATAATCATGATGGGGCCCTGATCGATTTCGAGCGATTTGCGGCGCGAAGCGCGTCCCGCGGTGGCCGCCGTTTGGATGCGGGAATCAAGCCCTCTTGACTTCATAAGCTTGGCTCGCCGGCTCCTGGTCCGTGGTGATCCGGATCTGCAAGGGCCGCGATTGATGCTGATCGACCAGCCGGGTAGTGGCTCGCGACAACTCGTCCCGCCAGTTCGCCACCATTTCCCGCGATGCGGAATGCATGGCATTTTGCAAGTTCGAACCCAAATCCTGCATGGTGGCGCGCATGCCATCCCGCCAGATCGAGACCAGGCCTTCCATATTCGCGCTCATATCGCGCTGCCAGCTCGAAACCAGTTCGTGCACGGTCGTTTGAATGCCGTCTTGCATTTCGCGGCGGAACGCCTCGACCATTGGGGGCGCCGCGCTAGCCATGGCGCGTTCCATCGTTTGCATGAATCCCGACATGAAGCCGTTGGCCGTCAGGCGGATTTCCTCCTCGAGCTCCGTGCGGTGCGGGAATTGGCGCGTGAATTCAGTCGCAATCCGGTCGATGCGGACCAGGTGAGTGTCTTCATTCTTGCGAACCAGGAAAATAATAGCCGAAAGAATCGCCGCCGCGCTGATGCCGAGCAGCGTGGTATCGAACGCGGTGCTCGCGTGAGCGGCGAACAATTGCAAGCGCCGCCGTAATTCCTCGAGATCTCCGGCGTTGCCGATCATCGAGATCTCGGCGATGCCGCCGCGCAACCCGTCGAGCGTACCCAACAGGCCGACAAGGGGCGGCAGGCTGCGCACCCAGCCGATGAGCGAAGCGCTAGCATCGAGTTCGTCGCGGTCGTTCATGGCCAGCCGGTCTTCGAGCGGTCCGAGCTCTTCCCGCCGGACATAGCCCTTCAGTAGATTGGCAATCCGGCGCCCCAGGAACCGGTTGCGGTACTTTTCCGGAATCCGGTCGGGAATTACGGCGGCCTGGTCGCGGGACATGACCGCATTCGGAATCGGCATGTCGATTGAAGCTTGTTCCTCGCGAAAGAGCCACCAGCGGGCCCCGGCGAGTAAAAGTCCGAAGAAAAAGAACGCGAGACTGACCGGTTGATACCAGCCGCGGCTCGAGAAAAATTGATAAATTGAGCCCGGCTTGAAGAAGGCCGTTAAGATCGCGTAAAACAGCGCCGTCAATAGCAGGGCGCCAACAAACAAGAGAAGGTTCAATCCCTTTTTGGGCATTCGAGTATGGTTCCTTTCCAGCTAAATTATTGTAGCGGAACGAAGCTTGAAACAACGCTGGTTGCACGCCTCGCACCGGTATGGCAGCAGCACCAACCCGAGGGCCTTTTCGAATCGATTGTGCCGCGCGGAGCGGCGGATTCTACTCGATCCGCAGAATGGGCAGGCCGGCTTCCATAAAGCCATGAATGCAAGAGGGGAATGGGAAGTCATCGGCAGAAGGATTCCGCACGCGGCGTGCCCTGTTTGCAAAGTATCACAATATTCGTTAACTCTTTGTTAAAAAAAGGACACGGGATGGACGGTAAGTTACCATTTTCAAGGTTTCCGGCTTGCCCCTGCCGCTCCGCGGGTCTAGAATTCAGGCACCATGAGTTCAGTCAAACCCAGTTCAGTCAAACCGGATGCCGAAAAAAAAGCCGATCCGTCGCCGGGTAACACCACCATCCTAGTGTTGGATGACGAACCTGAGATCCGGAAGCTCGTCACCGCCATGTTGACGCGCTCCGGCTATAAAGTGCTGATGACCGATTCGGGCGACAACGCGCTGAAGCTTTTTCAGAAAAACGATCCGCCCATAGACCTGCTGCTTACCGACGTGGTTGCGCCTGGCATGAGCGGGCCGATGCTGGCCGATCGGCTGACCGAGATTCAACCAAACGTTCGCGTGCTGTTCATGTCCGGCTACGATCAATCGCAGGTGGTCCGGAAATACGTGCTGGAGCGCGGATTCGCGCTACTGATTAAACCCTTCACCATGGAACAGCTCGAGACGAAGGTCGCCGAAATTTTGAACGCTCCTCACGGCTCCGTGGCGCGTGGTTGATCGAGATTCGTGCCGCTACTTCTCGATCGTCAATCGCAGGCCGGCGCCGCCCCGCACTCCCGGAAAATATAAAATTCCGCCCGGATCGGTACGTGCTTCGAACATCTCCTCATCGTCGATCTCGATGTGGTATTTCCGCTTCGGCTCCAGGCCCACGATAAACACGTCGAATGCGTCCGTACCGCGCGGCGCCACGAATTTGCGTGCCTGCCTTCCAAAAAATATCGTCGCCTCTCCCAGATCGAGAGGCTCGCGCGAAAGCTCCGGATTCAGGATCGTCGCCTTTCCGTCGCGAAAAAGCTGTAGCTGCCCCTCGAAGTAGCCAAGCCAAGCCGCCGAGTCGTCCCAGTCCGAACGAACGAAGAGCCGGCCGAAGATATCGTCGTGAAATACGAGCGGCACATGATAATAGCTCAAACCCGGCTGGTAGGGATTCGCCCAGAGAAATTCGTAAACGATGCCAAATGGACCGCGCATCAGAAATCGATCGTTCATCAGCCAGCCCTGCAAAACCTGGCTTTCCGGCGCGTTTGCATCGAACGCAACCATGCCGAGCTCGGCGGCCCTCGAGAGGGCGGCATCGGTCAAATCCGGCGGATTGGTACCCTTTGCGGCGGGAATGCGGAATTCGTTTTCAGGCGCCGGATACGATGCCGGGTAGTACGAGAGCAGATGATAGATCGGCAGTCCTTTGAAATACGCCGGGTAAGATTCCCGCAGATCGATATTGAGATTGTCGCGGACGGCGTGCAGGATTTCATAAAGCGCTTGGATATCCTCGCGCGGGATCGCGTTGTGTCCAGCGCGGAGGGCCGGCACGATCCGGGCTTCCCAATTTTTTTGCACGAAGTTTTGAATTCCGGCGTTAGACGCCGCGGGATTGTGGTCGGCCAGCGCGATTGCGGCCAGCAGCTTGGACCGGGCGTCCGCCAGCGAGTTGCCGCGGCCCGGAGCCTCGATGCCTTTCTGCAACCGCGCGGCAATTGTCCGGCTCTCCGTCTCAGAGAGTACGTCCTGGCACCAATCGAACACTAGCGCGAGTTGGCGCAATGCGCCGGGAAGCGCCGCGGCCGGGCTCATCGCCCAACTCACGGCCCGCTTGCCGGATTCGCGCACTCCGGCGACCCGGTAGTGCAGCGCCCACGCGAATCCCGGTTCGGGCATGGGAGCGTTCCCGGCCATCAGAGTTTCGAACTGCTCCCACCGCAGCGAGCGCCGTTCCCGTTCGCGCTTCAGCAGACGCAACCGGTTGGCGCGCAGAAACAGCCGCGGGTGTTCGGTGTAGACGGCCAGGCTATCGGGCGAGGATTGCGACCAAAGCGAAAC
Organism: Bryobacteraceae bacterium; assembly: GCA_051003795.1. Classification (GTDB taxonomy): domain Bacteria; phylum Acidobacteriota; class Terriglobia; order Bryobacterales; family Bryobacteraceae; genus JALYXS01. Next base: position 21,428 of record JBPCKZ010000163.1, on the reverse strand, counting down.
GCAAATCGGGACGATTATCGCCGCCCGAATTCCCCAAAAAATTGCGCGCCGGACCATTCGTCCGATTGTGTCATAGCGACACGGGGGCCGCCCCGGGCGCAACACATTCGCTCAGCCTCAAACCTTAAATCAAGCTAAATTAGCGAGAAATAAAAGGGTTGCGGGCATTGACTCCTGGTGCTCGGGTTGCTATCTAAGATGGTGAATCGGAGAAGTACTTGAACAATCTGCCCTCTGCTGCAACAAGCAAGCGGGAGGGGATAGCGGACGAAGAACAGCGTGCTTTCGGGAGTGGCTGCTCTAGAAGCTCGATCGCTATCTCATCGCGTGCCGGTTGCAGTCAGAGGGGTTTTTTTGCGACTAGCTCCGCCGCTTTTCCGTTTTCCTCATAATGCAATACAGTCCATCCATCGAACGCCTCTTGTAGTTCGCCCGGTTGCGCCGCGAAGCGCCCCCGCAACAAAACCGAGCAGGCGGCAATGCCGCCCGCGCAAATGCCGTCGCGGATCTTCGGAAACAGATCCCGTTGCAGATAGAGCCATGCCACGATCAGGTCGTAGCGGCGCGAGTCGATCGCGAAGTTTCCGGCTTCCAGATCGACAACGCGCGTTTCAATTTCCAGTCCGCGCGCCCTTTCCCTGAGAGTTGCAATGGCCGAGGGGGACCAGTCGACCGCCACCACGCGCCAGCCGCGTTTACCGAGATAAATTGCGTGCCGGCCCGTTCCACACGCCAGGTCAAGTGCCGTGCCGGGATGGAGGTTTTCCAGCGCGCCAATCAGCGCCGCCGCGGGCTGCTCAACCATCGTCGAGTTTTGAAGAACGCGCGCCCTCATTCCACGCGGAAAGCCTGCTTGGTCGCATAGTCCTGGGGGCCGACCAAATCATGCACGGTGAGCAGAATCGTATACTCGCCGGTTCTCGTGTTCGGCTGTAGTTTCAGGTTCATCGTCCCCGGGATATAGGGTTTCGGATAGAAAGAAAAGCTCTTCTCGACTGCCGCTTCCTGCTGCGAATATAACGTCTTGCCGTTGCTCGATAGCACCGCGACATCGTAGCTCACGTTGACCGAATTCCGCTCGCCGAACTTGTAGCCGACCATGTCGAACTTAGCCCAAAGGGCTTCACCCGGCCGGTAAGCGGCGGTCTTCAGCGGGGTGGCATCTTCTTCCGAGCGATAAAATCCGAAGTTGGCCACGGAAAGCGCCGGGCTGGACGGCACTTCGCGGCCGCTCACCGAAAACGGAATATCTTGCGATGCCGTATCGCGGTCCAGGTCGTCGATCGCGCGAATGTCGATCCGGTATTTGCCCGGAGGAGCGATATCCGGTATCAAGATCGCCAGATGCACCTTCGGCTTCCAGTTTTTGTCTTCGGGAGATAAACCGGCATCCACGCTCGAATCGACACTCTCGACGATCTTGGTTCCCTTGGGATCGAACGCGTCGATTTTGTAGGAGAGGTGAACCTTTTGGTCTGGCGCAACCCGGTACCCTTCAAGCTGAAAGCCGATATAAATGGTTTCGCCGGCGACGAACTGCGTATCGAGCGAAACGGCCGGACCGTCTTCCATCCGATGAACGCCCGCGTTCACGATCTTCAACGGACTCCCCGAAGGCCCGGGGCAATCGCAAGCAGAACGAATAATCCGCTACGGATTGTTCGGAGGCGGGGGAATCGCCGGGGTCTGAATTGTGAAACTAAGCGGAATATCGACATAAGCAAAGCGCTCGTCGCTTTCGTCGCCCACCCGCAGCCGGTAATGCCGGGGCGGCACGTCGAAGGCTACCATTCCATTTTCGCTGTCGGCGGGACGTATTTTGCGCACGATACCCATCCAGTTCGGCACGCCTTCCCCGTTGCTCATCTCATTGTAGGATTGATCGCTATCGTCGAGCAGCGTCAATGTGGGAATGGTCGCGTCGGACCGGCCCCCATTTACCACGTTCAAGCGAATCAGAAAGAAGCGGTTAACGGGCAAGCGCGAATTCGCGCCTTCGCCCAGGCTCGCCAGCCATTGCGTGTCGAAGGCGTTGTAGCTGAGGGAGCCGGCTTGCACCTTTTCGCCAAGATGAACGGTCCGGACATCCACGGTTTTTTGGACGCAACTGGATAGCAGAGCCGCGCCGAAAATAGATAAGCCGAGAGGCAGGCCAAACCAAAGCCTGGAAATGAGCATACCGGATGATCGCTTGCGCCCGGCGAACTCGTCAACTAGTACCCGTGCCGCTATTCCGGGTTTTTCATCATCTTTTCGAACTTGCGCTTCTGGTCGTCGTTCAGGATTTGCAGCACGCGCGACTTTCCGTCGGCCAGGACGTTGTCGTAGTACTTCGAAAAGTCGTCGAGCACCAGGACCAATTGCTTCGTCTGGTCGTCCGAGAGGTCCAATTCGCGCTTCCACTTTTCCAGTTCGACTTTTTTCGGGCGACGGGATATATCCACCGCATGATGCGGATCGATCGCGAAGTTCATGACCAGCGCGCCCGCCATTCCGCCGCACAGAAACACGGAAACCAACGTGGCCGCCATCGTCGCCTTGGGGTTATGCGTTAGAACGGCGGTAGCGGGCATGGCGCTCTATTGTTCGAAACTGGCGAGCGTGACCAGCATTTGGCCCCGGTCGTTAGAATCGTCGTGAGCGATCGAGGTATCGTGCCGCGCCATGATGACGGACGGGCTCTCGGGAGCGGGATACCCGCTTTCCCTCGATACCATGTAGGAGCCCAGAATGGCGAGCGTCACTAGCGAAGAGAAGACTACCCGCCGCGCCAAGCCCGGATCGAAAGAGAAAACATTCCAAAAAGATTCTCTCCGCCGGCTCTCGATGAGCTGCGTAACGCGATAATGAAAGCCGGGCGCAACTTCCACCGGAGTTTCCGGCCGCAAAGACTCGAACAGCCCCGACACCTCTTGCATTTGCAGGATCTCCGCGCTGCAACCGGCGCATTCCGCCAGATGCGACTGAAAGGCGCGCGATCCAGCATGTGCCGGCGATCCGGTCAAATAATCTTCCAGCTCATTTTCGATTACACGGTGCATATTGCCCTCAAAATGGTGCCCTCTAATTCGTTACCAGACCCGGTGCCCGGTCCAATTTCTGCGAAGCCTTCACCAGTTTCTGACGCGCGCGAAACAATTTCACCTTAATCGTATTCTCGTTCATTCCCAGCCGCTCGGCCAACTCCTCGACGGAGTAGCCCTCCACTTCTTTCAGCATGAGAAGGGTGCGCTCTTCCTCGGAAACGCGCGTCATCAATTTCAACACGTAATCGCGCCGCGCCAGCGTCGAATCGGCGGGCGGTTGCCGATCCACGGCCGGTTCGGTGTTTTCCACGCGCCGCACCTCGTCCTCGCTCATGTCGCTCTCGTAGACCAGCTTCCGAACCTTCTTCTTGCGAAGGTAATCGAAACACTCGTTCACCGTGATTTTATAGATCCACGTAATCAATGAACTTCGGAAATCGAAATTGCGGATCGAAAAGTAAACCTTGGTGAAGACCTGCTGCGCGATATCCTCCACGTCGTTGCGATGCCGCACAATCCCGTGGATGATTGAGAACACTTTGGATTGATACTTCTCGACGATCTCGCGGAATGCAGCTTCGTCGCCCGATTGGGCGCGGCGCACCAATGCGCCTTCCTGGGTGTTCTGATAATCCACTCTGGTCTTGGTTGCAACCCTAATTCCGGGTACGGAGTTTCCGAATACAGGGAGCGGAAGAGCGCCGGTGAGTGTTCCCATACACCGTGTCTGACGCGCCCTGCGCTCTAGCGGTTACAGCCGCCCCGGCTTGATGCCCGTTCTTTTGGACGATAGCAGATTTGGGCAAACCTCCGGTATACTAATGAAGAAAGCCCGAAAGGGGGAAAAATTCTTTTATGGTGCAATTAACAGAGACGGCAGTGTCGAAAGTGCGAGAGATTTTAGCTTCCCAGGAGCCTCGTCCGGCTGGGCTTAGAATCGCGGTGGTCGGGGGCGGGTGCTCGGGATTCAGCTATTCCATGGCGTTCGAGAACCAGCCGAACATGCTCGATAAAACCTATAAGTACGACGATCTAAAGGTTTTCGTCGATCAGGCCAGCCTGCTTTACCTGGACGGCGCGGAAGTGGATTATGTCGAGTCGCTCGAAGGCTCGGGTTTCAAATTCAATAATCCGCACGTGAAGTCAACCTGCGGCTGCGGCAGTTCTTTCAGCGCTTAACCCTTGGGTAACTCTTGGGGTGCCGGAGTTCCGGCGCCCCAAACGCCTCCAACCATGAGCAACGAGCAGTTTTACACCCTGGTCGCTATTCCTCTCCTGGGGATTCTTCTCAATGGGCTGGTGTTTATGTCTCTCAATTCGCGCATGAGCTCGGTAGAGTCGCAAATGTTGAATTCTGAGAACACCTTCACTACCCGGTTCGATTTACTGATGGGGAGACTAAGCGAATTGGGGAAGGATATTCACAACCGCTGAGGGACTAGCGCCCCGCCCCGCATCTCCAAAATCCGGTCGCACCGCCGGGCAAACTCCAAGTTGTGCGTAACCAGAACTGACGTGAGCCGGTTGTTCCGGTGCAGTTCTTCGAGCAAATCGAAAACCATGGCTCCGGTGCGAAGATCCAGATTGCCGGTCGGTTCGTCCGCCAGCAAAACGGCGGGGTCCCCCGCCAACGCCCGGGCCAGCACCACCCGCTGCTGCTCTCCTCCCGATAATTCGCCCGCGCGGTGACCGGCGCGCGCGCGAAGTCCCACTTCCTCTAACCTGGACAAAGACTTAGACCCGGCGACCGCTCGAGGCTCTCCCCGAATCAGTAGCGGCATCATCACGTTTTCGAGCGCCGTGAATTCCGGCAGCAAATAGTGAATTTGCCAAACAAACCCAATTTTGCGGTTTCGGAAATCCGCCATTTCCGAGTCTTTCAACACGGAAATATCTTGCGATTCGTAATAGATTCTGCCGCTCGTGGGCCGGTCCAGTCCACCCAGCAAGTGCAGAAGCGTCGATTTGCCCGCCCCCGATTCGCCCACCAGCGCCAGCCTCTCGCCCCGATGCACCTCCAAGTCCAATCCCGCAAAAATGGCTAAATCGTTGTCCCCGGATCGGTAAATCTTGCTGAGATTCTCGGTCCGAATCATCGGCTACGCGTCATCAGCGGCTCGGCCGACCGCCGGATCGCCATTGCCACCTCGTACGGATCGCCCTGCTGATATTTCGGGTAAAACAGCTCGACCGAGAGCGGCCCGCCGTACCCTTTCCGCTTTAGCGCCGCCAGAATCCTGGGAAGCGGCGAAACCCCAGTGCCGGGGATTTCGCGCGTGCCGCTGTCGAGCAGCTCGCGCGGCATATCCGGCACGTCTTGAAAATGCACGTGATGGATCTCGCCCTCGCGAATGAGTTCCATGTCGTCGAATTTGCTCAATCCGGACCAGAAATGATAGCAATCGAACATGGGCCGAACGAAAGGATGGGCGGCCTTGCGCGTCATATCGAGCGCCGTCGGAAGCGTGCCGATAAAAGTGGAGCCGCGCATGAATTCAAGCATTGCCACAACGCCGAACGGCCGCACAATCTCGCCCGCCTCGCGCAAATTATCGACGCCGCGGGTGTAATCGTCGCGCGTGAACTTCGCCGTCGCGCCGCAAGGGCAGACCATGCGATCGACGCCCAACTCGGCGGTGGTCGCGGCGTTCCGCTTCAGAGCCTCAAGCGCTTTTACCCGGTCCGGATTGGGTTCCGCCAAGCCCCGCACGCCCCCGCTCGATACGGCTTTCATCCCGAGATCCGCCAACAGCCGCCGCGCGGCCGGCATGCCGTCAGTGCGCACGAAATCGTCCACCATCGGCGGAATCACTTCGACGTATTTGTATCCAGCCTTGGCGTAGCCTTCGAGCGATCGCCGGTACCCCGCCGCCGCGGACGTGGTCTGGTGCATGCACAATTCAAAGCCATTCCACACCGCCGCAAGCGCGGGCGCGGCGCCTAGGATCGGCGCGCCGGCGAGAAGGTTTCTTCGACTGATCATTCCTGCCACAATATCACCCATGCGCATTGCACTTATCTGCGTCCTCGCGTTGGTTGCCCCGGCGGCCGAGCCGCCGCGAACGATCGTTATCAGAGCCGCTCGCATGTTCGACGGCAAGTCGATGTCGACGCCCGGCCTGGTTGTGGTCGCGACCGGCAAAATCCTGGGCGCGGGAACCGGTACGGCGATCCCGCCCGGCGCCGAAATTCTCGATCTCGGCGATGCCACCCTGCTCCCCGGCTTCATGGACGCCCACACGCATCTTTCGGGCGACTATAGCGACGATTGGAAACAGGCCGAGTTGGACCAGCTACGCAAGACCGTCGCCGAACGGGCCCTGGACGCTTCCGCCAACCTGCGCACCACGCTGATGGCCGGATTCACCACCTGCCGCGACCTCGGTTCAGGCGACTACATCGATGTGGGCCTCCGCAACGCGGCGAGAGACGGAAAGATCGTGGGCCCGCGCATGCTGGTCGCGGTTCACGCCATCGGCGCGACGGGCGGACATTGCGACAACACCGGCTACCGCTTCGGCGCTTTCGGCCGCGAGACCGGCGTGCAGGATGGCGTGATCAACAGCGCGGACGAGGCCCGCGCGGCCGTTCGCTTCAATGTGAAATACGGCGCCGACGTAATCAAGACGTGCGCGACGGGCGGCGTTCTCTCGCTGGCCGACGATGTGGATACTCCGCAGCTCACCCAGGCGGAACTGGACGCACTGGTGGACGAGGCCCACGCGCTCCGCCGGAAAACCGCCGCCCACGCACATGGGGCAACCGGAGCGAAACGCGCCATCCGCGCGGGCATAGATTCGATCGAACACGGATCGTTTTTGGACGACGAAGCGCTCGACATGATGCGCGCGAAAGGCACCTACCTGGTCCCGACGCTGATGGCTCCCTGGTGGATTGGCGACCGCATGGAGCACGGTGTCTACTATCCGCCGGAGATCGCCGCCAAAGCGCGCGCCGCCATCGCAAGCATCGATCTGACCTTTCAAAAGGCTCTGGCGAAAGGAGTGAAGATCGGTTTCGGCACGGACGCCGCCGTTTATCCGCATGGCCGCAACGCCGGGGAGTTTGCCCTGATGGTGAAATTGGGAATGAAGCCGGTGGACGCGTTGAAGGCCGCGACCTCGGTCAACGCCGGCTTGCTGGGCGTGAGCGCCCGGCTCGGCACGCTCGAATCCGGCAAGCTCGCCGACGTGATCGCTGTGCCCGGCGATCCCATCGCCGACATCCGCCAGACCGAAAAGGTGTTCTTCGTGATGAAAGACGGCGTGGTCTACCGCAACGACCGGGCCCGCCGGTAGCGCGCTCTAACTCAGCACTTCGTTCAGAGAACCTTGCCGGTAGCCTTGCAGATCGAGAGCCACGTACTTGAAGCCGAGCTTCTTGAAGATAGCCGTGAAATTACCGGCCATTTCGAGCGTGAGCGCCTTTTCCATCTCGTCGCGCGCGATTTCAATGCGAACCAGCTCTCCGTGAAAGCGCGTGCGGAACTGCCTGAAGCCGAGAGCCTTCAATTCTTCCTCTCCGGCCTCGACCGTCTTGATGTTCTGAATCGTCACTGGCGTTCCATAGGGAATTCGGGAGCTGAGGCAAGCGGCGGCCGGACGGTTCCACGTCGGCAGGCCGGCCTGCCGCGAGAGCTCGCGAATTTCCGGCTTGGTGAGACCGGCAGCGACGAGCGGCGCTTTGACGTCGTGCAGTTTCGCGGCCTTCTGGCCGGGCCGATAGTCGCCCAGGTCGTCCTGGTTTACGCCATAGACGATATTCTCAATGCCGCGCGCGAGTCCCACCGCTTCGAGGCGCGTGAACAACTCGTCCTTGCAGTGGAAGCAGCGGTTCGAATCGTTCTGAATGTATTCCGGGTTTTCGAATTCGCGCGTATCGATATATTCGTGGCGGATCCCGAACTGCCGCGCGAAGGCTTCGGCATCGCGCTTGTGAGATTCCGGGATGGAAGCGGAATCGGCCGTGATGGCAATCGCATTCCCGCCCAAGGCGCGGTGAGCGGCCCAGGCGAGATAGGCGGAATCCGTGCCGCCCGAATATGCCACGATCACGCGATCCATCCCGCGCAGCAGATCCAATAGGCGATCCTGCTTGGCTTGCAGGTTGGACGGCAAAATGGACGCGCCGCTCACGTCCACGAGCGAAGTCATAACTGCATTATACGAATCTCACCATCGTAAAGTCCCCTTCAATTCGTTCACATCCGCGATGTTCTCGCGGCGAAGGAATGTCTGGAGTTCATCCGCGATTCGGCGCGGCGATGCGGGATCCCAGAAACTTGCCGTTCCGGCCTGCACGGCTGTCGCGCCCGCGATCAGGAATTCGGCGGCATCCTCGCCCGTCGCGATTCCGCCGATGCCAATCACCGGGATCTTCACCGATTTGGCGGCTTGGTGGACCATTCGCAAAGCGATCGGTTTGATGGCTGGGCCGGAGAGCCCGCCAAAGCCCGCGCCGATCCGGGGCCGCCTCGTGCGCGCGTCGATGGCGAGGGAGATGAACGTGTTCACGAGCGAGATCGCGCCCGCCCCGGCTTCTTCCGCCGCCAGCGCAAGCGGTTCGATGCGATCCACATTGGGCGACAACTTCACGATCACCGGCCGCGACGCCGCTTTTTTGACCTGGGTAACCAGGTCGCCGAGAGACGCCGGATCGCTCGAAAAGAAAATTTCGCCGTGCTTCGTGTTGGGACACGATACGTTCAATTCGTAAGCGGCGATGCCCTCCGCCGCTTCGAGTACGCGGACGACCTCGACGTAGTCTTCCGCTTGATACCCGAAGACGTTTACAAAGACCGGAACTTTAAAGCGGGAGAGCGGAGGCAGTTTGTCGCGAATGAAGGCATGGACGCCAATATTCTGCAGGCCGACGGAGTTGATCATCCCCGCTTGGGATTCCCACAGCCGGGGCGCGGGATTACCGGCGATCGGCTCGCGGGAAATCCCCTTGGTGACGATGCCGCCGAGCGAGTTCAGATCCACCAGGCTCTCGAACTCGATGCCGTATCCGAAGGTTCCGGCGGCGGCTATAACAGGGTTGCGCAGCGAAATGCCGCAGAGCGAAACCGCCAGGCGCGGCGTCAAAGCGGGCAAAAACCATAATAGACCCGCGCGGCTCTTGCGGAATTGGAACATGCAACAACCGATACGGTGCGGGCATGCCTTGGAAGCCGAGCGTGACGGGGTTGCGGATCAACTGTACAGTTCAGTTAATTGAAATGAAGAGTTTTGTATATGCAGACAGACAAGAACAACACTATCGTGGTTTCGGCGCTAAGCGCCCGCAGCGGCTTCGGCAAGCTGTTGCGCCGCGTGGAAGATGAGCACCGCTCGCTCGTCATCGAGAAGCGCGGCACGCCCAAGGCAGTGCTGCTCAGCATCCGCGACTATGTGCGGCTTGCCGCGCCCGAGCCGGAAGTGCTGAGGGTCCTCGGCGAGGAATCCCACCGCAAGGGAACGGACAAACTCACCTCCCGGCAGATCGATCGGGCGATCGAAGCGACCCGCGCCGGCAAGCCCAAACGCGGATGATCCCGCTCCGCCTCGTCGTCGATACGAACATCGTTGTTTCGGCGGCGCTGAAACCGGACGGGCTCCAGCGCACCGTCCTCTTGCTCTCCATCACCAAACCTGCAAGGCTTTACATCTCCGATGCCATCCTGGCGGAATATCTGGAAGTGCTCGCGCGCCCCGAGTTGAAACCCGGAAGGGCCTCCGCCGGCAACTCCTTCAGCTCATCGTCAGCCGCTCGTATTCCGTCACCCCGTCGCGCGCGCTCCGGGTGACGAAAGACCCCGACGACAACAAATTTGTGGAATGCGCCGACGCTGCGCGCGCCGACTACCTGCTCACCGGAAACCAGCGGCATTTTCCGAAATTCTGGAAGAAAACCAAGGCGATCACTTCGCGCGAGTTCATCGGCATCGTGGCGCCGCATCCGATCTGCTGAAGATTTCAATGTAACTGAATATGGAAGCGCGGGTGATGAGGTTGATTTCGCGCTGTTTTGAAGCGTTGTAACAACGATACGGATGCGCGACCGGCGCAAAAGAGCGTCGCATGACAAAACTACGCTAAAATGTTTCACGAGGGCGCTGTATAATCGTGGTTCCACCGCCCCCAACGAACGGGAGTTCACTGCCAATGGACGAGAAAGAACGCGCGCGCGCCTTAGAGTTGACTCTGGGGCAAATTGAAAAACAGTTTGGAAAAGGATCGATCCTGCGGCTGGGCTCGAAGGAAGCGATCGTCCCGATCGCGGTCATCTCCACCGGATCGATTGCGCTCGATGCCGCGCTTGGCACGGGCGGCTTTCCGCGCGGGCGCATCAATGAAATCTATGGCCCGGAATCTTCGGGCAAGACAACCATCGCGCTACAGGTAGTCGCCGAAGCCCAGAAGAAAGGCGGCATGGCGGCGTTTATCGACGTCGAGCACGCGCTCGATCCGATTTACGCGCGCAAACTCGGGGTCGATGTCGATAACCTGCTCGTCTCGCAACCCGATTACGGGGAGCAGGCCCTGGAAATCGCGGGAGCGCTGATCGCGTCCGGATCGATTGACGTTCTGGTCGTTGATTCCGTCGCCGCCCTGGTTCCGAAAGCCGAACTCGACGGCGAAATGGGCGACAGCCACATGGGCCTGCAGGCCCGCCTCATGTCGCAGGCTCTTCGGAAGTTGACCGGCATGGTTTCGAAGTCGAAGACGTGCCTGATTTTCATCAATCAGATTCGCGAGAAAATCGGCGTCATGTTCGGCAATCCCGAAACCACCACCGGAGGCCGCGCCCTCAAGTTTTACGCGTCGGTTCGCGTGGATATCCGGCGCATTGCGGCCATCAAAGACGGTGACGTGGTGGTCGGCAACCGGACGAAGGTGAAGGTGGTGAAGAACAAGCTCGCGGCGCCGTTCCGCGAGGCCGAGTTCGACATTGTCTATGGGGAGGGGATCTCGAAGGAAGGGGATTTGATCGATTTGGGCGTCGCGCAAAATTTGGTCGAGAAGAGCGGATCGTGGTTCAGCTACAAAACCGACCGCATTGGCCAGGGTCGCGAAAATGCCAAGCAGTTTCTGAAGGACAATCCCGATATCCGGACGCAACTGGACGCGGAGCTTCGCAAGACCATGGGATTGATCAAGTCCGAGCCGGTGAATGGCCAGCCGGAAATGTCGCCCGCGCCGCCGCCCGCCCAGAAACCCGCAACTGCGGCGGCCGCGCGCGGCCGGTAAAATCGACTAACCGCTTGCTCACGCGCGCGCTCACCGCCCCGATTCTCTTGCTGGCGACGGTCGGCGCGCTCTGTCGGACGCCGAAGGTTCAGGAAATCATCCGCCGGTCCGTGGCGGCGAATCAAGCGGACTGGACTGCCGATCCGGAGTACGCGCATAAAGAGCGCGATCGCAACGCCGACGGCACGAAGACTTACGAAGTCACGATGATTGACGGTTCGCCCTACCAACGCCTTATCGCCGTGAATGGGAACCCGCTGCCGGCGCAAGATCAAGCGAAGGAACAGCGGAAACTCCAGGAAACGATTTCCCGGCGCCGGGCGGAATCGAAGCGGCAAAGGGACGAACGCATCGCGAAATACGAGAAGGACCGCAGGCGGGATCGTCTGCTGATGGAGCAGTTAACCGTCGCGTTCGATTTCACGCTCGTGAATGAAGCGAAATTAGGTCCTTACGACGTGTATGTACTGCGAGCCGCGCCTCGGAAGGGCTATCGGCCCCCCAACATGGAGTCCGCAAGAATAGATCGGATAATTAATAGGGAGCGTTCGCCACGACGAACATCACGAAAATATTCGGGATCTATCCTACCTCTAAACAGGCCGAAGAGGCCGTTGACCAGTTGCCGCGGGCGGGATTGACTGGCTCGGCTATTTCGGTGCTTCATCCCGACAACCGGAGCACGCGAGAATTCGCCCAAGAAAAGGTACGAGGCGCCCGGAAGGTACAGCACACGGCGAGACGGCTTCGATTCCTCTCGACGGCACATTCGGTGTGTTGGATCCGGGCTCGGGCCCTGAGGCGGAAGAGAAATGGCCGGAAATCGGCTCCAGAAACAGGAGGTCATCGTGACAACCCGAGCCACCGGGACGTTTGAAGTGAAGCTGAGTCCTCAACCCCCGGAAGACGGGGCTGCCGATGCAACCCTCGGCAGGATGTCGATCGACAAACAATTTCACGGCGATCTGGAAGCTACTAGCAAGGGCCAGATGCTGATGGCCGGCACTGGCGTCAAGGGTTCGGCCGGCTACGTCGCGATCGAGCGGGTCGTAGGAACGCTGCATCGGCGCAGCGGAGCTTTTGTGCTTCAGCACAGCGGAACAATGACGCGGAGTGCGCCGCAACTCACGATTACGGTGGTGCCGGACTCGGGCACGGGCGAGCTCGCGGGACTTGCGGGCAAGATGGCGATCGACATCGCCGATGAAAAGCATTCGTACGACTTCGAGTACACGCTGGCCGAATCCTGAGAATATGGCGAGGCCCGGAAGCAAACTGCGGACGGCGGTTCTGTTCGCTTTCGGCGGATTGCTTTCGCTCCTGCTGATCGCGGGATGGGAAGCGCTCTCATCCGTGCGGAAAATCCATGCGGACGAAGAAGCCGCCCGGCGCGCATTTCTGGCGAGGAACGAATGCATCCTTACGGTGCGCTCAACGCTCGATGTCTACGGGAACCGCGTTCAGCAGTATTTCTTGAGCTACAGATCGGGTGTTCGGGCCTCGGCGGCCCACGAGTTTCCGGCGCTGTTTGGGCGCATTCACTCCGAGTTAGCCAAATACCCGTCCGACAGGAAGCCGGAAGAACAATCGATGCTCGCCCGCGGCGGAACAATCGGCACATTAGCCATGGCCGTCGCCAAGCGAGGGAAGGCCGCTACTTCGCCGCCCTCGCCACGCGAAATCCGACGTGGGACTGGTGATTGATCGGGAAATCGAAGGCGCGCGACGCCGGACGGCAGAACTTCGGCAGGTTGAACCATCCGCCGCCGCGGAACACACGGTACGATCCGGACTCCGGTCCTTGCGGATCCGCGGACGGACTCTCCGCGTAATAGTCGAAGGCGTACCAATCGTTCACCCATTCGGCCACGTTGCCCTGCATGTCGTAAAGACCCCATGCATTCGGCTTTTTCAGGCCCACGGGCTGCGTCCGCTCGCCGGAATTGTCTTTGTACCACGCGACCTCGTCGAGCCGCGCGCTCCCGGCTTTGCATGCATATTCCCACTCGGCTTCGGTAGGCAGGCGGTATTCATGGGACTCCGTCCGCCGATTGAGGCGTTCGAGGAATAGCTGCACATCGTTCCAGGAGACGCTCTCGACCGGCAGATTGGGACCCTTGAAATAACTCGGATTCACGGCTTCCGGGGGGCCGTGCGGGTCGCGCATCACGGAAATCCATTGCGCCTGCGTCACTTCGAATTTGCCCATTTCGAAAGGGCGCGCGATGCGGACGCGGTGCACCGGTTGTTCGTCGGCCACGCCGTTCGTCGATCCCATCGAGAATTCGCCCGCCGGGATGCGCGCCATCGCGCTGTTATCGAGAAGGGCTTGCAATCCATATCGAGCGTCTTCCTGCCAAGCCCTTATGGAAGGCGAAGCGAGCGACACGCCCGCGGCCCGCAACAGCGTTCTGCGCGAGAGATCCATGCCACTTTATAGAGGCGGCTTGGCTTCGGGCGGCTTGACATCGGGCGGCTTCGGCTCTTCTTTCTTCTTATCGGGGCGGAAGCGCGGTTGCCGGGGAACGGGCTTGGCGCTAGCCATTTCCGTATACATTTTGACGATTCGTTCTTTCTGAGCGGGATCGAGAATCAGCGACCGGTGCTTGCCTTCCGCCGATGCGGTGAACCGAGTGCGGCCATCGTCGAGAACCTGAATCGTGCCGGGATCGGACACCTTGAAATACTCTTCCTTCGCGTGTACCGCGTGGAGCACGGCGGTCATGGCCCATGTCGGCGCATCGTACGGCATCGGCTTGTAGGCTCGATAGGCCTCGACGACCGGATGGTCCGTCGACCACGCGAAATCCTTTTCGATGCTAGACGCGGGGTAAAGGAGAGCGTCCCCGATCTCCGGTCCCGCGGTGACGATCGGCGTCGGCCATTCGGAGAAGAGCCTCTTCGCCGCGGCAGTATCGGTTTTGATATTGAACTCGCTGGTTGCAAAGCAAAGCAACCGAACCTTGGCGGCAATCAGTTCTTTCGCCCCGGGCAAGTCGAGAACTCGCACCAGATTCGTCGCGGGGCCGGCCAGCACGGTCACGCAGTTCTGGTCGTACTGCGAGGTGAATGCGTTTCGAATGAGGGCCATCGGGTCGGCGGTATCGGTCAGCTTTTGAATGCCGGACGGGACCGCCGCCTTCGCAAGCGGCGCGGTGAGCATGGGCGTTTCTTCGGACGGCGCCTTGCGATCGGTCGAAAGCCCGATCGGCAGGCCGCGGAAGAAGGCGCGGAATTCGGGGTTGATCGCTCCCGCGTAGAACCGGGCCATGATGTCGCAAAAAGCGGCGGCCTTCAGATCGGGATTCTCCACGCTCACCGAAATCAGCCGAGCTTCGTTTTTGCCATCGAAACCGTAGATCAGCGCCAGCGCAAGGGCTTCGTCGATGCTTCGGCCCATGATGGTATCGAAAACGATACCGACCGGCGGCTTGCCTTGACCGAAAAATTGCATGGGATTGCGGCGCGCCTTAGGTTACGTCGAGGCCTTCCAGACGTCCGGTGGCATCGCCGAAATGTTCCGCGTGGACGCCCATGCGATCCATCATGGTCAGGAACAGATTGCACATCGGCGTTTCCTTGCGGTAAACCACCCGCCGCCCCGTCTTGATATAGTTGCCGCCCCGGCCCGCAATCAGCGTGGGCAGGTCTTCATGGGTGTGCTTGTTCCCATCGGCCAAGCCCGCGCCGTAGACGATCATCGAATTATCGAGCAGCGTGCCATCGCCGTCCTTGACGGTTTTCAACTTCTCCACCCAACCCGCGAACTGCTTCACGTGATAGCCGTTGATCTGCGAGACCTTCTCGATCAGCTCCGGAATATTGCGGTGATGCGTAAGCGGATGATGGCCGTCGGGAATGCCGATTTCGCGATACGAGCGCGAGGTGCCTTCGCGCGTGACCAGGAAACTGATTATGCGCGTGAGATCGGCCTGGAACGCGATGGTCATCATGTCGGTCATCAGCTTGAAATGATCGGCAAAATCGGCGGGCACGCCGTAAGGCTTCTCCATGTGCGGATCGATTTGCGAATTGTCCTTTTCGGCGCGTTCCAACTGGCGCTCCACTTCGCGAATGGAAGAAAGGTATTCATCGAGTTTTCGCTTATCGGTCGGGCCGAGGCCGGATTCGAGCTTCATCGTGTCGCCGGTAACGAAATCGAGAATGCTTTTGCGATAGCGGCCCTGGCGCGCGCGCGCTTCGGGGCTCAACGCCACGCCGTTTCCGAACAGCCGTTCGAACAGAGCGCGCGGATCGAGAATCGGAGGCAGGGGCTGCGTTTCGCTGCGCCACGCCAGGTTGTTGGTGTAAGCGCACGAATAACCGGAATCGCAATCGCCCGCCTGGCGCGCGTCTTCGAGGCCCAATTCGAGGGACGGAAACCGGGTTTGGCCGCCGATTTGGTTGGCGACAATCTGGTCGAAGGAAATTCCCGAGTGAATATCGACGAGGCTCTTGCGCGGCTGCACGCCGGTGAGATAAGCGCCGCAGCAACGCCCGTGATCGCCCGCGCCGTCGAGCAAGGCGCGCCCGCCGTTGTGCGTGAGGTTGCTCATCACCAGAATGTCGTCTTTATAGGGTTCCAGAGGCTTGAGCGTGCGCGAAAGCGTGCCCAGCTTGCCTTCGTAATCGATGTTCCAGTCGCGCTGGTTCATGCCGTTCGGGAGATAGACGAACGCCATGCGCACCGGCGCTTTTTTGACCGTGCCGGCGAGCGCCATGGCCGGAACCATTGCGTCCAGAAACGGAAGCGCGATGGTGGTCCCGATGCCCCTAAGAAAAGTCCTTCTTGCCAGCGTTTTGCGCGTAACGATCATGGTGCGTGCTCCTTGAAGTTGTTCCGACTGATTATAATTTCTCCGCGACGGGATTGGAACGGCAGGCTCTGCACCACCTCGCGGATAAGCATTTGAAACGGATAGCCTTTGGCCGCCAGCTTACGGTTGATCTCATCCACGGTCCGGCGGTCATAGCGCTCAAGCCCGCGTCCCAAGGCATAGGTCATCGTCTTTTCGATCAAGCAGCGCGAAAAATCGGGAAGCTGCGCGACCAGGATCGTCCGCATCTCGGCCGGGGTCTTGAAGGTCCTTCCGTCGGGAAGAGTGCCGCTCGAATCGATCGGAAATTTGCCGTCCATGGTGCGCCACTTGCCGAGGCCGTCGTAATTTTCGAGGCCGAACCCAAGCGGATCCATGCGGCTGTGGCATGAGGCGCAGGTCGCATTGGCGCGATGCTTTTCGAGCTGCTGCCGCATGGAGCCGGCCGCGACCGCCGCTTCGTCGAGAGCCGGAACGTCGGGCGGCGGCGGGGGCGGCGGCGTCCCTAGGATATTTTGCAGCACATACTTGCCGCGAATCACGGGCGAAGTGCGCGTCGGATAGCTCGATACGGTGAGCACGCTTGCCTGGCTCAGAATGCCGCCGCGCTCGTCGCCGGTCAATTCGACGCGGCGGAAATCCGCGCCGGTCACCCCGGAGATGCCGTAGTGCTTTGCCAAGCGCTCATTCAGAAACGTGTATTTCGCGTCGAGAAAGTCCGACAGGGGCCGGTTTTTCCGCAGCACTTCTTCAAAGAACAGGCGCGTTTCGGCCTTCATCGCGTCGCGCAGTTCCGGGTCCCATTCGGGGAACTTCTGCGGATCGGGTTTCACGCTATCGAGATTGCGCGTTTCGAGCCACTGCCCGGCGAAGTTCGCGGCGAGAGCGGCCGATTTTTCGTCGGCCAGCATCCGGTTCACCTGCGCGTCCAGAACCGCGGGAACGTGCAGCTTGCCCGCTTCCGCCGCGTTCAGGAGATCGTCGTCGGGCATGGAACTCCAGAGGAAATAACTGAGGCGCGTAGCCAGTTCGAAATCCGAAATCCGATGAACCTTGG
This sequence comes from Bryobacteraceae bacterium, assembly GCA_051003795.1. GTDB lineage: Bacteria > Acidobacteriota > Terriglobia > Bryobacterales > Bryobacteraceae > JALYXS01. The sequence continues at coordinate 4,297 of JBPCKZ010000163.1, read as the reverse complement.
CGGGATCGGACGGATCGGGATCGTGCTCCACGCGGAACAGAAAATGCGGCGAAACGAGCATCGCCTCGATGGCGAGTTGGATGCCCTGCTCGGCCGACTGGCCTTCCTTTTGGGCCATGCCGGCGAACTTCGCGAGCGACGCGACTTCCGCTTTCGTCACGGGCCTGCGATAGGCATGGCGCGCGAGCGCCGCCAAGATTGTGTTCACGCAACCCGGCCCGGTTTTCGGATCGCAGATCAGGATCTTTTTCCGGCTCGCTTTCTCCACTTTGGAGGGATACGGGCCGACAAACACGATTGAATCGATGAACTTATTTTTCTTGTTGTTGTAGACGTCCTTGACGGGAACGCCTTTCACGAAATCGTCGTCGATAAAGCCGACGCGGAAAACGTGATCGCCTTCGGGCAGGTACAACTGAACCTGCTCTTCCGAGTAGGGATTGAAGTAAACCAGTTTCGACGGCTTGGTTTCCACCTGCATGGAATGCAGAAGCTTGCCATCCATCCAAATATCCATGGTGACGGGTTTGGCATCGGCCGCGCGCTCGCCGGGCAAGCCGATGCGAACGGTATATTCGCCGTCGAAATCCACCCGGTGGGACGCTTCGATGGTGCTCACGTCCGGGCGGCGAATGGTGTTGTCCTTCGCCTGATAGTGAACCTCGAGCGGCTTCGGCATGGGGTCCGCGCCGATGGCGCGCGCGGAGATGCGCTCGGCGGCCGCAATGTATTTCTCCATCAACACGGGCGAGATGGTGAGGATGTCGCCGATATTATCGAAGCCGTAGCCGGAATCGTCCGTGGGAAAATCTTTTTCGGCGTGGAAATCGACGGCGAGCAAATCGCGAATCGTATTCGAGTATTCGTTGCGGTTTAAACGCCGCGCGGTGACGCGGCCGGGGTCGGGCTTGATCCGGCTGTCCGCCTTTTCAAACTCGCCCTGGACGAATTTGAAGAGAGCATCCGTCTGGGCCGCGGGAGGCCGGGGAACGCCTTTCGGCGGCATTTCTCCGCTCTTGATTTTTTGCAGTATATGGTCCCAGCCCTCGCGATTCTCCGTGAGCGAGAAAGGACTCATGAACAGGCCAAGGTTCAGACCGCCGGAGGCGAGCCGGTCGTTGTGGCAGGGCGCGCAGGTCTTGGTAAAAACGGGCTTAACGGCTTGGTCGAAGGCGTCCGCGTTCGCGGGGGTCTTGGGCGGCGTCGTGGAACTCGCCGCCATCAAAAAGCCTGTTAAGAGACCGGAGACGATCGGGGTGTTGGCGGCAATGCGCATAGGGCTTGGGACCGGGATTAACTTATTCTATCTGGAAAAGCGGAAGGCTGCGATTGCGGGATGTCTAGCCGGCCTTCCGCTGGCCGGTTCGACGATCCCTCAGCGTCAACTGAATCCATTTCGGCGGTTCCGTCCCACGCGGGACGGCGAACCATAGCTTCTGCAATTCGGCCGGCGAATTTTTATTCGGCAATCGATCTCCACCACTGGAGCGCTTCACGCGATAAACGTTTTTTGCAATGGCATACTGGTAAGCGAGACGACGATGACACCGGTAGGCACCAGAATCACAATCGAGCCCGGCAAACGGGGCGGCAAACCCTGCATCCGAGGGCTTCGCATCACCGTCTGGGACGTTCTAGGCTGGCTGGGCGCCGGCATGACCGAAGACGAAATCCTCCACGAACATCCCGATCTTGAGAAAGCAGATTTTCCGGCCGTTTATCATTACGCCGCTGAAACCGGCCGCCAAGCTAATTTCGGGTGAAACTGCTTCTCGACGAAAACCTTTCACCTCGGGTGGTGCCACGGCTGGATTCGCTTTTTCCCGGTCTCATTCATGTGCGCGACGTGGGTCTGAAGCAGGCCGACGACCAAGGCATTTGGGAATGGGCGAAGGCAAACGTTTTCACAGTGGTTACGACCGACGGCGACTTCGTTGCGCTGGCGCACCGATTTGGATGGCCTCCAAAGGTCATTCACATTGAACCGTGCGACTTTCCGCTGCGGGTGATCGAAGATCTGCTGCGTCGGAGCGCCGTCCGGATTACCGAATTCGAGAGAGACTCCAACAGCGGGCTCCTCTCACTCCGGCTTCCGATCGCTTCAGACTTTCGGTAGAGGTGCGGAGGCAAGCCATCGCGCGATTCCGCATCCCCACTCCGGCTTCCGATCGCTTCAGACTTTCGGTAGAGCCAACTACGGATTATTCCGCATGTGGAAACGAAGTGGAAATGCAAAACCGAGTTTTCTCGCAACTCTTGGCAGCCGCTCGGAATAACGAACCACTCGGAATTGTCGAAAATATCCGCCCACATTCGGGATTTCTCTTTGTTGAGGCCGCATGGGGCAGGCCCGGCGCGGATCGAAACAGCTCGTCGGAATATTCGGAGTAGTTTAAAACGGCAAAGTTGTACTGCGTAAAGCGAGATTCGTCGTCATGCGATCCTTTGTATACGAGGACCGGGTCGGAAGCTGTTGGGCCGCAGGTTGACCAAGGCGCACCATTCCAGTAAGGATAAAGCAACGGGGCGCATAAATGCCTCAGCCACATCGTCGCATAAACATCGTTTAGCGCTCGACAAAGCCGGGGCGCGAAACCGCCTGTTCACGGTTCCCGGCGGAAAACACGGCGGCTTCCCGCCAGAGCGGAGGGCGCGGGCATTCACCGCGATTCGCGAATTTCTCGCGGCGAACAATCTTGGGACTTACGTCGCGCAATAATCGATTTGTGATCGCCCGTGGTTGGAGCAAGCGATGAGCCGACGAGGCAAATGCCCGGATTGCGATGGCGGTTTTTTCGAGCGTCGTGTGGCGGAACCGGCTTGTACGGGGAAGATGCAAGTTCCATCCAGAAGCTGTTCGACTGAAGATCCATCGCCTGAGGCCATACGATTGAAAAAAAGCCAAACCGTTTTCGCAGCGATTGCATTCCTGATGCATGCTCCGCTTCTGGCGCAGGCCGCGGCCCCGTTAACCGTGACGCTTCCGGATGCCATCGCGCGCGCGCGCAAGTATGGAGCGCAGGTGGAGACCGCTTCCATTGCCGCCGCGCTCGCGAAGCAGGATACGGCTCAAGCTAAAGCCGCGGCATTGCCGTCGCTCAACGCCTTGAATCAATTTATCTATACGGAAGGCAACGGAACCCCTTCCGGCGTTTTTGTCGCGAACGATGGCGTGCACGTTTACACCGAGCAGGCCGCGGTTCATCAGGAACTCCTGTCGCTGGTCCGCCGCGCGGAAATCCGCCGCGCGCAAGCCGCCGAAGCCACCGCGAAAGCGAAGCTCGACGTTGCCACGCGCGGGCTGAATTTCACCGTTGTTCAGGACTATTACACGATCGTTTCGGCGCAACGGAAGTTAGCCAACGCGCGATCGAGCCTCGCCGAAGCGCAAAGGTTTCTCGATATCACCCAAAAACAGGAACGCGGCGGCGAGGTGGCGCATGCCGATGTCATCAAGGCCCAGCTTCAGCTCCAACAACGCCAGCGCGACGTGCAGGACGCACAGTTGAATATAGATAAAGCCAAGATCGCCCTCGCGGTTTTGATTTTCCCGAGTTTTCAGCAGGATTATTCGGTGGAGGACGATTTGCAGGAAGCGGCGGTCTTGCCTCGGTATCCCGAAGTGCAAACGCAAGCCACGACGAACAGCCCGGAGGTTCGCTCGGCGCGGGCGAGCCTGGTGGAAGCGGGCTACGGCGTCAGCGTGGCGCGCTATGCTTACCTGCCTTCCTTCGCGCTCGATTTTTACTACGGCATCAATGCGAATCAGTTCGCCGCGCGCGCTAATAATCCCACGCTCGATACGGGGCGCAGCACATTGCCGCATTTCGAGATTCCCTATCGCCAGAACCTCGGCTATTCGGCGCAAGTCACGCTGAATATTCCGGTGTGGAATTGGGGGGCGACCAAGAGCAAGATCAAACAGGCATCGTTGCGGGAGCGTCAGGCGCAATCCGATCTCGGCATCGCGCAGCGCCAGTTGCAGGCCAATCTGGCGTCGTTTTACAAAGAGGCCCAGACAGCATTGGCTCAAATGGATTCCTTGCGCAGTTCTTCGGAAATCGCGGCGGAAAGCCTGCGGCTCACCATTCTGAGGTACCAGGCGGGCGAAGCCACCGCGCTCGAAGTAGTGGATGCGCAATCGACGCTGAGTCTGGCGCGTAACGCGTTTGACGACGGTCTGGTAAGGTATCGGGTTGCGTTGGCGGATCTGCAAACCCTAACGGGGAACTTCTGAAATGTTGAAGGCATTTGTGGCGCGGGCACTCGTGCCTGCCGTGTCCACACTCGTGTGGAC
>JBPCKZ010000162.1:0-32611 GCA_051003795.1 Bryobacteraceae bacterium | reverse complement strand
GTCCACACGAGTGTGGACACGGCAGGCACGAGTGCCCGCGCCACAAATTCAGTTTGCAACGTGCTCTCTCTTCAGCAGCCCGACCTTCCGCAGCACATCCTGAATTTTCGCCTCGCTTTCGAATTTCGGCGGCACCATTGGCAAGCGGTAGATCGGTTCAAGAAGCCCCATCAACGCCATCCCCGCCTTCACGGGGATCGGGTTCGATTCCACGAAATTTATGTTCATTAGAGGCAGATATTTCCGCTGCAGCTCGCGCGCCTTCTCGAAATTTCCTTCGAGAGAATGCCGCGCCAATCGCGTCATCTCGCCTGGAATTTGGTTTGACACAACCGAGATAACTCCCCGGCCGCCCAGCGCGATCACCGGTAGCGCAATTGCATCGTCCCCGGAAAGCACCAGAAACCCCGGCGGCACTTGATGGATAACGGACGCAATCTGCGAAATATTTCCCGACGCCTCTTTTACGCCCACGATATTTTGGATTTCAGCCAGCCGCGAGAGCGTCGCCGGCTCCACGTTTACACCGGTCCGGCCTTGCACGCTGTAGATGACGATGGGCAGGGCGATCGCTTCGGCAATCATCTGGTAATGCTGAAACAGGCCCTCTTGCGTGGGCCGGTTGTAGTACGGCGTGACGGAAAGAATGCCATCGGCTCCGAGCGCTTCGATCTCGCGCGCCAGCTCGATCACTTCGCGGGTATTGTAGCCGCCGGCTCCGGCGAGCACCGGCGCCTCGCCCTTGGCTTCCTCGAGAACGATCTCGATCACGCGAAGATGCTCTTCGCGCGACAGCGTGGGGCTTTCGCCGGTGGTTCCGCAGGGAACCAGAAAATCGATGCCTTCGTCGATTTGACGCCGGACTAAGCGCCGCAGCGTTTGCTCGTCAATCGAAAGATCGCGGCGGAAGGGCGTTACCAGGGCGGTGCCGCAGCCCGTGAACATGGTCATGTTATTTCACTGAACAGAATTTCCCCGAATTCATAAAACCCTTTTTTGCCGGCCACCCATTGCGCCGCCTTCAGCGCGCCGTGCGCGAAGCCATCGCGGCTTCGCGCGGTATGCCGCAGCGTTATGGTATCGAAAATAGAGTCGAATCCGATCTCGTGCGTGCCGGGATGCGCCCCCGCGCGATTCGAGGCCACGTCGATCGCCCGCGCGTATCCCGCCCTCCTCATGTCCTCGATCAGCTTCAACAAGGTGCCCGACGGCGCGTCCTTTTTCGCGGAATGATGCACTTCGTAGGCCCAACTTTCGTACTCGGTTTCTAGCGCGAGCAGGCGCGCCGCTTCGGACACAAGACGGAAGAATGCATTCACTCCGACGGAATAGTTAGGGCTCCAGACCAGCCCGATTCCGCTCCGCTCGACGATATTTTTGATGTAGTGCAGTTGCTCGAGCCAGCCGGTGGTGCCGATGACGACGCTCACGCCGAGATCGGCGATCCGCTCGACGTTTTCGACGACCGCCGAGGGAACGGAGAAGTCGATGGCGACATCGATATCGCGGAAAGCTTCGCGCGTGATGCCTTCGAAGTTGGCGTTGTTGTGCTCATCGAGCTTTACGGCGACCGTGAAGCCGTGCGCGGGCGCGAGCTCTTCGATGCGCCGCCCCATTTTCCCGTAACCGACGATAGCGAGTCTGTTCATGGCATTGTGGCCACAGGATCAGACATCGAAGACCTCCGGGTCGAGTTCGGAGAAAAATTCGCCATGCAACGCCTCCACCGCTGTCCGCAAATCCGCCTCCGCCACCACAAAGCTCAAATTCAGCAGCGATGCCCCTTGCGAAATCATGCGCACATTCACCGAGTCCAGCGCGCGGAACACCCGCAGAGCCACCTTGGGCGTGTGGCGGATATTCTCTCCCACCAAACAAACGATCGCCTGATTCTCTTCAATCGCCACTTCCGAAAACTGCGCCAGTTCCTCGCAAATTCTAGGTAGATGCGCGGAACTGTCGATCGTAAGCGAAACGCTAACCTCCGAAGTCGCCACCATATCGACCGCCGTTTCGTACCGGTCGAAAATTTCGAATATCTTCTTCAAAAAACCGTACACCATCAACATGCGGGTCGAGTGGACGTTAACCAGCGTAATCCGCCGCTTGCAGGCGATCGATTTCACGACGTTGGTGCAGTGAACCGCCTCCCCGACGATGCGCGTCCCCGGCACTTCGGGACGTCGCGAATTCAGAATCAGCACCGGAATATTCTTCTCGACCGCAGGAACGACCGTCGCGGGATGCAGAACTTTCGCCCCGAAATACGCGAGCTCGGCGGCCTCCGCGAACGATATGTTCTTGACGCGATGCGCGCCCGGCAGCAGCGTTGGGTCCGCCGTCAGCATGCCGTCGACGTCGGTCCAAATCTGAATCTCCTCCGCGCTTACTCCCGCGCCCACGATCGATGCCGTGAAGTCCGAGCCGCCCCGCCCCAGCGTGGTCGTCACGCCGTCTTCCGTCGCGCCAATGAATCCGCCCATCACCACAATGTTATCCGCCGCAAGCGGCGGCAGCAGGACCGCGAGCCGCGCGTAAGTTTCGTGCAAAATCGGCGCGGCTTGGGTGTGACGCCGGTCGGTGACGATCACTTTGCGCGCGTCCACATGCACGGAGGGCATGCCGAAGTGCCTGAAAGCGAGCGTAACGATGTAGCTCGAAAGGCGTTCGCCATAGCTTGAGATGGCATCGATCGAGCGCGGAGTCAGTTCGCCCAGCACCGCAAGACCTTTGACGAGCTCGGTCAGCTCCTGGAAAAAGCCGTCGAGCGTACGATCGAGTTCCGCGCGCTCGGCGAGCGCGACCACGTGACGCGCCTCGCGCGAATGATAATCGCGGAGGTCGTGAATTTGCGCGATGTAATTCTCACGGTGTCCCGAGATCGCCGTCTGCGCGATCGCGAGCAGGCGATTCGTGGTCTTGCCCATCGCGGAAACGACGACGATGGGCCGCCGCTCCACCCGGGCTCCCACGATCCCGGCCACGCGTTCGATCGCCGAAGCCGATTCGACGGACGAACCGCCGAATTTCATTACTATCACGCGCGAAAACTCAATCGAGCATGCCTTCGGAATGCATCAATTCGGCATTCAGCACGGCCGCCCCCGCTGCTCCCCGCACCGTGTTATGCCCCAGCGCCACGAATTTGTAATCGAGCACCGGGCAATCGCGCAGCCTTCCAATGAAGGTCGCCATGCCGCGTTCGCGCTCCACGTCTTTGCGCGGCTGCGGCCGGTCCTGCTGCGTCATGTATATCACCGGCTGCGCGGGCGCGCTGGGCAACTTGCGCTTCTGCGGAGCGCCGGTGAATCGCTCGAACGCCTGGATCATGTCCTCCGGCGAAGGCTTCGACTTAAGCTCGACCGAGACCGTAACCGTATGCCCGTCGAGCACCGGCACGCGATTGCAATGCGCGCTCACTTTGGCATCGAGCGGATGAATGTGGTCGCCCTGAAAATCGCCCAATATCTTCTGCGTTTCCTGCTGCATCTTCTCTTCTTCGCCGCCGATGTAAGGAACCACATTCGCGTTGATATCGACCGACGGCACCCCCGGATATCCCGCGCCCGAGATGGCCTGCATGGTGGTCGCGATCACCCTGGCGATCCCGAACGGCTTCAGCGGCGCGAGCGCCATCGTCAGAACCACCGTCGAACAGTTCGGGTTCGTGACGATCTGGCCCTTCCACCCGCGCTCCCGCCGCTGGGCGGGAATCAGGCCGAGATGATCGGCGTTCACTTCCGGCACCAGCAGCGGCACATCGCGTTCCATGCGGTGATTACGCGAATTGGAAACAATCACGTGGCCCGCCTGCGCGAACGCGCGTTCGATCTCCGTCGCGACGGAAGCGTCCATGGCCGAAAAAATCAGCCGCGGCGCGCGATCCGGTTTCGATTCCCGCACCACAAGATCCGCGATTTCCGGAGGCGTCACGCCGCCCAGGTGCCAGATCGCGACATCGCCATACTTCTTTCCGGCCGAACGCTCGCTTGCGCCCAGCCACGCGAGACGAAACCACGGATGGTTCTCAAGAAATTTGATGAAATGCTGGCCCACCATTCCGGTGGCGCCGAGAACGCCGACTTCGATTCGATTATCCATTTTTCAAGTACCTGATCATGTTTTGGTAAATTTGCACGGCTTCCACAAGCTCCGCTTTGGGAACGTTTTCTTCGAGCGTGTGCGCCACGTGAATCGTACCCGGCCCGAGTAAATAGGGCGTGCCCCACATGCCGCCAAAGGCCGGAATATCGGTGGTGTAAGCGACCACCGTGGTTTCAATTCCAGGCAAGCTGCCGAGACGCAGCGCCGGAATCTCGAGCACCTCGCGCAACTCCGCTTCATTTCCGCCTCCCGCGACCGCTTTCTGCAAAGATTCCCGCGTCAAGGCCGAATCGCCGACCAGACGGATCATGATTTCCGCGCGCGCCTCGTCGGCAATCACGTTGGGAGCGCAGCCGCCCGAAATCACGCCGATATTGAGCGTGCTCGCGCCCAGCACTTCATCGACGGGCAGTTCCACCTTACGGACGCGCATCAACGCATCGATCAACTTGTTTATGGCCGAATCGCCCAATTCAGGGTAAGCCGAGTGCGCCGCCTTGCCGCGCGCCACGATCTCATATCGGAGCGCTCCTTTCGATCCAACCGCCAGCCTGTTTCCGGTGGGTTCGCCGTTGATCAAAAATTGCGAGGCGCGCGGATTTTTCGAAGCGTGATATGCGCCCGCGCTGTTGCGTTCCTCGCCCACGACGAACAACAGGCCGAACTCGCGCTCATTGTTTGCGAGCAACGATTCCGCCGCGAGGATCATGGATGCGATGATGCCCTTGGTATCGCATGCCCCGCGGCCCCAAATGCGCTCGTCGTCTTCGCGCGACGGAAAAAACGGCGGAACCGTATCCATGTGCGTCGAAAGAGTGACGATAGGCCGGTACCCGAATCGCGCGAACACATTGAAGCGGCCGGGTTCGACTTCCATGCGCTCGATTACGCCTTGGTACCGGTCCGTCAGGAGATTGAGACAGTCGTATAGATACAGTCCGATGCGCTCTTCGTTCGGCGTAACGGAATCGATATCGACCAGTGCCCGGGTTAGTTCAAAGACATTCATTAGGCGATGCTCTAAATGCCTGGAGATGGCGTATGAGAAGGGATTAAACGGCGGGCGTGCGTCCACTTCCCGATAGCGCTCCACCCGAAAACGGGTGACAGTGGGCAGGTCTTAACCCGCTCCCCCAACCAGCGCGGAATGAGCCTCCGCGGCGGTTTCGGCGTCAGGCCCCTTTCGATCCAGGCGATCCGAAGCGCATCCGGAACCGCTCGCCCGCTACTAATGGCCACCGCACCTCTACCAGAAGTTTTAGGTTAGCGGAGCGAGACGGGGGGAGTCAAATCGGAATGTCACGCGGAAAGTCGTGCATCTCTCAAGCATCCCGGCTCATCTCGTAAGCACGGATATGCGGGTCTTATTGAAAATAATTTATGCCGGAACTCTTTCAGTGGCGGCAATGTCCGCCGAAACCAAAACGAGCTCCGTCGATTACGGCAGGGGCGCGGCTTCCCGACCCAAAGCGGCACGGCAAGCGAGGAAGCCGCTTAAATGGCTGCGGCGCGCCTGTTCGGCCGAAGTGGAGTTTCCGCTCTGGCTCTCTTCGCGCGGGATTTCGAAAGTTGAATTAAAACCATCGAATGAGACTCAATCCTTCCGATTCGCGGTCGCGCCTGAGAACCGTCCCGAAGTCACTCCGGCGGGTGCCGAAGATTGGAAGCCATAAATTCATTTTCCGCGAACTCCAATCACGGCGAAAGCGTATGTAGCTTGAGAAGCGATTTTTCATGATCAAGTTTCTCCTCTGGCTCATCCTGCTGATTCTTTGTTGGCCGCTGGCGCTGCTCGCGCTAATTCTCTATCCGCTTGTGTGGCTCGTGTTGCTGCCGTTCCGGATCGTTGGAATCGCGGTTGAAGGCGTCCTTGAACTGATCTGGGCGATTATCACGCTTCCGGCCCACTTCGCGCGCCGGCTTACGCGCGCGTAGTTTACAAGCACGCGCTCAACGAGCGCCTTCCGAAATCGCCCGGCGATCTCCGCCGCTGTTTCCACAAACAGCCGCGCGCCATCGATTTGCCGCACGCAGAGCGCGCCCTTGCGGGAGCGGGATTGGCCTTCGATACCATTCTGGCCAATTTGCCGCGCCTGCGCACCGCCATGCCGGCGGAAGAGCGGCACTGGTTTGAAGAGAGGATGAAGGAATTCGACGATTTGATGAAACACTTTCCGAAATAAAACCCGTGACGAGCAGCCTTGCTAATCCTCTTTTCGAATTGAGACAATCGATAATGAGAGGAATTTTGAACATGGGCGCACAACGCATGCGAGGGCTGCAGATGACGTGGTCGGCCGACACCCAGGGCAGAATTTCATCGACGTGGAAAGAATGCGCGGCGGCTCCGGTCCACCTGGAATCCTCGTCCCAGCCGCAACGATGGGAAACGCAATTGTCGAAAGCTGACAAGAATAGCGCCCGCTCCGTCTGCTCTCCTTTCGGAAAAATGCGCATCTAGCGGAAAGGCTGGCGGCCGCAGTATCCTCGAATCCGACGCCGTTGTGGTAATTATGTCGCGCAGCCCTGCTTCTCCCAAGCATGACGGCTTATCTCAGAGAAGAAGGAGGAATGCGAGCCGAATTCACTCCAGGCTGGGTATCCGGCCCACTTCGCGGGCCGGCTTACGCGCGCGTAGTTTACAAGCACGCGTTCAACCGAGCGCCTTCCGAAAGCGCCCGGCGATCTCGGCCGCCGGCACCCGTGTCCACGTCTCGTTCACCTGCAGCGTAAACCACTCGCCCACGGGATCCCGCGCGCTAACACCCGCCGATTCCAAACGCTGCTGGTAAACGGGCGCGTTCACGTTCGGCACGCGCATGCGGAAAACATTCGTGCCATTCGGAACCCTTTCCAATTCGAAGTTGGCATCCGCGCCGAGCGCCTGGAGAACGCGTTCCGAATCGTCGACCGCGCTCCGGAAACGCGCATCGAATCCATCGACATAGTGCAGCGCGACGGCGGCGAACGGCCAGACCTGCTGAAGGCCGCCCCCAAACATCCAGCGCGTTTGGTACAAATCCGCGAGCAGCGGTTTTGGGCCGGCAAGCACGGCGCCACTCGCGGCGTTGAAGTATTTGTAAAGCGAGACGTAAACCGTGTCGAACAGCTTGGCGTAATCGCCGGCGTGGCGTTCGGCATACGCGGTTTCCACAAACAGCCGCGCGCCATCCAGATGAAGACCGATCCCGCGCTTCCGCGCCCACGCCGCGATTTTAGTCATTTCTCCGAAATCAAAGCGTTCCCCCCGGCGCCTACGGACCGGCGTTTCGATTTGAATGGCGCCGATTGGGGTGGCAACGCGTCCGAGCGACGATTCGTTCGCGGCCCGCTCGACATCTTCCAACGTAAACGTCGCGCGCCCGGGCGCGAGCGGGATCAAATGAAGGCCGCTCAGCGTTTCAGCGCAATCGCCGCAATCGTTGAAGAGGTGGCTCTCGGCCTGCACCAGCACGCGCCGCTTCGCTCCGGCCAGCATACGCACGGCGAGATGATTCGCGAGCGTGCCGGTCGGCAGCCACACAGCCGTTTCCTTCCCGAGCAACGACGCCATCTTCGCTTCGATTTCTTGCACCACGCCGCCCCGGGAGTAATCGTCGGCCGCCATGGCGCTCGTGCTCGTCAGGCGCGCGAGCAACCGCGCGTAGTCGTCCGGAGTTTGAGCGATGCCGTCACCGTAGGCGTAAACGCGGCTCTCCGAACCGGCCGCCCCGAGTTGAAATGCCAGCGGAGCGGCTAGGAAGCTCCTTCGTTGCACGATGAAGGAAATCATAGCGTAAAGCTCCGTGAGCGACAGGCCCGGCGTGGTATTTTGTAACTCATGCCGCTCGAAAATCCGTTTCAGGATCCGCTACGGTTCGAGCGCAAAATGCCCGAATGCGCCATGGTCATCTTCGGCGCGAATGGCGATCTCACCAAGCGCAAGCTAATTCCGGCGCTTTACCGCCTCGCCTATGAACATCGCGTGGCACCCGGCTTCGCGGTCCTCGGAATCTCGCGCACTCCCATGACCGACGATCAGTTCCGCGACAAGATGCGCGAATCCGTCGCCAAATATCTCGAAGATGCCGCATTTGACGCGGACGTCTGGACCGGCTTCGCTCAGAGCCTCTTTTACATGGCGGGCGACGTTGCGGCCGAGAAGTGCTACACCGAGCTTGCCAAGCGCCTGGATGAAATCGAAAAACACCGCAGCACCGGCGGCAACGTTCTGTTCTACCTATCAACCCAGCCCAGCCAGTACGCCCCGGCGGCTCTCGGTATCGGCAAAGCCGGCTTGGCCAAAGGTAATGGGTGGCGGCGGCTCGTAGTCGAAAAACCCTTCGGAACCGACCTCGCGAGCGCCCGCAAGTTAAGCGACGAGTTGCATGAATATTTCACCGAATCGGAGGTCTATCGCATCGACCACTATCTCGGAAAGGAAACCGTTCAGAACATTTTGGCGTTCCGTTTCGGCAACGGAATCTTCGAGCCATTGTGGAACCACAACTACATCGACCACGTGCATATCACGGCCGCTGAGTCGATCGGCGTCGAAGGGCGCGGCGCTTATTATCAAGAAGCGGGCGCGCTGCGGGACATGATCCAGAATCATCTGTTGCAGGTGATGGCGACCGTCGCAATGGAGCCGAGCGCCAGTTTTCAACCTAACTCCGTGCGCGACGAGCGTTCGAAGCTGCTGCGTTCCATCCGCATCATGAAGCCCGGCGAAGCCATGCAAAATTCGGTACCCGGTCAGTACGGACCCGCCCGCATTGGCGGAAAAGAGGTGCCCGGCTTTCGTCAGGAGAAGGGTGTCGATCCCCAATCGCAAACCGATACGTATGCGGCGGCGACCTTCTTCGTCGATAACTGGCGCTGGGCGGGCGTACCGTTTTATATCCGCAGCGGGAAGGAATTGCCGAAGCGCGTGAGTGAAATCGCGATCGAGTTCAAGTCCGCGCCGCACGCCATTTTCGGCGATAACGGCGGAGGACGCGCGGGAATCGACGCGGAAAATCCGGAGCCGCCGAATCTTCTGATCCTGCGCATTCAGCCGGAGCAGGGAATCTCGCTGAAGTTTTCCTCGAAGCGGCCCGGCGCGGGAATGATGCTGCGGCCGGTTTCGATGGATTTCAATTACGGCTCGAGCTTTGGCGAGCGTTCGCCATCCGCGTATGAAACGCTGCTGCTCGACGCGATTATCGGCGACGCCACGCTGTACACGCGGCAGGACATGGTGGAAGCGAGCTGGGCCGTGGTCGAGCCGATCATGCAAGCCTGGCACGATAAGAAGTTCGATTTTCCGAACTATCCCGCCGGAAGTTGGGGACCGGTTGCCTCGGATGAAATGCTCGCGAGTCGCGGCCACGCGTGGAGGAAGCCATGACCCCGGCGGCTCCGACGATTCAACCGGAAACGATTCTCCACGAGCTCTCCGACCTCTGGGTGTCGCTCGCGAAACAGCCGGCCGAAGGAGAAGCGGCCGGGGTTCTGCGCGCGTGCGCGATGACCCTGATCGCCGTGGTCGACGAAACCGAAGACCCCGCCGGAGTTTCCGAGACCCTGGCCGAATTAATGCACGAGCATCCCAGCCGCGCCATCGTGATCCGGCTGCGCGAAACGAGCGAACCGGTGCTTTCGGCGCGCGTGCTGGCGCAGTGTTGGATGCCCTTCGGCCAACGCAAGCAAATTTGCTGCGAGCAGATTGAAATCACCGCGTCCGATGCGAGTCTTTCGGATCTGGCGGGCGTGGTGCTTCCGCTGACCGTTCCGGATTTGCCCGTAATTCTCTGGTGCCGCAGCGCGCGCCTGTTCCGCTTGCCCGGTTTTCCGCGAATCGCGGAGATCGCGCAAAAAACCATCGTCGATAGCGCCGCATTCCCGGACAGCGTTCCGATGATCCGGGAAATCGCGGAATTCATGAAGTATGGCCGGTTGATTGCCGATCTCGCATGGACGCGCGTGACCCGCTGGCGCGAGCTGGTCGCGCAGATCTTCGAAAATCGCCGCTATCTCGCGGGACTTGGACGCGTGCGGCGCCTGCGGGTGGCTCACGAGCGTTCTAGCGGGACATATTATCTAGCGGCGTGGCTGCTCGACAGCCTGGAAAAAGCGGGCTGCGCCGCAACGCTGGAGTGGGGCGAGGCGGGCCGCGCGTCCATCGCATTAGAGAGCGACGATGCGGAGGGTTGCACCGTGGCGTTCCATGCCGAAGAGGGGTCGAACGTCGAAGTGCGCGTGAACGATCTGGTGACGCACGCGGTATTCGCGGCGCCCTCGGATTACACGCTTCTGCGCGAAGAACTCTCGATACCCGGCCGCGATCCGGTTTTCGAGGCGGCCTTGGCGCGCGCGGTGCAGCTTTTATGAGCGCGCCATGAGCGTCCGGTGGCACACGTATCCCGATGCCGCGGCAGCCGCCGAGGCGTGCTCGCATCACGTGCTCGGGCTGCTCGAAGAGACGCTTGCCGGGCAGGACGCGGCCGCGATGGCACTCTCCGGCGGCTCGACGCCGAAGCTGCTGTTCGAGCAAATGGCCCGCGCCAAATTCAATTGGGGCCGGGTGCATCTTTTCTGGGTCGATGAACGCGCCGTGCCTCCCGCCGATCCCGCAAGCAATTACAAGCTCGCCGAAGATACGCTGATCAAGCCGCTGCATATTCCGCGCGCCCAGGTGCATCGCATTCACGGCGAACTGGCGCCCGAGCGCGCGGCGGAACAATACGCGGCCGACATCGCCGAGTTTTTCGCGTTGGAAGATGGAGCGCTGCCGCACTTCGATGTCGTGCTGCAGGGAATGGGGCCGGACGCGCACACCGCCAGTCTATTTCCGGGCGAGCCGCTGATCGACGATCGTCGCGGGATCGCGGCGGCCGTTCATACGCCGAAGCCGCCGCCGTGGCGCGTGACTCTGCTGCCCGGCGTGCTGCTGGCCGCCAAGCACACCGTGTTCCTGGTCGCGGGCGCCGACAAGGCCGAGCCGGTACGCGCCGTATTCGAGGACGAGTACGATCCCATGCGGCTCCCCGCGCAGATGGTCACGCATCACGGCCGCCGCGTGGCCTGGTTCATGGATAAGGCCGCCGCGCATCTGGTCGAAGAAGAGTAACGGTCTTGTTCTGATAGCACTACTGAGAAAATCTTCCCCACCTTTGCTCTTAGTTTGTAACCATGCAGAGCGCAACCGTCCGCAAACTGATCCCAGCCTCGCCCTCCGTTGAGTGTACGTATCAGCTTTCATGTCGTCTCGATCCCCAGAAATATGCCGACGTATTCGGGCGCTTTCAGGCGGCACGCCGGCAGTGCCTACTCTGGATTCAGCGCCGGACACAGAAGGAACTGAACCGAAAACTTCCGCTCCGGTCCTTCGATGGCGATGGATTCGAAATAGCCTATCCGGGCCAGCTTTACGGTGCGGTTTCGGCACCGGACCTTGATTGCTGGGCCGGGCGCATGGAGCACAACGATGATCGGGTTCCCACTCGCAACTGGACTGCGGACGTTGCGCTACGCCGCACTGGTAAGGACGTCTTGTTCATAACCAGGTTATTGTGCACAACCTCCGCCTCAGTGCCGGACCCGATACTGCCCACGACGCCTGGTTTCGTCCGTGCTCTGGCGGACTGCGTCGGTCTCCAATCCTCGCTTGCGATCAACGGGAAACCGTGGTTTCTAAGGAATGAGAGCGACCTCGATGCGTTTCAACTCGCGCTAACCGACCCGCTTCGCTCGCTGCCGATCACGCTACTGACCGAGGCGGCAGATAAATGGGCGTTCAAAGTCGATGGGTTCGTGCTGCATCCGGAACGCTTGGCGGAGAATCTTCTCGGCTGCTTCGTGGTTGCTATGCCCCGAGAACTTGGTTACGCGTGGACGAGTCGCGTTGGCAAGCTCTGGTCCGCGTTCGGGGGCTCCGTGCGCACATTTCGACCTGGAATCGATTTGGCGAAAGACAATCCATTTCACCATCCGCTCGTTCAAGTTCCCGATATTGTGAGCTGGGAATACAACGGAGTGCTCAGTACAGAAACGCTACGCGGTGAGAATGCGTTCTGCGAATTTCTAAAAGAAAAGGCTTTTCAGGCCGCAAGCCGCACACCGCTGGACGGCGGAGTTAACCTCCTCTACCGATATCTGAAATCACACAATCTTCGGGCAAAGTCACCGACAAAAATGATTTAGCGACTTTGGAGGCATTGCAGAAGGACGCAGATGAGAACAAGACGTGGGCGGATTTTTGTCGACAAGAATGTGAGAGGTATGAGCAAGCAAACGAAGAATTGCGACGTGAAGTTTCCAACCTGCGCGCGCGCACCGAAACTCTTCTCCAAGCTATAAAGGAGGGCAAACCACAGCCGCAAGTTCCGACTCCAGATTCGTTGGAAGATCTGGAAGAGTGGTCGCGGCAATTGGCCGGCCGGGTGGTGTTCGCTCCGCGAGCATTTTCGGCGGCGGCGAAGTCGGATTACAGCGATCCGAAACTGGTGTACAAGAGTCTTCTGGCGCTTTCAAACGAGTACTGGGTCATGAAGCATTCCGGCGGTCGTGAACCTTGGGATCATAAGCTCCAAGAACTTGGGGTGCGGGAAGAAGGTGCAATAACACTCGCAAGAGCGGGACAGCATGAAGACGAATATTTCATCAACCATCCTCTCTATCCAGAACGCCGTATCTTCTTAAGTGAGCATCTCGCGAAAGGCAACAGTCGGGATCGCCGAAAGTGCTTGAGAATATATTTCACCTGGGATGGGCAATATGAACACGTGATCGTGGGATGGCTGCCAAGCCACCTGACAAACAAACTCAGCTGAAAACCCAAAAAAGCCTGCCGCGAAGATCGCGCCGTATTCGAGGACGAGTACGATCCCATGCGGCTCCCCGCGCAGATGGTCACGCATCACGGCCGCCGCGTGGCCTGGTTCATGGATAAGGCCGCCGCGCATCTGGTCGAAGAAGAGTGAAAAACCGCTTCAGCAGTTCCGAACATTCAAACGCCAGAACGCCTTCCACAATCTCGACGCGATGATTCAAGATCTCGGAATCCGCCAGCCGGAATTTACTCCGCACGCCGCCGAATCGCAGGTCGCGCGTGCCGAAGATCAATGTCCCGATTCGCGCCGCCACCAGCGCTCCGGCGCACATTACGCAGGGTTCGAGAGTCGAATACAGAACCGCGGACTCCAATCGATAGTTCGATAACGCTTTCGCCGCCTCGCGAATGGCCAGCATCTCGGCGTGCGCCGTGGGGTCGTTCAACGAAATCGGCGAGTTGCGCCCGCGGCCAATTACCACGCCGTCCCAAACCACAATCGCGCCGACGGGGACTTCCCCCTCGTCCCCGGCCGTCCTCGCCAGGTCCAAAGCCTCCCGCATAAAATCCGATCTCGTTCCCAATCTAACGTTGCGCGGCCGCCGTCACGGTCACGGTGACATCGAGAGGAGTGAGGAGGACGCCATCATCGGCGTAGGCCCGCAACCGGTATGCGCCTGGCTGGCTGAAGGTCACTTTGGTGGTCGCCTTACCAGTGAGCGGCCCCGACGCTACGGCGGACCCTGGAGGCCCGGAACTCACCACGGGGACCCTCATCGGCGCGAAGGTTACCGTTCCCGGTCCGCCGCGATAAACAACCCATGTAACGCCGAGTCTAACTCCGGGGTCCAGCTTCACGACCGCCTGCGTGATCGGGCTCTGCAGTTTCGGACCGTTTGCGGCGCTGTCGCGGCCTCCTTCCCGCAAAAGCGTTGCTACCCTGGTCTGACGGGCACGGGGCGTTGGGTAGCCGTCATCCGTAACTTCGACTGACAATGTAAGCGGCTCTCCGCCGGCAATCGTTGGCAGTGTCGAGCCTACCATCTCGATGGACGGCGGTTGATTCGGCTCTTCAGGGTAAGTCAGAGCGCCTGCACCCCTCCGATTTTCGAGATACACCAGGGTGCCGAGCTCCCAAATCGGCATCAGAGAGCCGTAGGCCTTCTCGGTCTTGCCGCGCGAGATAAGCGTCCACGCCAACTCCTTATCTCCCCAATCCGCGGGAACTCTTACTTTGAAAACGAACTCCTGACGTCTCGGATAAAAATGCGCCGGCTGGCCCTGGTCCACGCCCCCGGGCTCTAACGCGTTACCAGGACCGATCGGAATCTCAACCTCCTCCTCATAATTCCGATTCATATAACCAAACACCATATTGAAACTCCTATCGGAGTTCCGCTCCCATCCTTCGAAAACGGGAACCACATCCTGACCCGATGAGTACCTGATTTGGGCAGCCAAACGCGCGGTCGGGGAAGTCAGGACAAAGGTCAATGCGAACGCAGACAAGGTCCGCGTATAACAAATCGCCATGAAATTGGTCGCAAGCCTATTGGCGGCTTGTCAGTATCGGTTGCTTTGCATTCCGGGCCGCTACCGCCGTCTTGAACTCTTCGTCGGTAAGATAGTAAAAATTCACCCAAGCCTTGGACATCTCGTCGTTGGTTCGCTCTCCATAGCCGACCCAATTCTTGGCATCCGGGTTCCACGGATTCCGCGTCGAGTTGTCATGCCAATCGATGACGTGGAGGATTGTGCCCGCGGGCAGCAGCGGGGTGACGTCGTCAGCATAGTTGTATACGATTTGCCACCCGAAGTTGAACCGGTTCACGCAATTGAGTTGCTCCACTCTCATGTTCGGGTAAATGGCCTCCACGCACTCTGCCTTGCCGCGATTGTGCATGTGGGGTTGAAACCCTGTTAGACGCGCTGGCTTCTCCATCTTGAAGTAGGCATCCGAGCGGACGTTGTCCTCACCGGCCGGAATGTCCAGATCCGAAGTACCCACCTGCACGGTCATCACCTGGTGCTCCGGCACGTAGCCTTTGGGGTAGAACACGAATCCAATACTCGTTTGATCCGTGATCTGTTGGCCGACGGAGTGGTAATGCACATTGAACTGAATCCGCGCGCCCGCCTTTATTAGTTTGCCGGAGCCTTCAGGGTAGATATCGCCGTTCTTGCCCACCGCGTACTCATTCAACGTTCCCGCTTCCGAAACGCCATCTTCATCGATCATGCTGGTCACTACGTGGTGGACAACGCGTATACCGCCTCCTGGGGAAGGTTTTGTCTCGACGGCCTTGATATACCGGTCTTCCGTCAGCCCCGAGTCAGAGACGAGATTACCGAACCAGTCGGCGTTGTTCGCCTTCACCGTGAACGCCACGGGGGATGGCACGATTAAATCCGGTTTCCCGATGTGCCATCTATCGGCGTCGTCGAACTGAAGCGGCGGTGGCATATCGCCCCGATTTCCTTCGGGCGCTCCACTGTCCACCCATGACGCGATCGTCGCAATCTCCTTGTCGGTCAGCGATGGATCGTCCTTGAAGTGACGGATTCCGACGTTCCGGTCAATGAACCACGGCGGCATATTGCGCAGGACTACGGCCTCTTTGATGGAGCGAGCCCAGGGCCGGGCGTCCTTGTAAGTCAGAAGCGACATCGGGGCGATATTGTCCGGTCGATGGCATTTTTGGCACGCTCGCTGGAAAATTGGGGCGACATCTTTGGCGAACGTTACCTGACCGCCGGTCGTTGCTTTCGTTTGCGCGCCGGCTGTTGGCACTGTCGTCAACGCTGCCATTAAGGCGGCGAGGCTGAACCAAGAAGCGGCTGGAAGCCGCCTTAGACATTGGGCTCTCATTGTCAAACCTCCCGCTCCACGCTGACCGGATCTTATCACGTCTTTCGCTCAGAACAGTATCTTCACGGCCAACTGGACGATGCGAGGGTCGCGGGCGCTCAGGATATTGCCGAAACTTCCTGAACTGACCGTAGTGCCGGGGCTGTTGAAATTCACCCGACTAAAGATGTTGAAGAGCTCGGCGCGCAATTGAATCTTGGTACGTTCCGTTATCTCGAAATTCTTGAAGGCTCCGACATCCGTATTGAACAATCCCCTCGCGCGCAAAGCGCCTTTAGCCAGATTGCCGTAGCTACCGAGCGCCGGCGGCGCGAAAGCGGTCGGAACCAGATAGCTCACGCAAGGCGCCTGGTTCGCGCAAGGATGTGAGGTGTAGACGTTCCCTCCCAGGTAATCTGCGTGATCGTAGCCGATGCCCGTCTGAGATCGATCCGTACCGGCCAAGAGAGTCAAAGGCGCGGCACTTTGAGCGGTCGTGATGCCCGACAGCTCCCAACCTCCGGCGGCGCCTCGCAGCCAGCGATTCGACTTCTCCAGGCCGGGTCCTTGCCACACGTAGGAAGCCACGAACGTGTGATTGAAATCGAAGTCCGAAGGTCCCGTGTCGATCCGTTTAAATCCCGGAATATAAGGGGACATCGTGAATCCCGCATTTAACATCGGCGATGTCACGTCCGCGCCGAACGGCACGTCGTCGATGCTCTTGGACCAGCTGTAGTTGGCCAAAATCGTGAAGCCGTGGGAAAGTCGCTTTTCCAGGCTCAACTGGAGCGAATTGTAGCGGGAATTTCCCGAGCCCGTGCCCTGCACGATGCCGGTGTACGGCTGATAGGGCCGGCGCGCATCGGTGGAGAGCGTGCTCCCGGGTATGTATACCGCCGGATTCAATTGCTCGTTTTCCATGAGGTGGTTGGTCCGCGAACCCACGTAAGCAACCCGCGCCAGCCAGTCGGCCCTCAGTTGGCGCTCGATCGTGAGATTCCAGTTATAGACAGTCGGGGTCTGCAGCTTGTAATGAGATGTGTCCCACGAGTAGACGCGCACCGGAGTGGGGAAAACAAAATCGTGTGGTACCGGAAATGCCAGCGGAAAGGGATTATTCACCCCCTGGTACGGATTGCTGAACGATCCCGCCGGGTTTGTCAGGGAGACTGTCGGGCTAAACGGTGAAGTCTGCACCTGGCTGTCGTTCGAGAAGGCCGGTACGCGGGAGTTCTGGAAAATGCCGCCGCCGCCGCGGACGCTAGTCTTGCCGTCGCCGAACACATCATAGGCGAAGCCGGCTCGGGGCGCGAAGTTATTCCAGGAGTTGGAGCGCCCATCCTGGGGAAAGCCCGCGTCGCCCGTAAACAACTCTCCGGGATATGCATTCGTATAGACTTTCGATCTCACGCCCTGGGCGTAAAGCGCAGGAGAAAAAGCCTCGGCCTGGTTGTAGAGATCGCGCCAGGGGAATGAAGGCTCCCATCGAATCCCCGCGTTCAGCGTCAGGCGCGCGCTCGCTTTGAAGGTGTCCTGTAAGAAGGTCGAGAACAAAAGATTGCGGTCTCTCTGAAACGATCCCCACCCCTGAGTAAACGTGCGGAGACGGCCGAGCAGAAAATCGGACACTGCCGCGCCGGTGATATCGCCGGTGAAGCTGAAAGTGCCGTTCTGGAACAGGTGGTTATTTTGATTGAACCGGGCGCGTTCGAACGAGCCGCCCAACGAGATCGCGTGCCGCCCTTTGACCCAGCGGAGCGTATCGTACCAATCGAAGGTTGTCCGGGCGAAAACCGAATCGGCGAATGCGCCGAAACCGAAGAAGCCCGACACGTTGAAAGATTCGATCGCCTTATTGGGTGTCTGGTAGATATTCTTCACGCCGAAATCGGCGACGTTGGGCGCATTAGCCGGCGGGTGGCGGCTGGTGGTTTCCCGTGTTATACCGAACCGGAAATCGTTCAGGAGCGCCGGACTCAATACGTGCGTTTCCTGAATAGCCGTGTTGTAGGAATTGTCCGGGGTGTGATCGGCGTACGTGAGCAAGTTGTTATTGGCGAGAATTCCCGGTTGATTGTAGTAGCTCTTGTTGAAGCGGAAGTTCAGGCGGTCGTTCGTGGAGACGCTGTAGTCCACTCGAACGATGAACTCATTGAAATCCTGGATCACCGGCGTGCTGTAGAATGCCAGCCCATTCGCGGCGGAACTGGCGGGAAGAAATTTCAACATCGCGAGCGACGCCGGGTCGAATCGGCTGACCGGAATCCGGTTATTCGCGAATTGCTGGCCCGTGAGCGGATCTTTGATTAGAACCTGGCGGCGGAGCGGATTTCCGGGATCGCCGGCACTCAGATACGCCGAGAAGTCCCCGGCGAGATCGGCGCTAGTCGGGACAAATGCGCTAAGGCCGCCCTGCGTATTGCGGATCCGGGTGCCCTGATACCCACCGAAGAAAAACAATCGATCCTTGAGGACAGGGCCGCCCAGAGTGCCCCCAAACTGGTTCCGCTTCAGTTGATCGCGTTGGGCGGAGAAGAAATTGCGCGCGTTGAAAACCGCGTTGCGGACAAACTCAAATGCGTCGCCGTGGAAGACATTCGTGCCGGACTTAGTCACGACATTGACCACCCCGGAAGAGTTCTGGCCGAATTCCGCGCTGAAGTTGCTGGTCTGGAAGCTGAATTCCTGTAGGGCGTCCGGCATGGGCAGCGGCTGATTGACGTTGCTGAAGATGTCTTCACTGTGAACGCCGTCGAGATTGAACGCTATATTGTTTTGACGCCCGCCGTTGACGGACACGGTCACGGCGCCCGGGAATGTCTTGGTGGTCCCCTGGTCGGCATTGTTGGAAGGCGCATTCACGGCCCCCGCCACCAACGCCGTAAGTTGCGCGGCGTTCCGGCCATTGAGCGGCAGTTCCACCATGCGGGCCGAATCGACGACTTGCCGGATCGTGGCCGTCGTGGTGTCGACTTGAGCCGCGTTCGCCTCCACGTTCACGGTTTCCGAGGTTGCTCCCACTTCGAGCCTGAGCGTAAGGGTGAGCGCATCGTTTGCTTCGAGAACGATGCCTGTCTGGACGAGTTGCCGGAAGCTCGGCGCCGTGACTGTCAGCGTGTACCGCGTCGGTCGCAGGCCGCTGAGGACAAACAGGCCCTCGGAGTTGCTGTCCGCATGCCGGGCAAAACTGGTGGCAACTTCGGTCGCGACGATGCTTGCTCCGGCAATCGACGCTCCCGAGGGATCGATCACGCTCCCGTTGATGGTGCCGAGGCTCTGGCCCCACGCCGCGGCGGAGGATAGGAGAAAACCTGCAAAGATCCGAGAACGTAACCGCATGGTGTTAACCTCACCAAATGTCTGGGGCATTGTAATACAGTTGTGTTTCCGCGCACGCGATGGCCGCAATTCCACCCGAAGGGCGCGTTAGAATTGTTTCTCGGAATGCCTTACGCGAAATACTTTCCGGCTCCGCCTCTTGGCGATTTCGTCGCGTGTTTCTGGTATTGGGAGGGCGCGCCGCGGACTCCCGCCAAAGAACGGCTCATGCCCACGGGAGAACCCTGCGTTATCGTTAATTTGCGCGACGATTCGCTCAGGGTTTACACCGCCGACGACCTCGACCGCGGCGAAACGTACGGCCCTGCCATGCTCTCCGGAGCACGGACGCGGCCCTTCGCGATTCACAACGCGCAGCAAGACCGCGTCTTCGGCATTCAGTTTCATTCCGGCGGAGCCTTCCCCTTCTTTCGCGTTCCCGCTAGCGAAATGGCGAATTTGGCGGTGCCGCTCGACGTTCTCTGGGGCGGCCGCGCGGGTGAATTCCGCGAGCGCTTGCTTGCGGCCGAAAGCATCGCGGAGATGTTTAAAATAGCGGAATCAGTGATGCTGGCTCAGGCCGCTCGTCCGCTTCGTCTCCATCCGGCGGTGAGCTTTGCGCTTGGGTATTTCCGCCGCGTTTCGCCAGTCGCGACCGTCGGCGGCGTCACCGAACAACTCGGCCTCAGTCACCGCCGATTCATCGCAGTCTTCCGGGAATGCGGCCTGACTCCCAAGGCCTTCTGCCGGGTGCGGCGTTTTCAACATGTCTTGCGATCGATCCACGGCGCGCGGGAGGTAGACTGGGCCGACGTTTCGCTCGACAGCGGCTATTTCGATCAGGCCCATTTCATTCACGACTTCCGCGCGTTCTCAAGCCTAACTCCCACCGAGTACTGGATCAACAAAACGCAACACCTCAACCACGTGCCGATTCCCCAATAGGTCAAATTTTTACAATCCGGCCGCTCCGTCAATGGCGGAAAATAGCCGCATGGAGAAAACAAATATGTCCGTTAAGCCGGTTCCGGATGGGTATCACAGCATACAACCTTACTTGATGATGGTCGGCGTTGCCGAAGCCATCGAGTTCTACAAGAAAGCGTTCGATGCGACCGAACGCCTATGCATGAAACAGAAGGACGGCCGCGTGGCCCACGCCGAAATCGAAATCGGCGACTCGTGCATCATGATGGCGGACGAAAACGCTTCCATGGAGGCGTTCGCGCCCGCGCACTACGGCGGATCGCCCGTCTCGCTACTCATTTACACCAAAGACTGCGACGCCATGTACCGGCAGGCGATCGCCGCCGGCGCAAAGAGCGTTCGCGAACCGGCGGATCAGCCGTATGGCGACCGCATGTCCGGAGTGTCGGACCCATTTGGCTACAAATGGTGGATTGCGACTCACATCAAAGACCTATCGAAAGAGGAACTCGAGAAGTCACAGTAGGAGCGATGCGATGACCGTTGACGAATTTCGGCTGATGGCTCTCAGTTTTCCCGAAGCGTCGGAGGGCGCCCACATGAACCACCCGGATTTCCGGGTGCGCGGGAGGATTTTCGCGACCTTGCATTACCCGGATGAGCAATGGGGCATGGTGAAGTTGCCGCCCGAGGAACAGGAGGTTTTCATTCAATCGGACCCGGCCGCATTCGTGCCCGTAAAAGGCGGGTGGGGCCGGCAGGGCTGTACAAACGTGCGGTTGGAGGCGGTTAAGAAGACCGCGCTCCGTCGCGCGCTCGCGCTGGCATGGCGGAATGCCGGACGGAAAAAGGTCCGGAAGACTGGGCAAACCGCGCGATGAGACATGGTGCACTTCCGCGCCGTTCGCTAAACTAGAACTTACCCGAAGTCCGTAGCGTTAGAAAAACCATGTTCCGCCATCTGCCCCTCATCCTCAAGAATTCGTGGCGCAACCGTCGCCGCACGTCCTTAACTATCGTCAGCATCGGCGTGTCGCTCTGTCTGCTCGGCCTGATGCTGGCGATTTATCACGCGTTCTACTTCAGCGACCCCACGCCCGCGCAGGCGCTCCGCCTGGTAACGCGCAACAAAATTTCGCTCGCGAACACCATGCCGCAATCGTATCGCGACAAAATCAAGAGCATTCCCGCGGTGCGGGAAGCCTTTATTCAGGATTGGTTTGGCGGCCAATACATCGACGATCGCCCCGAGCACATGTTCGCGCGCTTCGCCGTGGAGCCGGACCGGTTCTTCACCGTCTACGGCGAAATACAGATGCCGGAGGATCAGAAAAAAGCATTCCTGGAACGCACGGCTTGCATCGTGAGCCGGGATCTGGCCGACAAGTTCCATTTGTCGCTTGGGGACCGGATCACGCTGAAAGGCGACATCTACCCATTTAATGTGGACCTGACCTTACGGGGTATTTTCGATCCCTCGGTGGAGCACTCCAACGTGCTGTACATGAATCGCGAGTATCTGGAGCAAAGCATGCCGGAACGGCGGCGCGGGAGCGCGGGAATGATCGTGACGCTGGTTGATTCGACCGGCGACGTGCCGCGCGTCGAGAAGGCCGTCGACGACGAATTTCGCAATTCGACGGCGCAGACCAAGACCGAAACGGAAAACGCTTTCGGCTTGAGCTTTGTGTCGATGTTGGGCAACGTGAAGATGTTTCTGTTAAGCATCTGCGGAGCGGTCACGTTCACGATCTTGCTGGTGTCGGCGAACACCATTGCGATGTCGGTGCGCGAACGGGTGCGCGAGGTTGGCATTCTGAAGACGCTGGGCTACACGCGCGGGGCGATTTTGGGAATCATCCTGGGCGAGGCGGTGACCATTTCGATTATCGGCGGCGTGTTGGGCGTGGCCCTGGCTATGCTCCTGGCGCATGTGGTTCGCGCCATGCCCGCGTTCATCCAGCAATTGAAAACGCTCACCATCGTGCCTCCCGTCGCGGCGCTATGCATCGCGATCGCGGCGGCGATCGGCCTGGTGAGCGCCTTTATTCCGGCCTATAACGCGTCGCGCATTTCGATTGTCGAAGCGCTGCGGAGCACGGATTAAGCGCATGGCAATCCCGATCGCCTACAACCTACGGAACCTGATCGTTCGTAAGACTACAACGATCATGACCGCGCTTGGCATTGCGCTTACGGTCGCCGTGCTGCTCTCGATTTTGGCGCTGGTGAGCGGCTTGCGCACGGCACTGCAAAGTTCGGGCAATCCGCTGCACGTGCTGGTTTTGCGGAAAGGCTCGACCGCGGAACTGACCAGCAACCTGACTCGGGAGGCGTTTCAGGACATCAAGTTCAAGCCCGGGATCGCGCGGGGAAAGACGGGCGAGCCGCTGGCCTCGCTTGAGATGGTGACGGTTATTAATTTGGCGAGCGTGGATGCGCCGGACGGGAATAACGTTAACCTTCGCGGCCTGGCTCCGTCGGGAATCGAGTTGCGGGAAGATCTTAAAATCGATAGCGGGCGCTGGTTTGCGGCGGGGAAGCGCGAAGTGGTGGTCGGTAAATCCATCGCCAAGCGTTTTCCGGCGGCGCGCATGGGCCAGAAACTTCATTTCGGGCGGGGCGATTGGGAGGTGGTGGGCGTGCTGTCCGCCGGGCAGAGCGCGATCAATAGCGAAATCTTTGCGGACCTGAATCAGGTGAGCTCGGATTTTCAGCGCACCGAGGTTCTGAGTTCGGCGTTGCTGCGCGCAACCGATGCGGTGGCGGTGGACGCGCTGGTGAAAAACATCGAGGGGGATCAGCGCTTGAACGTGACGGCGGAACCGGAAGAAGCTTACTACGCGGCGCAGACGAAATCCGCCGCGCCGATTCAATTTATTGGAATTTTCGTTTCCATCATTATGGCCGTCGGCAGCAGTTTCGCCGCGATGAACACGATGTACGCGGCGGTGGCGCGGCGGTCGCGCGAGATCGGGACGCTTCGGGTTTTGGGATTCTCGCGCGGCAGTATTCTTTTGAGTTTCTTCGCCGAGGCCGTGCTTCTTTCCGCGTTGGGCGGATTGCTGGGATGCCTGCTGGTGCTGCCGCTGAATGGCGTGACGACGGGCATCGGCAACGCGGTTACTTTTAGCGAGATCGGTTTCAATTTCCGGGTGACCCCGGCGATTATGGCGGCCGGCGTGGGATTCGCGATGCTGCTGGGCGCATTCGGCGGGCTGTTCCCGGCGCGGTCGGCGGCGAAGAAGGAGATCCTGACCGCTCTGCGGGAGATCTAGTTACCAATGGAAGCGGAATTAAAAAATCTCAAAATCGACCGGACGCGGCGCCCGGCGACCGAACCCTCGCCGTGGGCGGTCCGGTGGATTTTGGGCGGCATCGCGCTATTCCTCGTGCTGGGCGGGGCGAGTCTCGCGTACAAAAAACTGAATGCCGCGATCCCGGTTGAGACTTTTCGGGTTCATGCCGCAACCGCGGGCTCGGCGGCCGCGCAGGGCGTAGTGCTCAACGCCACCGGCTACATCGTGGCGCACCACAAGATCGAAGTCGCCGCGAAGGTGGTCGGCAAAGTCGCTTGGATTGGCGTCGAGAAGGGAGATCGCGTAAAGGCCGGGCAGGTGATTGTTCGCCTCGAAGACGACGAATATCGCGCGCAGCTTCAGCAAGCCAAAGGGCAGCTCCAAAACCTACAAGCGAAGCTGCTGGAACTGGAGCACGGATCGCGTCCCGAAGAGATTGCCGTTACCGACGCGAACGTGGCGCAAGCGAAGGCGGATCTCGAAAACGCCCAGGTCAATCTGCGGCGCAACAAGCAACTGGCGTCCGAAGGCGTGGTCGCGAAGCAGACTCTGGACGACGCGCAGGCGCGGTACGATGGGCAGCTCGCGCGCGTGAATTCGCTGACGAAGACTTACGACTTGGCGCGAATCGGACCGCGGCAGGAACAGATCGATGCGCTGAAGGGCCAAGTGGAACAGGCTAGGGGCGCCGTTGCTTTCGCGCAGACTACGCTCGAGAATACGGTGATCCGCGCGCCGGTCACCGGAACGATTCTTGAGCGTGCCGTCGAGAAGGGCGAGTTCGTGACCACCAGTTTCGTCGGCGACCGCGGCGCGAAGGGATACGTCGTTTCGCTGGCCGACCTGAACGATCTTCAGGTGGAGCTCGATATCGCGCAGAACGATTTCGCGAAACTGCATCCCCATCAGAGAGGCGTGGTTACCACCGATGCGTTCCCGGACCGCAAGTACGATGGCGAGATTTACGAGATGTCGCCCGAAGCCAACCGGCAAAAGGCCACGGTCCAGGTGAAGGTCAAGATTCTCAACCCCGACGACTATTTGAGGCCGGAGATGAACTCGAGCGTTGCGTTTTTGGCGGACGAGAAACCGGCCGCCGCGGGGATTGCCAAGCCGGTAATTGCGATTCCCGCGTCGGCCGTCAGGAACGATGCGGTGTTCGTGGTGCTCGGCGGCAAGGCCGTCAAGCGCGGCGTGAAGGTCGGCGGAACGACGAGTCAAGGCGTTCAGGTTCAGCAAGGGTTGATCGGCGGCGAAGACCTGATCGTGAATCCGCCCGCCGATTTGAAGGACGGCGACCGTGTCCAGGCAAAGAGTTAACATGTTGTGGCGCGGGCACTCGTGCCTGCCGTGTCCACACTCGTGCGGACACAAGTTTTCCGCCACTTCCAGACAAGTGTCCACACGAATGTGGACACGGCAGGCACGAATGCCCGCGCCACAATTATGAACGAAACCGTTATTCAAACCCGCCATCTCACGAAAGAATTCCTTCGCGATGAGTTCCATGTCGTCGCCCTGAAAGACGTCGATATTGAAATTCACAAAGGCGACTTCGTGGCTCTGATGGGTCCCTCCGGCTCGGGCAAATCGACGCTGCTGCACCTGATCGCCGCCATGGACATCGCCACCGGCGGCGACATTACGGTCCTTGGCGAGAACCTGCGCAAGCTGACGGACCGCCAGATCGCGCATTGGCGTAATGAAAACGTCGGGTTCATCTTCCAATCGTTCAATCTGATTCCGGTCTTAACGGCGCTCGAAAATGTCGAGCTTCCACTAAAGCTCACGAATTTGAAAAAGCAGGAGCGCATGGAACATGCCGCCACGGCGTTGAAGCTGGTGGGATTGGGAGACCGGCTGGGCCACTATCCGCGGCAGCTCTCGGGCGGACAGGAACAGCGCGTCGCGATCGCGCGGGCGATTGTGACGGATCCCGCCTTGATTCTCGCCGACGAACCGACCGGAAATCTCGACGCGGCCTCCGCCGAGGACGTGCTGGGCATGCTCTCGCGGCTGAACAAAGAGTTCGAAAAAACGATCGTGATGGTTACGCACGACCCTCACGCCGCCAAGTTCGCCACGCGCGTGCGGCATCTTGAAAAAGGAGAGCTGCTCACCGAAGGCGCGGTTCCGGCGGCTTAAAAACAGACGAATGGCTGAACTGGAAATTCATCATGAAGGGCACGAATCGGACCCGCTGGGGCGGAAAATTGGCATACTTGCCTCGCTCCTCGCGGTGTTGTTGGCGGTAGTGACCATCGCGTCGCACCGCTCGCACACCGAAGCCGTGCTCTTGAAGTCGGATGTCAATAACACGTGGGCGTTTTACGAATCGAAGAAGATGAAGTTCCACAGCCTCGAGCTGGGGGAAGATCTACTCGGAACTCTCGCGCCGAAGAATGCGGAGATCGACAAAAAGCTGGAACGGTACGGTTCCGAGAAAGCGCGCTACAACCGCGAAAGCGAAGACATCCAGAAAGAGGCTCGCGCGAAAGAATCCGAAGTCGGGAAGGTGGAGCATCGCGCGCTGTTTTACGATATCGGCGAAGGATTGCTCGAAATCGGTCTGGTGCTGACCTCGCTCTATTTCATCTCGAAAAAGAAGTTTTTTCCCGCTCTGGGCGTGATCGCCGGGGTTGGAGGCGCGATCCTGGCTTTGATGGGGTTCCTATCGTGATTGGGCCGACGTGCCTCGGCTAACCGACCAGGAGCGCCAAGAGATAGTTCGCTATCTGGAAGCGGATAAGCCGCTGCCCGATAAGTTCCGGTTTCTGCTCTTCGAGGACAAGCGCGAGGTGGAACTCGTCTGGAACGGGAAGACGAGCGAGGTCAGCAACGTCGTGCTGCCCTTTCAGGTGATCGAACAGGTGGACGAGCCGCGCGCCGAAAAGCCGGAAGACGCCAAGCTTCAGACATCGCTGTTCGACGAGCGCGGACGCCAGCTCAAAGGCTGGACGAACAAGCTCATCTGGGGCGACAACAAGCTGATCCTCTCATCGCTGAAGAACGGCCCCTTGCGCGAGGAGATCGAGAAGCAGGGCGGCCTGAAGCTGATCTATATCGACCCGCCGTTCGACGTGGGCGCCGATTTCAGCATGGATATCGAGATCGGCGGCGACACCTTCACGAAGAAGGCCAACATTCTGGAAGAGATTGCCTACCGCGACACCTGGGGCAAGGGCGCGGATTCCTTTATCGCGATGATCTACGAGCGGCTGATCTTGATGCGGGATTTACTGGCGGAGGATGGGAGTATTTATGTGCATTTGGATTCCCGAGTAAATTACTACGTTCGCCTCGCAATGGAGGAAATCTTCGGGCGGGACAGATTCGTGAACGAAATCGCCTGGAAGCGTTCTGACGCTAAGAGCGATGCGAACCAGGGCAGCACGCACTACTCACGAGTCCAGGACACGATTCTCTTTTTCACTCGCGGGGAAAGGGCGATCTGGAACCCGCAATATATGCCGCTCAGCGAGGAGTACGTTAAGGGCTTTTACCGTTACAAGGATGAGAACGGGCGGCAATACAAGTTGGAGAACATGCTCGGCCCCGGCGGCGCTGCGAAAGGAAATCCTGTTTACGAGGTCATGGGCGTCACACGTTCATGGCGCTACTCAAAACAGCGCATGCAGTCGCTGATTGAGGCTGGCTTAATCATTCAAACAAAGCCCGGCACCGTTCCGATGCAGAAGAAGTATTTAAACGAGAGCAAAGGTGTGCAACTCGGCACATGGTGGGACGACATCAGCATGATTCGAGGGTGGTCTGGCGAGAAGAGCGGTTACCAGACCCAGAAACCTGAAGCCCTACTTGCACGTGTTATCGCAGCCTCCTCCAACGAAGGCGATCTGATAGCCGATTTCTTCGGCGGCTCTGGCACAACCGGCGCCGTTGCCGAAAAACTCGGCCGCAAGTGGATCGTAAGCGACCTCGGCAAGTTCGCTATTCACACCACGCGCAAGCGGCTCATCGGTGTCCAACGGCAGTTGAAGGCTGAAGGCAAAGACTATCGCGCGTTCGAAATCCTGAACCTGGGCAAGTACGAGCGCCAGCATTATATCGGGGTCAACCCAAACCTGCGCGAGGAGGAACAGGAAAAGCAATTGCAGGAAAAGGAAGCCGCGTTTCTCGACCTGATTCTGCGCGCCTATCGCGCCGAAAAGGTCGACGGCTTCAACACGTTCAGCGGCAAAAAGGCCGGGCGGCTCGTATCGGTCGGGCCAGTGAATCTGCCGGTGACGCGCCTGTTCGTTGAAGAAGTCATCCTCGAATGCCGCCAGAAGCGTATCACGCGCGTCGATATTCTCGGCTTTGAATTCGAGATGGGACTGTTCCCCAACGTGCTCGACGAAGCCCGCTCCAAGGGCATCGATATCGCGCCCAAATACATCCCGGCCGAAGTGTTCGATAAGCGCGCCGTGGAGAAGAACCAGGTGGTCTTTCACGACGTCGCGGCCATTGAGGTCAAGCCGCATGTCAAGAAGGACAGCGTCGCGGTGGAATTGACCGACTTCTCGGTGTTTTATTCGCAGGATTCGATCGCCTCCGCCGAAGCGTCGCTCAAAGATAAGTCCAGCAAGATCGTGGTCGAGAAGGGCCAAATCGTGAAGGTCGGCAAAGACAAGAACGGCGTCGTCAGCAGGGAAAGGCTCACGCAGCATTGGACGGATTGGATCGATTACTGGGCGGTGGATTTCAATTTCGAGAGCAAGCGCGAGATCGTCCGCATGCCGCTCGACAGGGCGAAACAAATTCAGATGCCGGGCATGGAGCGGCCCGAACAGTTGGATCTGCCGACTTATGAGGAGGTTTGGACGGGGGATTACATATTTGAAAACGAATGGCAATTGTTCCGCACCAGGCAAGATCGGTCGCTGGAACTGACCAGCGTGTTTCGGGAATGCCCGCCGGGGAGGCGCAAGCTGGCGGTCAAGGTGGTGGACATTTTCGGTAACGACACGATGACCATCATCGAGGTCGGCATTGGGGTCGATGCCGGCGGAAAATCGGCATGAATCGGGAAGACATTCTGGCGATTCTGCGAGGGTTCAAGCGGGACTGCGCGGAACAATACGGCATTCTCGCGATCGGGATATTCGGGTCGTTTGCAAGGGACGAGGCCAAAGAAGACAGCGATGTGGATGTCGTGTTTGAGACGAACGACCCGAACCTGTTTCGAACGGCGCGGATGAAGCAGGCGCTCGAGGCACGGCTGGCCCGTCATGTAGACCTGGTGCGCTGGCGCGAGGGCATGAACGGGCGTCTGAAGACGCGCATTGCGCGAGACGTTCGGTATGTCTGACGCTTCTACGTTACGGGAAAGACTGGAAAGCGTGCTGGAAGCATTGGAACGGATTTCGCGGCGTTTCTCCCACATCCGCTCTGCCGCCGACTTCGCGCGAAACGAAGAAGGGATCGATCGCCTGGATGGAATCTGCATGGTGCTCATCGCCGTGGGGGAAGCATTTAAGAATATCGACCGGACGACCGAAGGCAAGTTATTGGCGCGTTATCCCGAGATCGAATGGTCCGGTGTTAAGGGTGTTCGGGACGTCATTGCCCACGGATATTTTGACGTCGACGCGGAAGCGATATTCGGAATCTGCCAAACCGACATTCCGGCTCTGACGAACACGGTGCGCAAGATGATTGAGGATATGGGCTAAATGGCGCTCCATCCGAATTTCCCCGAATCTCCTTACTCCATACTCGATCCGGACATTCGCTGGTTCCCGGCGGACGAAGCTCTGCGGGAATCGACATCCGATAAATTGATGCCGCCGCTGGTTTCGCAACTCCGGCGCAACGTAAAGCAGTGGCGGGACGGCGGCTATGCGGGCGCGGCAAGCACCAGCAAGAGCCTGCTTACGTGGTGGTTCAACACCTCGCACGCTTTGCCTCAGGGAGACGGCGTGCTAGCCGATTTCCAGTATTACTTTGCGCAGCGCGAGGCGCTGGAGACGATCGTTTATCTTTACGATGTCGTGGACGTCCGGGATAGGTACGACTTGATGCGCTTTGACAGCAGCGGCGCGGTATCGGCGGGAATGTTTGACGAGACTTGGAGGCGGTTCGTGGTGAAAATGGCGACCGGCTCCGGCAAGACCAAAGTCCTAAGCCTGGCGTTGGCCTGGAGTTTCTTCCACAAACTCTATGAGCCGGAGTCGGGGTTGGCGCGCAACTTTCTGGTGATCGCCCCCAACATCATCGTGCTGGACCGCATTTACAAAGATTTTCAAGGTCTGCGCATATTCTTGAAAGACGACCCGGTGTTGCCCGGCAACGGCTTCGAAGGGCATAATTGGCGCGAAGATTTTCAACTGACGCTGCACGTGCAAGACGATGTACGGGTTACACGGCGCACCGGGAACATTTTCCTGACGAATATCCATCGCGTCTATGCGGGCGAGGATATTCCCGCGTCCCCCGACGACGAGAATACGATGGATTACTTTTTGGGGAAGCGGCCCTGCGGCGCGACCACCGATTCCAAAGTGGATTTAGGCATGATCGTGCGCGACATCGACGAGTTGGCGGTGTTGAACGACGAGGCGCACCATATTCACGACCCGCGCATGGCGTGGTTCAAATCCATCGCGGACATTCACAACCGGCTGCTGCAAAAAGGGGCGGCGCTCTCGCTGCAGTTAGACGTAACCGCCACGCCTCGGCACAACAACGGCGCGATCTTCGTGCAGACCATTGCGGATTATCCGCTGGTGGAGGCAATATCGCAGAACGTGGTGAAGCACCCGGTGCTGCCCGATGCCGCGAGCCGCGCCAAGCTGCTGGAACGGCAAAGCGCCAAGTATACGGAGAAATACGCCGACTATATTCACCTGGGCGTAATCGAGTGGCGCAAGGCCTACGCCGAACACGAAAAGCTCGGCAAGAAGGCCATCCTGTTCGTGATGACCGACGATACCCGCAATTGCGACGACGTGGCCGCTAATCTGAGAGCCTCTTATCCGGAGTTCGCCGAAAAGGACGCGGTGTTGGTGATTCACACCAAGAGCAACGGCGAGATTTCCGAATCGACGTCGGGCAAGAGAAAAGAAGAGTTGGACCGGCTGCGCCGCCAGGCGCACGCAATCGATGGGCTGGAAAGCCCCGCGAAAGCCATTGTGTCCGTCCTGGTGTTGAAAGAGGGCTGGGACGTGCGCAATGTCACGACGATCGTCGGCCTGCGCGCCTACTCCGCTCAAAGTAATATTCTGCCGGAGCAAACTCTGGGGCGTGGCTTGCGAAAAATGTACTTGGGCGGGGTGGAGGAATACGTCAGCGTGATCGGCACGAATGCCTTCATGGAGTTCGTCGAAAGTATTCAGGCCGAAGGAGTGGTGCTGGAGCGCAAACCGATGGGCGAAGGCACCCAGCCCAAGACTCCTTTGGTAGTGGAGATCGATAAGGAAAACGACAAGAAAGACCTGGACGCTCTGGATATTGAAATCCCGCTGCTGACGCCTCGGGTCTACCGGGAGTACAAGAACCTGAGCGATCTGGACGTGAGCGGGCAAGGGCACTTACGCGTGAACTACCGGCAGTTCAGCGAGGAACAACAGCGGGAGATCGTCTTCAAGGACGCCACCACGGGCGAGGTGACGCATGTGACCATCCTGGACACGGCGGGAATCGCCGATTACCAGAGCGTCATCGGCTACTTCGCGCGGACGATGATGAAGGATCTGCGGCTGGTAAGCGGCTATGACGTGCTGCATGGCAAGGTCAAAGCCTTCGTGCAAGCCGGCTTGTTCGACCGCCCGGTGGAACTGGAAAGCCCCAACAGCCTTCGCAACCTATCGGAACCAGCCGCCACCAAGACGCTCATCGAAACCTTCAAGAAGGCGATTAACGCTTTGACCGTTCAAGAGAGAGGCAACGCCGAAATCCGGGCCACAATCAAGCTGCGGGAGACGCGCCCGTTCGTGGCCAAAGACCAAGGTTATATTATCCCGAAGAAGAGCGTTTTTAATCGGATTATTGGCGACAGCGGCTTCGAGCTGCGGTTTGCGAGCTTTTTGGAGGGCTGCGACGACGTGGTTTCCTACGCCAAAAACTATTTAGCGGTGCATTTCAAGCTGGACTACGTAAACGCCGAAGGCGATATCTCCAACTACTTCCCGGATTTTCTGGTGAAGCTTTCCGAGAAACGCGTTTTCGTCGTCGAAACGAAAGGGTCGGAAGACATGGACGTGCCACTCAAGATGGGGCGCCTGCGGCAATGGTGCGAAGACATTAACCGGGCGCATGCGGACGTGGAATACGATTTTGTCTACGTAGACCAGGAAAGTTTCGAGCGATACAGGCCATTCTCGTTCAGGCAATTGGTCGACGGCTTCACGGAATTTAAAGTGGCTTCGACTTGCGAGTCTAATCTGCTACGCTTGAGGCCACATGTCATCACGTAACGGAGACAAGGCGCGATTCGGCCGCGAACGGAAACAGAAGCTCCTTCGCCGCAAAAAGACTCGGGAGCTTCGCAAGCAATTAAGCGCTAAGCCAGCCTAGCGGACGACACTTCCGATGCGCAGAACGCGCAACGCCGGGCGGCGAGGGGGATCTCGCTCAGACATTCCGAACATTTCTTGGTCGTTGGATCGGCCGGGATTTCGCCGCGTTTCGCCCGCGCCATGAGCGCGCCTACCGGTATCACGACGAAGTAATAGACGGCTGCGGCGATAAGCGCAAACGAAATCAGCGCGTTGATAAAGTCGCCAATCAGAAACTTGCTGCCGTTGATGGTGAAGAAGATCGCCGAGAAATCGGGCTTGCCTACGATCGCCGCGATCAGGGGCGTCAAAAGATCCTTGACGAACGCCGTTACGATGGCGCCGAACGCGGCGCCGATTACCACCGCGATCGCGAGATCTACTACACTTCCCCGCAAAATAAATTCTCTGAAGCCTTTCATTTCTCCATCTCCTCCGATATCACGACGGGATCGTGCCCGACGGGAAATTTTACCGACTGCGCAATGAAACACATGCGGTGCGCTTCGCGATGAAGCGCTTTCGCATGCTCGATGCGCGCGGGATCTGTAATTTTCATCCTGGGCCGCAACGTGACGCTCGAAAACTCGCCAGAGCCGTCGGGGCGCAGCGCCATGATTCCGCTTGCCGCATCGCTGTATTCGGTGATCACGATGCCCGCGTCGGCGCAGAGGTGCAGCATCCACAGCATGTGGCACGTGGAGAGAGATGCAATCAGCAATTCTTCCGGGTTATAGCGCGAATGGTCGCCGCGAAACGCCGGATCGGACGAACCCAGGATGGGGCCGCGCTTGCCAATCGCGTTGACTTCATGGTCGCGGCTGTA
>JBPCKZ010000161.1:0-10711 GCA_051003795.1 Bryobacteraceae bacterium | reverse complement strand
GTCCACACTCGTGTGGACACAGGCTCTTACTGCTCCGAACACGTGTCCACACGAGTGTGGACACGGCAGACACGAGTGTCCGCGCCACAATCTTGCACTTGGCTTTCTCATCGGATGTACAGGAACTCGTTCAGGTTTAGGAGCACGTGCGTGAGCCCCTCCAAACCTTGGGTTTGCACGAACTTCATGGCAAGGGCGCGTTCCTCGGCGCTCGGCGGCCGGCTCAACGCGATTTCATAAGCCGCATCCACGGGACTCGCGGCTTCCTTCACCCGATCGGCGAACAACTTCGCCTGGCGCAGCACAAACTCGTCGTTCATCAGGGTCAAGGCTTGCGTCGGCACCGTCGAAATGTTGCGCCGTCCGCAACTGATGTTCTGATCCGGCAAATCGAAAACCTCGAACATCGGAAAGGGCAGGCCGCGCTTGCGGTACACGTAAACGCTGCGCCGCCACACCTTCGGGCCATCCTCTTCCAGGTTCCAAATGCCCTTATTCATCGATCCCAGCACTTCGCCCGGCAGCTTCGGAAACACCGCCGGTCCGCCCATCTCCCGGTTCAACGCGCCGCTCACGGAAAGAATGGAATCCCGCACGATCTCCGCGTCGAGGCGCTGAATGCGGAAACGCCAGAGATATTCGTCATCGGGATCTCTCGCCAGATCGCCTTCGTCGCCGAATTGCGAGGACATCCGGTAGGCGTCCGAAGTCATCATGAGGCGGTGCATCCGTTTGATGCTCCAGCCGCGATCCATGAATTCCACCGCGAGCCAGTCGAGCAGTTCGGGGTGGGTTGGTTTCTCGCCCATTTTGCCGAAGTTATCGAGAGTTGCGACGATGCCGCGTCCGAAGTGATGATGCCAGATGCGATTCACGATCACGCGCGCGGTCAGCGGATTTTCCGGCGAGGTCAGCCAGTTCGCCAGCGCGAGACGGCGGCCGGAAGTGTGCCCGTCGGGCGGCGGCATTTCCGTTGGCGGGTTGCCGTAGGTCGCGACGGTGAGAAATCCCGGCTGCATCCGGGACCCGGGGCTCTCGGCGTCCCCATGGAACAGGAAATACGAGGGTGGCGCCTGATAGCGGCCCGGTCCCTTAAACAGATAACTGCCCTCGATCTTTTCGCGTTTGACGCCCTTGCCCGGCTCTTCGTTATCGCCCTCGCCTTCGGGAGCGAAGCGGTAATCGCCGTCGGCGATTCCCATGGCGACTGGAATGGGTGGGGGCCGCTGCGCTTCGATTTCGTGGAGCTGCGCCTGCAACTCCTTCTTGCGCGCCTGATCTTCGGGGCCGATGATGCGCGCGATTTCGGTCTGCGAAACCGAAACGGTGCGGATCACCTGATTTGCCAGCAGTACTTGCCCGGGCGTGCGCTGTGCTTCGGGAGTGCGGATCGCGGCCTGTATATTTTCGGGAAATTTCGCGTACTTCGCCGGCAAAAGCTTTTCGCGATAGGGACGGTCCAGCTCCACGATCTGCTGCTTCAACGGTTTCAACCGAGCCTCGATCGCATCCACTTGGCGCTGATACTCCGCCGCTTCCTGGGGCGTGGTGAGCGGATGATCCACTTCCACGTAGCTGAACAAAGCCGCCTGCATGCGGTAATAATCTTTCTGCGGAATGGGATCGAACTTGTGGTTGTGGCAGCGCGCGCATTGCACGGTCATGCCGAGCACGCCGCGGCCGATGGTCGCGATCATGTCGTCCAGATACTCGAAGCGGAATTGCGGATTATCCTTTTCGCGGAATCCAACTTTTGCGTGATTGCGCAGGAAACCGGTGGCGATCAGATTGTCCTGCGTGATGGGCGTGAGCTCATCGCCGGCGATCTGCTCTTTCAGGAACGCATTGTACGGCGTATCGTTGTTGAACGCCCGGATAACGTAGTCGCGATAGCGCCATGCGTTGGGGCGGTTGAAATCGTGCTCAAAGCCGTTGGAATCGGCATAGCGGGCAACGTCCAGCCAGTGCCGGCCCCAACGCTCGCCGTAGTGCGGCGATGCGAGGAGGCGGTCGATCAATTTGGGCCAGGCGTCCGCCGCGCGGTCGTTCACAAACGCCTCGGTTTCAGCCGGGGACGGAGGCAGGCCGGTCAGATCCATGTAGGCGCGGCGAACCAGTGTGCGATTATCGGCGGGCGGAGCGGGCTTGAGGCCGTGTTGTTCCATGGCGCGCAGCAGAAACGCATCGATGGGATTGGCCGGTTTTTGGGCCACGGAGGGAACCGGCGGGCGCACCGGTTTTTGAAAAGCCCAGTATTTCCGCGCCTCGGGCGGAATGGGCATGTCTTCGAGGGCCGAAACTTGTGCCGCCGTGGTCTTGGCATCGACGGGCGCCGCGGCGTCCCAAACCGCGCCTTGATCGATCCAGGATCTTAGTGTTGCGATC
The DNA here is from genome assembly GCA_051003795.1 of Bryobacteraceae bacterium. Classification (GTDB taxonomy): domain Bacteria; phylum Acidobacteriota; class Terriglobia; order Bryobacterales; family Bryobacteraceae; genus JALYXS01. The sequence continues at coordinate 8,326 of JBPCKZ010000161.1, read as the reverse complement.
TGATCGGGTGAAAGCGCGCCGCCCATCGGCATGGCGGGTTTTTCCTCGCCCGAGATCATGCGGACGAGACGGCTCTGAGCTGCGTTGCCGGGCACGATGGAGGGCCCGTGCTCGCCGCCCTTTAAGGCGGAGTCGCGCGTGCGCAGATCCAATTTCGAGAGCTGCATGGCGGACCCGTGGCACTTCCAGCAACTATTCTGGAGAATCGGTTGGACGTCTTTCGAGAACGCAACGGCGGCGCCGGCTGAAAACAGCCGGGCCGAAAAGAGAAGCGTTACTGCGGAAAAGCTTGCTGCTTTCACTTACGTGGCCGCGAGGGACGTTGTAATTATATAACGGAACGGCGGTCAGCGCGAAAGGCGCTCGACGGCGATACCCGCAACGAAAACCGCCGCGAAGCACAAGATGCTGTACATGGGGGCGAGGAATGCCGTGGCGATTGCGCCTCCGAACGCGATCGGCAGCACGGCGATCCGGTACGTGAGCCGGCGCGCCGCAACGGGGTCCGAATCGATCGCCGCCATTCGCGCATGGGTGGCGTAATACAAGTGAAGATATAAAAGCGATGCGATCGCGAACTGATTGCCGAAGTAGAAGACTTGCGAAACCGAGTGCACGAAGAGGTGTCCCATCATGCCCGCCGAAAAGGGCAGCAACGATACGAACATCAGGAGCGCCAGATTGATCCAACACAGGAGTCCGTCGGCGTGCCGGATGAAATGAAACGTCAGGTGGTGCAGCAACCAGAATCCGGCGGCGATGAGGAACGTCGCGACGTAGCTGATGAACGCTGGAGTCTGGGCCATCAGTTGCCCCAGCATTTCCATGTTGGACGAGTGGTGCGAAACGTCGGGCACTTCCAGCTTTAGCACCAGCAAGGTCATGGCGATGGAGAACACGCCGTCGCTGAGAGCTTCGATTCGGGAGGTGCTTAACTTGAGGGACAATACCCGTGGCCGCGAGGGGCGTTGTGATTATATAACGACCTCGCGAAGCGCCCGCCGAATTGGCTGAGATACTCGCCCTGGTTCTCCTACCAATTGCTAGGAGCTTTCTGAATTGCAGCCGGAAATGCGGCGGATGCCGCTTGGATCGTTACTGCGGCGCGCCCTCATCTTTGTAATTACTCTTTTTGTAGTTGGATTTCTCGGGGCGACTTTGGTGCGCCTGGCGCCGGGATTCGGAGTGGACGCGCGGCAACTGGATTCCCGCTTGCGCCAGGAAAGTATCGAAAGCCTCCGGCGGGATGCGTTGGGCGAACCGAATATCGCGCGGTATTACGCCCGCTACTTAAGCCAGTTGGCTCGCGGCGATCTGGGTTATTCCCGCACCCTCGCGCGGCCCATCGCGGAGTTATTCTTAGAGCGCTTTCCCGTCACGTTTCGAACGGTCGTTGCCGGTTTATTGGGTGGCTGGGCGTTGGGCCTGACGGCCGCGGCTGTTTTGGCTTTATCTCAATCGCCAATTGCGGATTTATTTTTATCTGCCGTAAGCGGCTTGTTTCTCTCGCTGCCTTCGGCAATATTGGCTTTGTTTTTTCTTTTTACCGGCGGACCAGTCGCCGCCGCGGTGGCACTGGTCGTTTTTCCGAAGGTGTTCCACTACGCCCGGAACTTGTTGATCGAAGGCTACGCGAAGCCGCATATTCCAGCCGCCCGCGCCAGAGGAATAAATGAAAGCCGGATCTTCTTCCGGCACGTGTTTCCTTCGGCCGCGCCCCAGATTTTAGCTTTGGCCGGAGTCTCGGTCGGCATCGCGTTTGGGGCGAGTATTCCGATCGAGGTGGTCTGCGATTCCCCCGGTCTAGGGCAGCTCGCCTGGCAAGCCGCGTTGGCGCGGGATTTGCCGCTATTGGTCGGGCTTACGCTGGTGGTTACCGCCGTTACGCTGTTGGCGAACGCCGCGTCCGATCTGGCGATCGAAGCAGCGGAAACGGCCCCATGACCAATCGATTGCGGCCGTTTGCCTGGGGTCTGTTGATCGCAATTTTCGGAATCTCCATGGGCGCGAATTGGCTCGCCCCCGCTCCTTACGCCACGCAATTCCGGGACTCGCCCGAGGCGCGACCCTCCGCGCGATTTCCACTCGGCACGGACGAGCTCGGGCGCGACCAGCTTTCCCGCCTGCTCTATGGAAGCCGCGTCTCGCTCCTCCTCGCCCCGGCGGCCGCCCTGATCGCGACGCTCTTGGCCGCGCTCATCGGCGGAATCGGCGGGTATGCCGGCGGCTGGCCTCAACGCATCGCGCTCGGCGCGGCCGATCTGTTCCTTTCCCTCCCCTGGCTGTTCCTGCTGCTTACCATCCGCGCGATGCTGCCGTTGAACGTCCCCCCGCTTTTATCGGTCGCGATCACGTTTCTGCTGCTCGGCTCGCTCGGATGGGCAGCCTCGGCGCGCGTGGTGTGCGCGGGCGCCCGGATGTTGCGGCACGCCGATTTCGTGCTCCAAGCCCGCGCTTGCGGAACCGGCGGCCTTCGTTTGCTGTTGGTCCATGTGCTCCCCAACCTCAAGCCCGTTTTACTCGCGCAATTCGGTATCGCGATCCCCGTGTTCATCCTGAGCGAGGCTAACCTCAGCTTCCTCGGGTTGGGCGTCGCGGAGCCGCTGCCTTCGTGGGGAAACCTGCTCACGCAACTCGAAAAAGGCCCCTCCGTATTCGCCCACCCGTGGCGCCTTGCGCCCGTGCTGCTGCTGTTGGTGGTGGTTAGCTGTTTCCACTTGGTTCTTTCGGAGAAAAACACTTGACGTCTTTTCGACCATTCGCCTGCGCATGCCTCGCGCTCTGGCCCGCTTACGCCGCGTCCGGTCCGGTTGGCGGCGAACTTAGATTCTGCCTCCATTCGGAGCCGAAGACCTTCAACCCGGCCCTGGTCGAGGAGGAATCCGGCGAGGCGATCCGGTATCTCACGGGCGGCGTCTTAATCCGCGTAAACCGCCTGACACAGCAGTTGGAACCGGAACTTGCCACGTCCTGGAAGGTTTCAAACGGCGGCCGCAAGATCACTTTCCAACTTCGCCCCGGTCTCGCCTTTTCGGACGGAACGCCATTCACCGCGGAAGATGTCGTGTTCACCATGCGAACCTTGATGGACCCCGCGCTGCATTCGCCCACGGGGGATGCGTTCCGCTCCGATTCCGGGCCGGTGATCGCGAACGCCGCCAGCCCTAATGAAGTCACCGTGATCTTTCCCGCTGTCTTGGCCGGCGCGGATAAGCAGTTCGATCAGGTCGCGATCATGTCTTCCCGCTCGCCGCAAAAAGAGAAAGCCGTTCTGGGACCCTTTTACGTGGGTGAGCACAAGAGCGGGATATATATCCTCTTGAAGCGCAATCCGCGCTACTGGAAGAAGGACGAACAGGGGCGGCAACTCCCGTATCTGGATTCGATCCGCCTCGATATCCAGCAGAACCGCGATACCGAAGCTCTCAGGTTCCGGCGCAAGGAAATCGATCTGATCAACGGCGTGGATCCGGAGTTATACGAGTCTTTGGCGGCGGACCGCAAGGACGCTCTTCACGACGCGGGCCCCTCGTACGATTCCGATTTCATGTGGTTCAACCAGGTTGCCGCCGCGCCCTTGCCGGCCTATAAGAAAGCGTGGTTTCGAACGCAGGGCTTCCGACTGGCCGTTTCCGAGGCGATCAACCGCGACGACATCTGCCGCGTCGTCTATCGCGGACACGCGCATCCGGCGCTTGGCCCGGTATCTCCGGCCGACAAGTTCTGGTTCGATCAATCCCTCAAACCGCAAGTGCGGGATGTGCAGGGCGCGTTGAAGCGGTTGGAGCGCGACGGCTTCCGGCGGACCGGCGGCGGCGCGTTGCGCGATCGCGAGGGGCACGAAGTGGAGTTCTCGCTGGCCACCAATTCGGGCAACGCGAACCGCGCCCGCATGGCCGTCATGATCCAGCAGGATCTCGCGCAGCTAGGCATCCGTTTGAACGTGGTTACGCTCGATTTCCCGTCGTTGATCGAGCGCATGACCCGAACGTTCGATTACGAAGCATGCCTGCTCGGGCTGGTGAATGTCGATCCCGATCCGAACGAGCAGATGAATGTGTGGCTGAGTTCGTCGAGCAATCACCAGTGGAACCCCAATCAGAAAACGCCGCAAACTCCGTGGGAAGCGGAGGTCGACCGCTTGATGCGCGCGCAGGCCGCGGAGCTCGACATGCACAAGCGCAAAGCGTCTTTCGATAAAGTGCAGGAAATCGCGCGCGACGAAGCGCCTTTTATATATCTTGTGAACCGGAACGCGCTCTCGGCGGTGTCGACGGAATTGCGAAACGCGAATCCGGTGGCATTGCGGCCTCAGACTTATTGGAACGCCGATAAGATTCACTTGAAGTAGCGCGGCACATGCTTGAGATTGTGCATTTGACCGTGGATTACCCAGGCAAGCCCGGCGTGCTGCGGGACGTTTCGCTCGCGGTGGGCCGCGGCGAAGTGTTGGGGCTTGTGGGGCAAAGCGGGGCGGGCAAGAGCTCGATCGCGCTCGCGATTTTGAAGCTGCTGGACGGCAAAGGCGCGAAGACTTCGGGACAAGTGCTGCTCGACGGCCGCGACCTGATGCCTCTCGCGCGGAAGCAAATGCGGCACGTGCGCGGCAAGCAGATCGGCTTGGTGCCGCAAAGCCCGCTCTCGTCCTTGAACCCCGCGTTGACGATTGGGACGCAGCTATCGGAAGCCTGGCGGGCGCACGAAAACGGCCCGCCGGGCAGAGAGCGCTTGTTCGAGGTCTTGAAAAGCGTGAGCCTGCCGGGTGACGACGCGCTGCTGCGAAACTATCCGCGACAGCTCAGCGTGGGGCTCGCTCAACGGGTGTTGATTGCGCTGGCGATTCTGCATCGTCCGCCGCTGTTGATTGCCGACGAGCCGACCAGCGCCCTCGATGTGATCACGCAATCCGGGATTCTTCAGCTATTCGCGCGATTGCACGGAGAGTTGAACATGGGAATCCTCTATATTTCCCACGACCTGCTCTCGATCGCCAGCTTGTGCCACCGGGTGGCTATCCTGCACAAGGGCGAGATCGTGGAATGCGGAAGTCCCGAGCAAATCTTCCGAACGCCGGAGCATCCATACACGCGGCAGCTGATTGCCGCGCTGCCGCGAAGCCCTTTCTAAGCGGGCCTCCAGTCTCCGGCATCGATTTCCGTCAGGGTGAACTGGCATTGGCCAGGATCGATATTGTCGAAGCGCGCGCCGCCTTGCTCATCGAGGTTTCCGTTCTTAGTTGTTCCGTCGGGCAGTGTCAGCTTGTAGGCGATGCGCGGCACGGGATCTCCGTTTTCATCGATCACGCGGATCTCGATCCAAGTCTTCTCCGCAATCGCGGCTCGTTGGGCACGCTGCGGTTTTGAGGATTCCGCTGGGACTTCGGCCGGTTTAACGGCCGTCCCTACAGAAGAGAAAGGCACACGAAGAAGTGGCCTCTTCGATTGCTCCTTCAAGTCCGCACGTTTGTGCCAGACGGATTGCCAGTCGAAAAGCCGGCCCGCGGGAGAATCGGGATGGGGCAGATCAAGGGATCGCCAATCGAAATACCTGCCCACGGGAGAATCCGGGTGGGGCAGGTTGGGAGCCGGTCCACGCCACTTCATGTCTTTATCCGATAATTGACTCCGATAATTAGGAAACGGGAAATTCCACGTGTTCACCCAGAATCATACACGGTTGGCGGCGATGGCGGCGATGTGCTTGCTGGCTCCGGGGCGGGCGAATGCGGATGGCTGGATAATGCTGAGCCCAGGCCCGGGTTACCGGATCGAGTTGAGCGGCTTCACCGCCTCGCCTCGGGTGGAGCGGCAGGGGCTGTCGCCGCTCGATCGGTGGTTCCAAGTGGCCCCCGGCGGCGGTGCCGTCGCGCTCTGGAGTGTCGCGACCGGCCTCGCTGTTTCTACGGTGAGCGGCGTCGAGCGGTTGCACCGCAGGGGCGTGGTGACGGCGTTCCGCTTCTCTCCCGCGGGGGACCGGCTGGCGTTCGCATCGGCCAAGGGGATCGAGGTCCTCGCGCTTGATCGGAAAGAGCCCCGTCTGCTTAGGTCCCTGGGTGGGGTCGACTGGCTTTGGTGGACCGACGCCGGTTTGATCGCGCGCGCACGATCGAAGCTGTACGTGGTCGATTACGAGGGCAATCGAAGGACGCTGGCGGAGCTGGGACCCGGCGCGGTGGTCGCGGCGGCGAAGGGACGGGTTGTGTATTTCACGGGCGGTCGGCTGGTGACGCGCGACCTGGCAAGCGGCGGGGCCATTGGGGTGACCAAGCTCGTTGACCGCGACTTGGTGATCAACGCCGATCTCTCCCCCGACGGGGAGAAGGTCCTGTTCGCCACGGCCAAGCGCGTATACTTGCGCGAAGGAAGAGGGCCGGTACGCAGGCTCGCCGACGCTGCGGGCGTGCAAAGCTTGTTCTTCTCGCCCGACGGAGCGGCTTATTTGTGGGCTACCGGCGCTGGCGGCGAGGTCGTCGAGAAAGGCAGGACCACGGCGCTGCCGCAGGGAACTCGCTCCGCGCGCTTCAACCAGAGCGGAGGTCTTGTATTGACGGCCGAGGACGGCGTGGCGACATGGGACCCGGCCACCGGCGCTCGCTCACAGGCTGGCGGGATCTCGTCCGACGACGGGGTCAACCTCGCCGGCGACGTGGGGGGCGGCGCCGGGGTGGTGATCTTCTATTACAAGAAGACCGGGCGCCAAAAGGAGGCTCAGGCACTTAAATTTCCGCCCCCTTAACCGTCCACTCGTGCTTGGCGTCCTGCGTGATCATGAAGACCTTCTCATCCTCCTGCACGAAGACGGCTTGGGATTTGGTCTTGTCTTTATCCTTTAGGACGAACAGGTGTCCTTTCTTTCCCACGGTCACAAGGTCGGCCACCGGCTTCATGACAACTTGGACGTTGGGCGTGGGGTGAAAGACCGTCTTGCGGTTCCAGAAGGTCAATTGCGCGCCGGTGGCCGGTTGCCAGCGCGTCACCTTGGTCTGAATATTCAGGTCGTAGTACTCGGTCGAAAACGAGGGTTTTGCCACAATTGCGCGGGATTGCAGGGCGTGGTAGTCGACGTAGCCTTGGTCCCACTTTCCCTTGGTCTCGGCGAACTCGGGGGAGAACTTCTTGTGGAAGTAGCCGAACACATCATGGTATAGGGCGAGATCGACCATCAACATCTTGACACCTTCGATGTCCACGTTGTCTGAGCCTGTCCCGGGGCACCCGGCGCGGACCTCGATGCCCAGCTTCCTCGCGGCTTCGGCGGCGTACGTGCTTCTGCGAAACAGCGAGTCCATCAAGAAACGGTGGCGGAGCTCGGAGGTGTGCTCCTCTTCGATGGCGAACACGCCAACCGCGGGATCGTGATTATCTTCGAGCTCACTGCGGACGATAAGGAATGCGTCCTCGGCAAGACCCCTATTGATGGCTTCCAAAGACCTGCGGCAGGCGAACTTGAAATGCGTCGTGGCGCTGCAACCCCAGATCGTGAATCGGCAGCCGGTAGCGAACGCGTCCGGCATCTTGTCATAGCCGGGGAAATTATGAGCGTTGAAGTCCTTGGGGCGGGCGTCGAAGTCGTGGGGATCGCGCGCGGTTGTAATGGCCTTGAACGCGGCTCTCTCTCCGGTGTTGTAGAGGATGGGCCCGCCCGGCCAGGCGTGGCTGAAAATCCCGATCTCGCGGACGCTCTTGGGTTCGCGCGTCCCCACTTCGGCAAGGTACTTATAGAAGTCGGTGATGTGAATGTCGAGGCCGGCGACGGGTTTATACGAGTCCGGCTCGGTTCCGAAGACTCGGGTCGACGGATCGCCGATTTGAGCGACCTCGATGTCGACCCACTTTTTTACGCCCCATACGCGCGTCGTGCGCCGGATCTTGGACGTCGAAAACACGGTCACGATGGCGCCCGCGTGGATCTTCTTCTCGCGGCGCAAGGCTTCAGCGCGATTGAAGCCGTACTCGTGGAATTGCCAGCCGCCGCCAATATCTACCCGGTTGTAGTCGACACCGGCGATGAAAACGATCTCCGCCGCGGGGAAGAGCGTCACATGAAAAGATATCTCCTTCACCTTGGACGCACCCACTGTGCGGACGGCGCCGGTGATGGTGACCGTCGCCACCGCGCTGGGTTGCGGCGAGGCGGTGAACTCCCCGCCCTTCCCCTGCTTGAGCTTGAGCGGCTGGACCACGGGCGCCTTCCCCTTGAGCGTGACGACCAGCGCCCATTTCCCTTCGGTCGGGGCGATGGCGGCCTTCTCGGCGTATTTCCCGCTTCCCTTGTCGTCATGCGTGGCGGCGAGGCCCGGGTAAGGATGCCCGACACCGAGCGTTGC
>JBPCKZ010000160.1:0-18676 GCA_051003795.1 Bryobacteraceae bacterium | reverse complement strand
TGTCCACACTCGTGTGGACACTTGTCTCGGAAGCGGCGGAAACCTTGTGTCCACACGAGTGTGGACACGGCAGGCACGAGTGCCCGCGCCACAAATCGGCCAGATAAGCCGCGTACGATTGCGCCAGCGCGGTTGTGAACGGCCCGGCGAGCGACCGGCGCAGGTGCCACGCGTCGGGATAATCCGAATCTTCGGTGGGGAATTTGGTCCTAAGGATTGGTACGCCCCACTTCCCCGCGACTTGCTCGAAAACGGTTCGATCCGCTTGCCTCACGCCCGTGCTGAGCGGCTTCCACTGCAAGCTATTCAGCGGCAGATCGAAAAGTACGACCCGGCCCCCGTGGGTTGTAATCAATGCGACCATGCTGCGAAGGACGCTCTCATCCCAGTTGCGAAGGGGGCGCTGATCGCGCATTTCATTGATGAAATTGCCGACTGCGGCCTTTCGCACGAAGGCCATATCGGCTTCCTCGATGCGAATTCCGCCGCCGCGCGTCAGGTCGGCTTGGAGAGTCTCGGGAGCGGCGAAGCCGGCTTTCACCAGAAGGATCCGCATCGCGCCGTCGCCGGCCGCTTTCATGCGGTTGCGCACCGCTCCGCCCTTCCTCACGATAAATAAATATTTCGCCGCCGTGAGATAGAGTTTCTCGAACACATCGTTGTCCGACGATTGCCAATAGCGCGCCAGATCGGCCGAGTTGACGTAGGGGACGAACAGGTCGGGCGATCCTCCCGGAATCGTCCACCGGTCACGCCAGGTTTCCGCCATCGGAAGCCCCAGCGGCGCCTCAATGAAGACGGTTACATCCCGCGGATTGCGCGGATTGCTCGCGAACAGCTTGCGGAGGCCGAAGTAGTGGTCTGCGAGGCTCCCGAAGCCCATGCCCATGTTGATCGCGTTCACTTTCCGGCCGAGCCGCCCGCCCATGTATTGCGCGAACCGGTTCTCGTCGATCGACGCCGCCACGCGCGAGCTGCCGGCAAAGATGTAGTCGACCGGAGCTTCATTTGCCGTTTCGATGGCCGCGTTATACCAAGCGGTGCGTTTCCCGAGGGCGGCGCGGAATGCGATCTCCGTGACGGTGGAACCCAACAGAATAAACATCGCCAGCTTGAAAACGAAGCGGGCCATCAGAATTGGAAATAGATGAATTGCCGCGCCGTGAACTTGCCGAACAGCAGGATGGACGCGATTACGGCATAATAACCGGACCACCGCGCCCATGCCGGCCAGGCGGTTATCGCCGGCCGCAAGGGCCGGCGGCCTTGCAAAAATTCGACGGTCATCAAGACGAGCACGCCTAATAACGCGAGCAGAAGATCGAACGGGCTCAGGCCGAGGTTGCCGATCTTCGCGGCGATTGGTTTCAAGCTGACGCCGGCAAGTGCGCGAGTTGCCGTGAGCGGCACATCCTCAAATATCCGGGCGGCGATGTAGCCCGCATCGGAGAGCGAGTGCGCGCGGAAGACGACCAGGCCCGCGGCGAAGAGATGAATCGTGATCGCGACTTTCCACAAGCGGTAAAGGCCCGGGAGGCGATCGAGGCCCGAAAGGGCGGCTAGCTTCCCGCGGACCGTCTTCGTGATGAGCGCGAACACGAGGCAGATGCCGACGAACGAGCCCCAACCGACGTAGGTCCAGGCCGCTCCATGCCAAAGCCCGCAAAGCGCGAATACCGCGAAGAGGTTGAAGTATCTCCGCGGTCGGGGCACGCGGCTGCCGCCCATCGGGAGATACAGATAATCGCGGAACCAGGAGGAAAGCGAGATGTGCCAGCGCCTCCAAAATTCCGCCGTCGTTTCCGAAAAGAACGGCCGGTCGAAGTTCTTCATCAGCCGGAAACCCATCACCTGAGCCGCGCCGATGGCGATATCCGAGTACCCCGAGAAATCGCAATACACCTGAAACGTGAAGCCGTACGTGGCAATGAGCAGCGCGACGCCCGAATAATCCCGCGGCGAACCGTAGACCTGATTCACCAGGAAGGCCAGCCGGTCGGCGACGACCGCCTTCTTGAAGAACCCCCAGAGCATGAGCTTGAGGCCCGCGACCACGCGGCTGTAATCAAAATCGTGCCGCTCGCGAAACTGATGCAGCAGATTCTGGGGACGCTCGATCGGCCCGGCCACCAGTTGCGGATAGAACATGACGTAAAGCGCGTAAATTCCGAAATGCCGCTCGGGCTTCTGCCGCCCCCAATAGACTTCGATGGTGTAGCTCATCGATTGAAAGGTGTGGAACGACAGGCCGATCGGCAGAATCACGCTGAGCAGAAACGGATCGTAGCCGATTCGAGCAACATGTAACAGATCGGCGATGCCGCGGCTGAAGAAATTGAAGTATTTGAAAATGCCGAGGATTCCAAGATTGGCGATCAGGCTCAGAACCAGATACGCTTTTCGAGTCCGGCCCGCCGATCCGTCGATCGCCAAGCCCGCGAAGTAGTCGACGACGATTAGAAATAACAGAATCAGCAGATACGCCGGGATGAACGCCATGTAGAAATAACAACTGGCGGCCAGCAGCAGCTGCCAGCGGCGCGCCTGCGGCAGCAGGAAGTAAAGCCCGGTCACAAGCGGGAAAAAAAGCAGGAAATGCAGTGAGTTGAACAGCATCGCCGATGCGAGCGCCTATAATACAGTGTGGATATTCGCTCCGTGTCTCAATAAACTCGCAGGCCATCGATGTCAAAGAAAAAGGCCCTAATCACCGGCATTACCGGACAGGACGGCAGCTATCTCGCGGAATATCTTCTGGGCCTCGGTTACGAAGTGCACGGCCTGGTCCGCCGCGTGGCGCTGGAGGAACCGGACCGCCGCTTCGGCCGCATCGGCCATCTTCTGGACCAGATTACGCTGCATCCCGCCAGCCTCGAGAGTTATCCGAGTATCTTTCACGTGGTGAGCAGGATAGACTTCGACGAATGCTACCACCTGGCGGCACAAAGTTTCGTGGCGGAGAGTTTTAGCGACGGTTTTTCAACCATGAACACGAATATCAACGGGACGCATTACATGCTTGCCGCCTTGCGCGAGCTGCGTCCCCAATGCCGCTTTTACTTCGCCGGTTCGAGCGAAATGTTCGGCAAGGTTCAGGAGGCGCCGCAGCGCGAGACCACTCCCTTCCACCCGCGCAGCCCATACGGGATTAGCAAGGTGGGCGGCTTCTATCTGAGCTTGAACTACCGGGAAGCGTACGATATGTTCTGCTGCAATGGCATTCTCTTCAATCACGAGGGTCCCCGGCGCGGGTTCGAGTTCGCGACGCGCAAAATCACCAGTGGCGTTGCCCGGATCAAGCTTGGGCTTGCCGCGGAACTGCGTCTCGGCAATCTGGACGCGCGGCGGGATTGGGGGCATGCCGCCGACTTCGTCCGGGCCATGCACATGATGTTGCAGCATTCCGAACCCGGCGATTACGTGATCGCGACCGGCCAGACCCACACCGTGCGCGAATTCTGCGAGCGGGCCTTTTCCGAGGCGGATTTGGATTATCGCGACTTCGTGAAAGTGGACGAACGCTTCTATCGTCCCGCCGAAGTCGATCTGCTGATCGGCGATTTCAGCAAGGCGCGGCGCGTGCTCGGCTGGGAGCCGACCTATTCGTTCGAATCGTTAATTCGAGAGATGGTGAAAAACGACCTGGAGGCGGCAACCCGCGGCATGGGCCATTCCATCGCGCCGCACCGGCATTTCGAAACGATTACGGCCTGACTTTAGGTTTAGGGATGGACCGTATATTCGGCGCGGAACGCCCCCATGTTGGGGTAGTACAGAATGGTCCGCACCAACTCGGCGATCTGGCGGATGTGGCCCAGATCGTGAAATGCCCATTCGTTCAGCAGTTCGCCGATGGTGATTGAGCCCAGGTTCCGGTGCATTCCCGTCCGCGCGATAGCCTGCGCGGGCAAGCCCGACAGATACGCGATGTTATCTTCGCGCTGTTCTTCCCAGTGGTCGAAGGAATCCTCCGCGTCCCGGCCGGAGTAGGCGCCGGCGGCCGCATGGGCTTTCTGATCGTATTCCTCGATTGCCGGATTATTTTCATTGACCATCATCTCGACGCGCGCCCGAAAAGCCCGGCTTTCCACATGCGAGAGATGCTCGATCGCTTCGGCGAGAGAGAAGCGATCCGGCGCGGGCTTCCATTGCGCCTGCTCCGCCGTAATGCCGTCGAGCAAAGCGCGCAGAATTTCGGGTGTGGCTTCCAGTTGTGTAATCGCGGGCGCCGTCATGCGACCGAGCCTTCGCCGCCATCGACGCGAATCGTGTTTCCGGTCATCCAGTAGGTGTTCTCATGGCACAGAACCCCGATGCATTTCGCCACGTCGACCGGGGTGGTGAGCCGTCCGTGCGGATTGCGGAATAGCGCGATCTCCATCAGCTTATCGTTCCCCGGAATTTTCCGAAGCGCGGGCGTATCGGTCACTCCCGCGAGGATCGCATTCGCCGTGATGCCGTGCGGCGCGAGTTCCAGCGCCAACTGGCGGATGTGGCATTCGAGCACGGCTTTCGCGGCGGAAACCGGCCCATATTGCGGGATCGCTTTTCCGCCGCCTTCACTGGTCATCGCGTAAATCCGTCCGCCCCGGCCGATCAGTCGATTCGCCATAAGCTCCTGTACCCAATAGACCAGGCTATGGCCCATGACGTCGGCAGTCATTTCCACTTGCCGCTGGCTGGCGGCATCCGGGCCGACCAGCGGCTTCAGAGCCCCGAACGCGAGCGAATGCAGAACGACCCGGACCTGAGCCCGCGTTTCGACGATTCGAGCCACAATTTCCTTCCGCTTCCCGGGATCGGCCGCGTTTCCGTTGAAGAAAATCGATTCGCGGCCCAGGCTTCGGATTTTCTCCTCGACCTCCGCCGCGTGCGGCAGGGTTTCCCGGCGATCCAGGTGGACGCCGAAAATATTCATGCCCTGTCCGGCGAGTTCCAGGGAAACGGCCTCGCCGAAGCCGCTGCTCGATCCAAGGATCAGTGCCCAATCCCGCGTTTCATTCATTCCGTTTTGTAGGTTACAGCAATTTCGCGCCCCTCATCGTTAATCGGGAGCAGACGGATCTCGGTGCGGCGTCGTGGCATCAAGCGCGGGAAGCGCTCACCCCATTCGATCAGCACGAGCGAATGGCTGTCGAATAAGTCGTCCAACCCAAGCGATTCCACTTCGCGCTCGGTCTCGAGGCGGTATAGGTCGATATGAAAGACCTTCGGCGCGCCGCGAATTCCGCCGTATTCGTGGATCAGCGTGAAGGTGGGGCTGGAGACTTCCTCGACCGCCGCGGCGCCCAGGCCGGAAACGATGCCTTTCACGAGCGTGGTCTTCCCCGCCCCCAGATTACCGATCAGCAACACGACACCCGCGGGCAATTCGCTCGCGAGTCGCTGCCCAAGCGCGATGGTCTCTTCTTCCGATGCCGTTTTATAGATTCGCGCAGGCATGCATCGCGGCTGGAAGAAATTTCAGGAGGTCGGTCGCAACCATGCATTTCTCGCCCAACTCCGCGGCAGCGAGTTGCCCCGACAAGCCGTGTAGATATACGGCCGCGGCAATGGCCAGGTCCGGCTGCTTGGGGAATTGCGCGAGAAATCCGGTAATAATGCCCGTCAGAATGTCGCCCGTGCCGCCGGTCGCCATGGACGGCGATCCGGTGGGATTGATCCACACGCGGCCGTCTGGAAACGCGATGAGAGTGCGTTGTCCTTTCAGCACCAGATGCACGTTGCGTTCTTGAGCGAAGCCGCGCGCCACGCCGACGCGATCGCTCTCGATCCCGGCAATACTCTTCCCGCAAAGCCGGCTCATCTCTCCTGGATGGGGGGTGAGCACGCGCAGATGGACGCCGCCACGCCAGTCCGTGCCTGCGATGGCGTTAAGGGCGTCGGCGTCGGCGACCGCCGGTAAACCGGCTTCGGAAAAGAGTTCACGGACGAATTTTACGGTTTCGGGATTTTCGCCTAATCCCGGGCCCATGGCGAACACCGTTTTGTGGCGGGGATCGGGCGGCGTGCCTGGGGCGAGGGGCGCGGTCATGACTTCGGGTGAGTGGGCCGCGATGGCGTCAATCGCGGATTGCTCCGAGGCGACGGTGACCAGCCCGGCTCCGGCGCGCAATGCCGCGATCCCCGCCATGGCGGCGGCGCCCGTCTTGCCCCGCGATCCCGCCCAGATCAAGGCGTGGCCGAACGTGCCTTTATTCGAATCCGCCGGCCGGGGCGCCAGCAGTTCCCGGAAGGTTCCGGGTTCCACCAAGGCCAGGAAAATCGACTCGTCGTCCTGGTAGAGTTCGGGCGGGCTTCCGATGGGCCGTACGATCAATTCGCCCATGGCGTCGCAGGTGGGGGGGAGCGTTTGGCTGACCTTTGGGGCCGTGAACGTGACCGTATATCCCGCGCGAACGTACTCGCCCGCAATCGAGATGGAATCGCTCGGTATTCCCGACGGGATATCGACCGCAACGATCTTCGCGTCGGGGAAACCGTTATTGATGGCACGAATGCCGTCGAGGATCGGGCCGGCTGCCGGGCCTTTTAGACCCGTGCCGAGCAGCGCATCGACGACGATGGTGGCGGCGTGCATGGGTGCTTCCACCTTTGCATCCAGCGCCAATTGGAAAGGGCAGCCACACGCCTTGAGCATCTGAAAGTTCCGTGCCGCGTCGCCCTTGAGATCGCCGGGGTCTCCAGTCAAGATCACGTGCAGCGCTTTCGGGCGGAAGCGCGTGTAAATTTGGCGCGCGGCCACCATCCCATCGCCTCCGTTATTCCCTTTTCCGCAGAAGACCACGATTCGCTGCGACGAAAGCGGCCCGAACCTGTCGACAAGAAACTCGACGACACGCTGGCCGGCATTTTCCATCAGCACGATGCCGGGGATGCCAAGTTCGGACGTGCGCCGGTCCACGGCCTGCATCTGGGCGGCGGTGAGTACTTTGGATGGAGGCATGGTCAATTTGCACGCTATCATAGCGTGGTGAAAACGTGGTGAAAAGGGTCGTCACGGTCGCGCCCATGCCTCCCGAGAAGTGCGCTTATGCGCTCGCCCGCTACAGCCGCTCTCCGGATTCCATCCGCCAATCGCTCGATTGGGTCCGCTCCCACAACGCCCAGAAGTTCCTTGAAAGCTACTATTTCCAATACGGGCACCAATCGATCGCCGATCTCGGCCACGCCGTTCTGTGCTTCGAAGGCATATCCGAGCTCGCCGCCAGCGAGATCGAGGACGAGGCGCTGTGGGATGGCCAGGCGAAATCGTCGCGATATCAGGATTTCTCCGGCGCGGGATTCATCACGCCCGCGGAATTTACGCCGGAACAGGCGCAAGTCTACCAGGACGCCGGCCGCAAGCTGCTGCAAGCTTACGCCGAAATCAATTTGAAGACCTGTGAATACCTCCGGTCAACCCTACCCAAGCCGGAGCGGATGAAAGAAGACGCGTACCGGCGCAATCTGGCCGCCCGCGGGTTCGATGTCGCCCGCTACCTGCTGTTCTGGGGCATTCCGACCAACGTGGGGCAGGTGACCAGCATCCGCACTCTCGAAAGGCAGATCAAGCGGCTGCGCGTATCGGAGTATGAGGAACTACGCAGTTTGGGCGATGAGATGGCCGCGGCTTGCGCCGACGCGCCCGATTGCGTTTGGGACGAGGCCGTCGGCGAACCCCTCGCGCCAACGCTCGCCCGCCACGCGGAGCCGGATGCGTATCTCTTGCAATCGCGCGCGGATCTCCGGTTGTGGGCCGAACAGAATCTTCCGATTGCTTCTGGAAACGCCAATGGCCGGCCCGAACGAGTCGATCTCATCCGGCCGACCGGGGCGCTCGGCGAGATCGTCGCGACGCTGCTTTATTCCGTCACCGCCCGTCCCTTCCGTGAGCTTTACGATCTCGCGTGTAGCTGGAATCCGGCAATGCGCGCGGAAGTGCTGGCGGTCGCTACGCAGTCGCGCACTCGCCGCGACGACCTGTTGCGCGGTTTCCGCGGAGGGCAGTACGTCTTCGATATGGTCATCGATATCGGCGCGTACCGGGATCTTCACCGGCACCGCCGCTGCCAGCAGTTCAGGCAGGCATTCAGTGGAAACCTGGGATATGACACTCCAGGTTCGCTCGAGCCCGCCGGAGTCAAAGACGTGTACGAATCGGCAATGGAAGCGGGATTGGCTGCGTTGCACGCGTTGCCGGCCCCCGGGGCGGAGTACCTGCTGCCTTTCGGCGCTCGTTCCAGATTCCTGTTCAAAATGGATTTCGCCGAAGCCGAATATATTGCCCGGGTCCGCAGCGGCGTCAAAGGCCACTTCAGCTATCGCGAGATCGCTTGGCTCATGAAGGAAAAAATCGAGGAGCAAGAGCCGGAGCTGGGAAAGCTTATCGAGGCGACACCGCCCTGGGTCGAAGATCCACTTCAGCGATAGGCGCGAAGTTGTTCGCCCCCTGCGTGCGAAATTCATGCCGCTCGATGGTCACCGCGACCCGTTTCCCGTCGGACCAGACCACCTTCGCCAGCGCGACAAACTTGAGCCGGCATGTCTTGTTGAGCTGCGCCGGCCAGTTGACGGAGATCTCCAGCCGCTTGCCAACCGGCACCGCGTCCACCGTCTCGAAGAGAATGCCCTTGCTGCTCATATCGAGAGTCTTCCCGGCGCACTGCGGATGATGTTTCCGCGTTTCGAGAATGCGATAGCGGACCTCGCGATCCATGGGAAAACGGCTGGTGTTTCGTCGATCTTGAGTGGTGGAGAAGTCAGGGAACCCGGTCACAATTCCATGATCGGTTGAAAACGCGCCGCTCACAATAGGCCATTAGCTTCAATCTGAGCTGGTACTTTTGGTTCATTGCGCTAGGGAAAAGCTCGTAATCGCGCCTGCCCTTGTCCTATCAGCTGGAAATGGAGGAAAGCGTTCCGCCGTTAAGATAAGGGAGAGAACGCATGAAGAAGCAACGGTAGCACTATACAGCAGAGGAAAGGTGGCGATTCTCAGGCGGCGTCTTTTGGAGAACGTGGCGGTTTCGGATTTGTGCGAAGAACTGGGCCTGCAACCGACGGTTTCTATCGCTGGCAAAAGGAGTTCTTTGAGAACGGCGCCGCCGCCTTCGAGCAGAAGGGCGGACGCGTCCACAATGCCGAACAGGAACGGATCGAGTATCCGGAGAAAAAGATCCAGACGAAGGGTGAAGTCCTGGCGGAACTGATGGGAGCACGTCGCGTCAAAAAAAAACTTTGGGGAACTCTGACCGGCGTCTGGGTGCCGCACGACGTGCGGGAGCAGATCGTCGATTTTGTCCGGCGCTGGATGGAGAAGACCGAGATCGGCCCCGGGCGCTTCATAGAGTGGTCGGGCTTGCGGCCAGCAAGTTTTATTTCAATTTAAGCAAAACTTCCGCCCTGCTCAATGGGCTATTCCTCACCACGTGATTATCTCAGCCCTTTCACCCAGTTCCTTTCTTCCGCTTCTCATTATTTCCTGATGATATCGAGTACCGCAAATAGCTGCACTGACGCTACCATCGCCCACGGCCCGACATCTCTTCCGTGAAGAATTCGGTTACGCTTGATGCCCGCTACGACAGGTAAGGTGAAATCACTGTGCGCGAATACTGAAGCCACAAAAATCTCGGCCGAACGCCGAGTTAAGGCTTCAATGCTCTTGGGTTTCGCTTTCGAACTCCACTTCGTTACATAATTTGCGACTCTTATTTCGTGAGTAAGGAGCTTGCCGCATTCAGCAGCCATGACACCTTCCAAGATAATTAGCAATGCCGGTACTGGTAACTGAAAATGACCACGTAGAAAAGCATCGAATGCTTCCTCCAGAAGTGCTGACCAAGCGATAAGGTTAGATGCCTCACGCAAGCGATCCCAAACGGCTTGGAGTTGGGAATACTCGTCTTCGACGTAGTATTCCGTCATCATCTCATCGATTTCTTTGTCGCTTCGGGATACAGCAAGATCCACAATCTCGCGTGGCCCAAGGTCCATGGGGAGTGCCCAACCTAATGCTGCGAGTCGCTCACAGGCTGCCTCGACCTCTGGGGTAATCTCGCATAGAACCCGGATCGCCTCAACGAGCTCATTACCGATCTTTCCCACCGCCAGTAAGGGATTCCAAGATGGTGGAACCGTCAACCCGGAAGCGGCGACAGATGCGGATGTGATTGCGGCCTGCCAGGTACTCGCGACGGAAACGGACAGTTCTTCCATAACGCCCGCCATGACGCTGTGTGGGAACGAAACTCGGGTAGTCGCGCCAGCACAGAAAACGGATTGCGTACCCAGAAGTGCAGTGATGGCAGGGTCTTTAAATTTAGCTCGGAGTTCGTCGGAAATGTTTTCGGGAAACCGCATCATTACCCCCCGCCTATAAGCCCTTCTCGATTGTTACCGTGTAACGATATTGCTTACATAGTAGCGTTTTTCCGAACTAGTCCGATGTGCCGATCCTTGTACCACATCACCTTGACCACGCCGGTTTCCTGTAGCGCGTAGATGGCGCGACAAATTGAGCTTTTGGCTATCTTAGAAGAAGAACGATATGAGCCTCGCAGAGAAGCACTGTATTCCGTGTAAAGGCGGCGTGCCGCCGTTGAAGGGTGGCGAATTGCGTCATTTCGCCGCGCAGCTGCCGGAATGGAAGGTCGTCGATGAGCATCGCATCGCCAAGACTTTTGCATTCCCCGATTTTCAGAAGGCTCTCGATTTCGTGAACCGCGCGGGCGCGATCGCGGAAAGCGAAGGGCATCATCCCGATCTCAATTTGTCTTGGGGCCGCGTGGCCGTCACGATCTACACCCACAAGATCGACGGCCTTACGGAAAGCGATTTCATCCTCGCCGCGAAAATTGACGAAGTCTATTCGCGATAGATGGCCTTTTTGGAAGCCGGGAAACCGGCTTTTGACGGACCTATTGCAAAAGCAGGTCGCCCTGGGCGCCGTTTTCGTTCTTGTCGTCGTCGAGGGGCGCGTCCGGAATGACGCAGGCTCCGGCAACGCGGTCTTCCTCTTCCATGCGGACCAATCGCACGCCCTGCGTCGATCTCCCGGCCTGCCGGATCTCGCCCGACTCGATGCGGATCATCTTGCCGTCCTTGGTGACGATCATCAAATCCGAATCGTCCTTGACGGAAAGTATTCCGACCACCTTCCCGTTGCGGGCCGACGTCTTCATGTTGATTACGCCCTTCCCGCCGCGATTGGTTAACCGGTAATCCTTCAAGGGCGTGCGCTTGCCGAAGCCATGTTCGGAGATCGTCAAAATAAGCCCCTGCTCTTCGACCACTTCCGCGCCGACAATAAAATCTCCCTCTTCGAGATCCATGGCGCGCACGCCGCGCGCGGGCCGTCCCATGGCGCGCACTTGCGACTCCTTGAACTTGATCGCCTGCCCGTTGTGCGATCCGAGGAAGATGTAGTTGGCTCCATTGGTCAATCGCGCGGCAATCAACTCGTCTCCTTCATCCACCCCCAGGGCGATAATTCCGCGCGAAAGCACGTTGTCGAACTCGGTCAACTCGCACTTTTTGATCACTCCGTTCTTGGTGACCATCACGATAAACCGGTCCGGCACGAATTCGCGAACGGCCATGAACGCTTTGACCGTTTCGTCCGGCTGAAGGTTGATCAGGTTTGAAATATTTTTCCCCTTGCCCGTGGTGGAGGCGTCGGGAATTTCGTAAATCTTGAGCCAGTAAACCCGGCCCTTGTTGGTGAATGTCAGCAAATAACTGTGCGTGGAGGCGACCAGGAAGTACTCGACGAAATCCTCCTGCCGCGTGCCCATCCCAATGCGGCCTTTCC
Source organism: Bryobacteraceae bacterium (assembly GCA_051003795.1). Taxonomy (GTDB): domain Bacteria; phylum Acidobacteriota; class Terriglobia; order Bryobacterales; family Bryobacteraceae; genus JALYXS01. The sequence goes on along the minus strand of JBPCKZ010000160.1, from coordinate 6,882 downwards.
CGCCGCGCACCTGCCGCCGGTACGTATCGACGGCGGTGCGCTTCAGATATCCGCCGTGCGTCACGGTTACCGCGACATCCTCCACCTGGACCAGGTCCTCGAGCCGGATTTCGCCGGTATCTTCGATAATCTGCGTGCGGCGCTCGTCCTCGTACTCTTTCTGGACCTCCTTGAGTTCCTTGACGATTACTTCGCGAAGCACCGATTCCGAGCCGAGAATCTCCAGATACCCGGCAATGCGGCGCTGAATGTCCGCCAGCTCGTCGATGATTTTCTGGCGCTCCATGCCCGTGAGGCGCTGCAACTGCAGTTCGATGATGGCTTGCGCCTGCCTCTCGGTGAATTGGAACGAAGCGATCAGCGATTCGCGGGCATCGCGGGGAGAAGTGGCCGCGCGAATCAACCGGATTACTTCATCCAAATTTTCAAGAGCGCGCTGGAATCCGAGCAACAAATGCTCGCGCTCGCGCGCTTTGCGCAATTCGTAATCGGTGCGGCGGCGAACGACATCGACGCGATGCTCGATGAAATACTTGATCGTGTCGATCAGGCTCAACTCGCGCGGCTGCCCGTTGACGATCGACAGGTTAATGATTCCGAAGCTGATCTGAAGCTGCGTGTTCTTGTAAAGGTTGTTCAGGATGACTTCGGCTTGTTCCCCGCGCTTCAATTCGAAGACGATGCGCATGCCGTCGCGGTCGCTCTCGTCGCGAATTTCGGAAATGCCTTCGATCTTTTTTTCGTTCACCAGCGACGCGGCGTGTTCGATGAGCCGCGATTTGTTCACCTGATACGGGATTTCGGTGACAATGATGTGCTCGCGATCCTTCCCCATTTTCTCGATCGCGGCCTTCGCGCGCAGCTTGAGCGACCCTCGGCCGCGCGTGAATGCGTCGAGGATGCCTTGCCGCCCCAAGATGAATCCGCCCGTCGGAAAATCGGGACCGGGAACCATCTCGATAATTTGGGCGAGCGTGAGATCGGGCTTCTTGATTAGCGCGATGGTGGCGTTGACGATCTCGGTGAGATTGTGGGGCGGGATATTGGTCGCCATGCCGACGGCGATGCCGGACGAGCCGTTGATCAACAGGTTCGGAACGCGGCTGGGGAGCACTTCGGGTTCCGTCTCGCTATCGTCGTAGTTCGGTTTGAAATCTACGGTTTCTTTATCGATGTCCTGCAGCAGCGCGGTCGCAATCCAAGACAGCCGCGCTTCGGTGTATCGCATGGCCGCGGGCGGATCCCCATCGACGGAGCCGAAGTTGCCTTGCCCATCCACCAGCGGATACCGCAAGTTGAACGGCTGGGCCATGCGGACCAACGCATCGTAAACCGGAATGTCGCCATGCGGATGAAATTTTCCGAGGACTTCGCCGACAATCTTGGCGCATTTCCGCGTGGGCCGGTTGGGCGTGAGGCCAAGCTCGTGCAATCCGTACAGAATGCGGCGATGGACGGGCTTGAGGCCGTCGCGAATATCGGGCAAGGCGCGACCGACGATTACGCTCATCGAGTAATCGAGATACGAACGCCGCATCTCGTCTTCGATATTGATCGGAATGTGGCTCTTGTTGTTGTCGTCTCCGCCGCCCGCGCCGCCGTTTAGAGGGGGTGCCGGAGGCGCGGGTGGCCCGTGGGGAGGAAGTTCGGAATCGGCCATATTTATTTGTTTAAGTACTATTGTAACAGGAGTTTAGGGCTGAATCCATCGCCCATAACTAGCGTTGCTGAGCGCGCGCTAACCAAGCAGCGCGGCTATTTTTCCGGCGTCGTCCGGCACGACGATGGGCCGATTCCCAAACGTCGACTTCAGGCGGTTGCCGTCAGGCGCGTCGAGCTGCCCGGTGTGGTAGCGGTAAACGTAATCGGGATCTTTTAGCAGATTGCCCGTTAGAACGGCGACTACGTCCGAGCCGGCGCGCATCGTGCCCGCCGCAATGAGTTTGCGGATGCCGGCTAGGGTCGCGGCGGAGGCCGGCTCGCAACCGATACCGCAAAGCCCGATGATGGCCTTGGCGTCCGCAATCTCTTGCTCGGTTACCTTTTCCACGACGCCGCCCGAGTTCTCCACTTCGCCGAGGGCCTTCGGCCAGGAGACCGGATCGCCAATCTTGATCGCCGTCGCCAACGTTTCCGGGTGCTCGACGGATTGGAAACGACGGCGGTCCTCCTGCCGCATGAAGTCGTAGAAAGGTGCGGAGCCTTCCGCCTGAATGACGGCAAGGCGCGGCGTTTTATCGATGAAGCCGAGTTCCCTTAATTCCCGCAGCGCCTTCCCGAATGCCGATGTGTTGCCCAGATTGCCTCCGGGCAGCACGATCCAGTCGGGAACATTCCAATCGCGTTGATCCAACATCTCGACCATGATCGTCTTCTGGCCTTCGATGCGAAACGGATTGATCGAATTCAGGAGATAGATGCCGAGACGTTCGGCCAGAACGCGCACCAGGGCGAGGATCCGATCGAAATTCGCCTCCACTTGAAACGTTTTCGCGCCGTACTCCAGAGCCTGCGCAAGCTTGCCGTACGAGATGTGGCCATTCGGGACAAAGATGAGGGGCTCGAGCCCCGCCGCGCCGGCGTAGGCGGCCATCGAGGCGGAGGTGTTGCCGGTGGAAACGCAAGCGACCCGCTTACGCCCGAGGCGCATGGCCTGGGATACGCCGCAAGTCATCCCGTTGTCCTTGAAAGATCCCGTCGGGTTGAAACCCTGATGCTTGAAAACCAGGGCGTCCAAGCCCGCGTAAATCGCGGCGCGAGGAGCGGCAAGCAGTGGGGTGTTGCCTTCGCGCAGGGTGACGACATGCGAGAAATCGTCGAGAAAAGGGATGATCTCGCGATAGCGCCAAACGCCGCTCTGGTCGATCGGCAGATTGGAGGTCCGGCGGGCGCGCCAGAGCGTTTTTAGCGCGGCGGGATCGAGAACCTTCCCGTGCGCCGAGACTCGGTAAGCCGCTTCGAGAAGGCTGCCGCATTGCGTGCAGTTGTAGATGGCGTCGGTGACGGGATAGCGGGCGCGGCAGTCGCGATTGAAGCAGACGAGATCGGCTGTCATGGAGCTTCGATTATAAATATTCGTCAAGACTGTCAAAATCGGCTGGCGCCGGATAGCCGTTTCAAGCTCGCTGCCCAAGTCGCGCGATAAAATCGCGCGCCGCAACCGCGGCACCGCCACGGGGTAAGCGAAAACGGCCGCAAGCACTTGTCGATCCAAGTGCGCCGGTGAGCCAAGCGGGTGTCCCGCGACAGGCACTTGGGGCATTCTCCCGGAAGGTCCTCCCGGTTAGCGGCTTGGTTACTCTCCACGTCCGCGAAGGCGAACATTGCCTTCAGCTCGGGTCTGGCGGCGTTTTCGGCTCGAGCCGGGGAAGCGGCGGGAACGGGAGCCGGAACGGCATTGGCCGCTCCTTCACAAAGCCGTTCCACTTCAACAGCCAGCTGGCTCATCGCGGCGCCCGTGCTCACCGTCAACTCCCGCAGGCTGCGACAGGAGCGAGTTTGGCGCTCGAGCATTAGTTCGAGCGTCGCCATCCGCGTATCCAGTTCGCATTCCACCAGCCGCGCGGAGGTTTCTGTACGGCGCATATCCAATTTCGAGACCGCGCTCTCGGCTTGAGTCGTTAAATCAGGCTCGTCAGCCGCCGCCCGGCACAAAGGCTTCCATACCAGACGCCGGAGCACGTGCGCGCGGCCGTCGTTAAAATCCCGCGCCAGCAAGTCTGGAGGAAACTCTTCTTCGGTGAATAACAAGAGTTCGTATTATATTTGTATAATTTTTTCCCACCGGATCGGTTAGGCTCACTATTGAAAGTATGTCAGGCAAAACGTGGATTTCCTCCCGCATGCCGTGGCAACATGCCGCCGGACTGGAGAAGGCTGAAGTACCGCTTGTCCGGCTTGGCATCTGGCACAAGCCGAACGGTGCCCCGCAATTCGCGGGCGACCGGCCGGGCGTGGGTTGGGAGGCCGTCGCCATTCTGCGCCGCGAGGGCAGGAAGCGCTGAAACGGCGGCGGGCATCACGCGGTATGTCTTGCAACGTGGAACACTGCGCTCACCCGACGCAGAAGCCGCTGGCGCTGTTGCTCGATTGGATCACGAAATTCACCGAACCGGGCGAGCTGGTTCTCGATCCGTTTATGGGCAGCGGCACAACGGGAGTCGCGTGCGAGAAGCTCGGCCGGAGGTTCATCGGCATCGAGAAAAACCCAAAGTATTTCGAGATGGGCTGCGCCCGTATCGCGGGCGCAAGCCAAGCCCTCAGCGGGGCTCCGTTCGCAGAAGAGGGCAGAACATGCATCCGAATCAAAACCGGCTCGTCAACATCATGAACTCTCCGACATACTGAGCATTGCGAAAGGGACCCTGTACCAATCGGTTATCTGCGCCGCATCCCATTCATCAAAGCGGGACCGAAGAAAAGAAGCCGGTGTCTGGCACGCGGATTGTTCGCGAACGGAACGGGGGTGCAGGAATCGACCGGCACCCGGAACAAGCGTGAAGCCGAGAAGTTTTGGGCTTTGCACGTCTCGGAGGCGCAGCGCGGCGTATACGTTAAACCCGTGCATGTCCCGCTGCCGGAGTTGTGGGAGCGGTATTTCGCGTACTCCAAGGCGCACAAGCGCTCTTGGGATCGGGACCTTCAGATGTACGAGAACCTGCAAAGCTTTCTCGGAACGGCAACGCTGACCGCCATCACCCAGCTGCGGGTGGAGGAGTATCAGCACCGCAACCGGGAAGTCGCACCGGCAACCGTCAATCGGGAGACCGCGCTGCTCAAGAGTATGCTCGACATGGGGGAGCGGTGGGCCTGTATCAGGGCGCCAATCCCGTCCGGCTGGTGAAGTTCCTGCCGGAGAACAACCTACAATTCCAGACGGTGAGCGAGGCCGATGAGCAGCGTTTGCTCGAAGCCGCGCCGCCCCACCTGCGGGAGCTGATTCGGTTTGCGACCAATAAACGCCACCATGCGGTACGCGCACAGCAATCACGAGACGAAGGCGCGCGCGGTAGCCACGTTGCCTACCTGTGACAAAACTGGGACAGTGGCGCCCCGCAGGGCCAAAAGGCCCAAAACGGGGTTGTGACACCCCTCGTAAAACGAAGGAATCAGGTAGGATAGAAAGCGGAGGAATGGCAGAGCGGTTGAATGCGCCGGTCTTGAAAACCGTTAGCGGGGTAACTCGCTCGGGGGTTCGAATCCCCCTTCCTCCGCCACCCGTCGAGTGGTGGGCCCTGTAGGATTTGAACCTACGACCAACGGATTATGAGTCCGCGGCTCTAACCGCTGAGCTAAGGGCCCCGTGTTAACTAAATTAACAACTTGAGCGGCTTCCGTCTCGGTCTCTTGGGTCGGTGTGTCCTCTGTGTGCCCACCCGATCTTTTGAAGCCCGAGTTGAAAGCCTCCAGCTTCTCGAAGGCGCGCTCCATCGCTTCGGGCATCGGGTGCACGTACTTCTGCGAGATAATCACGCTGCTGTGCCCGGCGATCCTCATGATGGTGAACGCTTCGACACCAGCTTCCCCGAGACGGGTGAGCATGGTGTGCCGCAAGGAGTGAATTACGAAATCCTTGGACAGTGCTAGTGCTAGTTTAGCGCGCAGCTTGAAGTGCTGGTGCGCCAGGGAAGGTCCGACGATAGCGGACCCTTCTCTCTCGCAGGGGAACACCCACTCGTTCACGGCAGTGCTCGGTCAGCATGGCCTTGACCCTGGCCGTAAGGATCACATTCCTGCGGGCGTTCTTCGACTTGCCCTTCCGCACCCGGTCGATGAGCTTCCACGTACTGGCGCTTCGTGAGGGGGACGACCGCGTCCAGCACCAGCGACTTGAGCACGTGCCGCGGGTCCGGTGCAGGAACCCGGACCAGAGCGCCGGCGTCGGCAACCACTCTTATACTTTCCTTCCGTTGCGCGACCCGGTGAGGATGCCAGCCGGGCGGAACACCTTGCGGAAGTGCCACGCGACCAGCTTGTCCGGTTGCTTGGTCTTGCTGAACGCGCACACGATGGGCGAGCACTCGGCCATGCCGAGCGACCGTCCGGCGTTCCTGATCTCCTCGGCCAGCCGACGAGCCAGGGGGTTCATGGCCTGGACCTTCCGGCCCGCTCGGGACCTTCGATCCGGATCGCGTACTTCTTGGCCTTGCGCACTGCCGTCGGGGCTTCCTGATCGGAACCAAGGGCGTCCTTCTTCGCATCCAGGGCGTCCGCCTTGGGATTCTGGCACTTCAGGCTCTTTGGGGAGGCTTTCTGCGGCCTGCCAGAACGGTTCGATGGCCTTGGTCTTGGTGGCAGGCTTCGGAGGGTTCCCGCTGCGGATCGCCGCGATCAGGGCCGCGATATCTCCGGTCTTCATCGCCGCGAGGCTGGAGTCGGCGTGCTCGGCCCCGTCTACTGCGGCCTTGCGGATGTTCGCTGCTGCTGCGGTCGGCACGAGAGCCCCCTGGCTTCCAGCTCGAGCGAATACTGGGAGAGCTTGTTCTGGACGATCCTGGCTGCCGCGGGGCTCGATGCGCCGGTCTCGATCGAAATGCCGTGCCGGTCGTCGTGGGCCCTCCCCGCCAAGCTTTCAGTGTCTTCGGAGATCGCGAGGGCATTGAACTGCGCCCTCAAACGTTCATCATGGAGAATTGAGTTCGATCATCTGAATTGGCCCCCTTTGATCGTCTGATTTGGCCCACCCTAAACCCGGATGAAACCATTCCGGGATGGACAGGAGAGCCAAGGTGGAGCTATTTGAAGAGATCCGGCGAGGGCATGCGGCCGGAGAGACGATACAGGGGCTGGCGACGAAGCACGGCATTCACCGGCGCATGGTCCGGCAGGCGATCAGCGCGGCGATCCCGCCGGTGCGGAAGAGACCAGCGAGAGAACAGCCGA
>JBPCKZ010000159.1:0-28009 GCA_051003795.1 Bryobacteraceae bacterium | reverse complement strand
GTCCACACGAGTGTGGACACGGCAGGCACGAGTGCCCGCGCCACATCCATGGAGTTATAAACAATGTTTACCGGAATAGTGGAGGAGATCGGCCTTGTCCGCCAACCTGCGCCGGCTCTCGCCATCGAGTGCGCCACCGTGCTATCCGATCTCATTCCGGGCGGCAGCATCTGCGTGAATGGCGTCTGCCTCACGGCCACGCGCCTCGAGGCCCAAATCTTCCGCGCGGATCTCGCGCCCGAAACCATTGAGCGCAGCAACCTCGGCGGCCTTACGGTTGGCTGGGGCGTTAATCTGGAGCGCCCGCTTACGCTCTCCACGCGGTTAAGCGGCCACATCGTCCAAGGCCACGTGGATGGAACCGGCGAGCTGCTCTCTCTCGAGCGGCTGCGCGACGGCAACTGGTGGCTGCGCGTCCGCGTTCCTGAAAGTCTCGATCGCTATCTGGTTTATAAAGGATCGATCGCGATCGATGGCATCAGCCTGACCATCGCGGCAATCGAGAATTGCGTTCTCTCCGCCGCGATTATTCCGCACACGTACCAGCACACAACGCTAGGCTCGCGCCATCCCGGCGACCGCTTGAACATCGAGTGCGACATGATCGCCAAACACATCGATAAGCTTATGTCTTCAACTCTTCGGCAACCTCGGCGGCAATCTTCCGCGCCCGATCGAGTTCCCCCGGCTCAAGACTGATCGCGCCGACACGCGCGTGTCCGCCGCCGCCATAACGCTCACAAATGGTTGCCAGATTGTGCATCGGTTCAGCGGGCGCCCAAGGATTCGACCCCACCGAAATCTTCGTTCGGAAGCTCGAAGGGCTTACCGCCACCGTATAGGCGCCTCCCGGAAACAGATAATACGGAATGAATTTGTTGTAGCCCTCGATGTCGTATCCGGTAAGGTCGAAGGTGATCACGCCCGCATCTTCGCGGGCGCGCTCGCGAATCATATCCACCGATTTCAGATGCCTCTGGTAAAGCGGCTTATAGATCGCCTGGATTTCCGGCAGCGCCACGATATCCGCCAACCGCATCTCGCGCATCCAGCCGATAATTTTCTGGACCGTCGCGGATCCTTTCGATCCTTCGATGACGAGTGTCAGTTTCATCGCCGGGGCGCCCAATTCGACCGCCGTTTTGGCATCCGAATACTGTGCGCCATCGATGATATCGGCCCACTTCACCAATTCGTCCAGGTCGGGCGCTTCGAATCCGAAGCGGTCCTTTGCCACGCTCCGGATAAATTGCGTGCAGGATTTATAGCTCGGATCGTAAAGCTGCTTTTCCGTCCGGCAACGGGCATAATGTTCGGCATCCTCTGGTGAAAGAAAGGCGCTTTGGTGATGATCGAACCACCAGGTTAGCCGCGGGTTGGAAGAATATTTGAAGTCGACGATGGCATTTTCATCGCCATCGAACAGGCTGTCGTCGAAGATCTGGGAAGCCTTGTGGGCCATTCCCGTATAGCTGAATTCGGCGTCCGGCTGGAACGTACCGCGCTGGAAGCGGGTGAAAAACGCCGCGGAAGCGGCGCCGTCGAAACAATGGTCGTGATAAAGGATTCGTATCCGCATTTAGGGGAGGCAGGTATGATCGGAAAACCTACCAGCTTGCCTGAATCAAGCCGGAAAAGCAAATTCGAGTATTTTCAAGGGCTGGATTTGCAAAGCCGGTACGCCGGAAAGCTGCATCCCACAAGGGCGAAAGCAATCAGCGTGCTGGTCCGGTCGCTGCCAACGGCCGCAACCAGAAAGACAAAGCCGCCCGCGATCACCGCAAGGGGAAGCCACGGATATCCCGGTGCGCGGAAGGGCCGTTCCAAGCCGGGGCGCGTCCGGCGGAGCACGAACAACGAAACTAGCGCGCAACAATAGGTCAACACCGTCAGAATTCCCGTGACCCCGAGCAATGCATCGAATGTTCCGGTGAATAGCATGGCTATTCCGGCAAGCGCCCCGATCAGCAGGGACGTCGCGGGCGTGCCCCGGCGATTCACGTCCGCGCCCTTGCGCCAAAACAGTCCATCGCGGCTCATCGCGAAGAGAATCCGGCTGGCGCAGAGCAGGCCGGCATTGATGACCGCGGGGAGCGAAAGCAGGGAAAGAATGGTAATGACGCGGCTGCCCCGCGGTCCGAAAATGGATTGCGCGGCGTCGGAGGCGGGGAAGTCCGAACGCGCCATGCCGGGTAGCCCGAGCACGTGCAGAAACGCCAGATTCAGGAGGATATAAACCGCCACGATGGCGAGCACTCCGCCAATCATCGAGCGTGGAATGTTGCGGCCAGGATCGCGATCTTCCTCGGCGAAGTAAATCGCCGAATACCAGCCGTCGTACGTTCCGAGGATCGCGCGCATCGAGAGCACGACCCCCACGCCCCAATGTCCTCGTACCGGAACGCCGATGGCCGCCGCGCGCGGGCCGCCCCAGGCAAAGCACGCCGCGACGAGCAAAAGAAAGCCGCCGGCCTGCACCGCCGACGTCACCTGCTGCGTGCGGCTGCTCGCGCGAAGACCCCGAAGTTGCAGCAGCGTAAGCAGCACGATCGCTCCGGCGCCGATCGGCGGAGCCCAGCCAGGCGAAGCTCGGCTCCCCAGCAGCGTAATCGAAAAATCGCCTACCGAAAGAGCCAGATATGCCATCGAAGCGCACTGCGTCAGCCAGTCGCTCCAACCCGCCGCGAATCCAACCGCGTCGCCGAACGCCTCGCGCGCATATACGTAAAAACCGCCCGCTTTGGGCAGCATGGCGGCGACCTCGGCGATGGTGAGCGCGCTCGCCATGATGTAAACGCCGCCGAGCAGCCACAGCCCGATCGTCAGCCAGGCGCTTCCGGCTGCCGCCGCGACTTTTCCTGGCGCGCGCAAAATGCCGACCCCGATCGTTCCGCCCACCGTAACGGCTATTCCGAACGTTAACCCCAGAGCGCGGAACAGATGTCCGGAGCCGGATTGTCGAGCCATCGAAGATTTAATCGAGAACGCGCCCGGGATACTGGCCCGTGGTCTTGCCGCCGTCCCAAACCAGGCCTCCGTTCACGAATACCTTTTCGATCCCGGTCGAAAGCGTCAATGGATCGGCGAAGGTGGAACGGTCTATCACGGTCGCGGGATTGAAGAGGACCAGGTCCGCGAAAGCGCCCTTGCGAATTACTCCGCGGTCTTTCAATTTGAGAGTTTGAGCGGGAAGGGACGTCATCTTCTGAATCGCTGCCGGCAGCGTGAGCCAGTGCCGCTCCCGCACGTACAAGCCGAGCACCCGGGGATAGGTCCCGCTGCCGCGCGGGTGCCGCATTCCAATGCCGCCATCGCTGCCGACCATCACCCAAGGAGTTTGATAGAACGTACGGATGTCTTCGTCCTTCATCGCGTGGCAAACCACGCCCGCGCCGCCGTCTTTCACGATTTGAATATAGAGGCTCACGGGATCGGTGTCGTGCAATTTCGCAATCTCCTCGAGCGAATGCAATTCGTAATCGGGATGCTTGGCGCAGTGCGTGATGGTGATGTTCGCGCCCCCGCCCACGTCGTCGAGCGCTTTCTTGACACTGGCCGGGTTGTCGTATTTTTTATCCGGCACGAGCACGGTAATGGTGGAAGACCAGGCATCGTAAGGGTAACAATCCGCCGCGATTTTCACGCCGCGAGAGCGTGCCGCATCCACCAGCTTGACGACTTCCGGGGCCTTGCCCCATACGCTCACCGTGCCCAGTTTGATATGCGAGATCTCGACGGGAATATCGGCCTCCGCTCCGATCCGGATGGCCTCGTGGATCGACTGCAGGCTAAGGTCCGCCTCGTCGCGAATGTGTGACACGTAAATGCCGCCGTGCTTCGCCGCCGCGCGGGCCATCGCGATCACTTCTTCGGTGGCGCTGTAGCTCCCGACTTCGTATTCGAGTCCGCTCGATAACCCAACCGCGCCCTGGCGCATCGCTTCATCGACCAGTCGGACCATTTTCTCGATCTCATCGGGCGTCGCGACCCGGCGGTAATCGTCGCCCATCACTTTTCGGCGAACGGTGGCATGGCCCACCATGGATTGCAGATTGAGCGCGGCCGGGTGCTCCCGGCGCTGCGTTAAATAATCGGACAGCGGCCAGGGCGATCCGCCATCCTGCCCCAGAAGCACGGTGGTGATTCCCTGCGAAACCTGCGAAGCCGCGCCGGGATCTTTGTCGAGAGCCTGGGAATGGTTGTGCAGGTCGATGAAACCAGGCGCGAGCACCAGTCCTTTGGCGTCGATCGCCTGTTCGCCAGGATGCGATTTCAGCTTTCCGATTTCGACAATGCGGTCGCCTTGTATGCGCACATCCGCCTGGCGCAAGGGAGCTCCCGTGCCGTCGGCGATCCGGGCTCCGGCGATGAGGATCGCCGCCGATTGCGATTGCGCGTGAAGGAAACCCGTGATGAGCGTGAGCGCCAGTGCCGATCGAGTAATATTCATAATCTTAGAAATCGAAACGCAGTCCCAACTGTCCGACGCGATTGCCCGAGTTCTCGGCGCTCTGCACCGACGTAATTACCCCGAAGCTCGATGGCGATGAGATGTTGGTCGAAGGCGCGGCAAAATTTGGGTGGTTCAGGATGTTAATGAACGTTGCCTCAAAGCGCATCCTCAGCCATTCCTTCAGCGCGAACTGTTTCGCCAGACCGGTTGCCAGGGCGATGGTTCCCGGCCCCTCCAGTATTCCGACGCCCGCATTGCCGAAGCGTCCGGACCCCACCGGCGGAGGCCTGAAGGCCGAGATATCGAAATAGGCTTGCGGCGTGGGATTCGCCAGATTGCCGTTGCCGATGCGATCCGGGCGGCCGGTCACGTTGAAGCGCCCAGCCAGGTTGGTGTTCGACTGGTCCAGATTCTTGCTCATTGTAGGCGTCAGGTACGGGCCCGTTTGGAACATGCCGATGGTGCTCACTTCCCATCCGCCAAACAGAGCTTGCAAAGCCGGGTGCATGTTCCCCAGATACGCCCGGCCCTTGCCGAATGGCAATTGATACAGGCCGGTGATCAATCCCCGATGCCGCCGCACGGCGGCCAGGTCGCCCCGATCGAGACGCGTATTGAACCGGTCCGTGACGCCGTTGCCCGTCTCGCCGGGAAGTCCGTTGCTGCCGATAGCGGAGTTGCCCAGATCCTTCGCGAGCGTATAGCTGCCCTGCAAAATCAAACCGCGCCGCATGCGGTAATTGGTTTCCAGCTGCAGCCCCTGGTAATTGGCGAACCCGACGTTCTCCCGGCTGATCAGCCGGTTCCAGTTGAGGAAGGGCCGCTCGCTTGGGGAATACTTTGTCGTGCCGGCTGGCACCTGGTTGAAATCGACGTTCTGATGGAGGCCCACCGAATTCGAGCCGACGTAACTGGCGCGAACCGAGGCATTGGTGGAGATTTCCCGTTCAATTGTAAAACTCCATTGATAAGATCGCGGATCGCGATAGGTATAGCTGGTCCCATCGATGAAGTCCTCGCTTCCCAACGCATCCGGCGAAAAGCTTCCCCCGCTGGCCTGCGGCAGCGTGAACACGGGCGGTTTTCCGGGTCCCTGGTAGTTATTGAAGAAGCGCGTGTCCGAAGTATGAATGCCCGTCATTCCATAGGCGAGCGGCCCCAGCGTGGTTTCCGTGAAAACGCCGAAGCCCGCGCGGACCACTGTCCGGTTGCCCCCGAACGGGCGCCACGCAAAACTGACGCGCGGATCGAAATTGCGATAGTAGGGCTTTCGCAAACTGTCCGGAAGCCCCGCCTGGGATGCGGTCAGAACCTTGGTGCACCGGGTCGCCGCGCTGACTCCCGGACACGCATTGATGGCGTACAGAAAGCCGGGCGCGGGCGCCTGCGTGTGGTTCGGAATCACTACGTCGCCGGTCGCGTGATCGAAGTTCGTCATGTTCCCGTTCTTCTCGGTGAAGCCGGGATGGAACTCCCAGCGCAGTCCGAAGCTGACGGTCAGCCGGTCGTTGACGTGCCACTCATCCTGCGCGAAAAGATTGTAATGAGGGGCGCCCTGATTCAGGTCCGCGGAAGTGACCGAGTAGTAGGAGTCGTACGGCAAGCCCAACAAGAGATCGGCGAAAGCGTTACCTGAAAACGCGCCTTTATTGAAATCGAAATTACCGAAATCGTCCGAGCCGCCGAAGATCAGCAGATCGTTGTAACTGAGCTTGCGGAAGTCGCCGCCGAACTTCAGATTATGCCGTCCCACGATCCAGCTCAGATTGTCGCTGAACTCCTGCGTACGCGACCGCGTGGGTCCGTCCTTGGAACGTCCGATGCCGCTGAAGCCGGTGCCGTCGCCGAAAGAAAAGTTCGGGAAAGCTCCGGTGTGGGGATGATTGCTTACGTCCAGTCCCTGTATTCCGAGATCGGCAAGCGAGGAAGCCCCGTTGATCGGAAACGTGTTGACCTGTTCCCAGAAACTCAAGCCGTATCGGGCCTCATTAATCAGATTGGATCGGATCGTCAGATTATGAGACACGATGAGGTTCTTGCTTCCCAAAGTGACATCGCTCGAAGGCAATAAACCGTTCGATCCGACGGAGGGAATCTGCTTCCAGCTATAACGGCCGAAGAGCTGCTGGCTCGCGCTGAAGTAGTGATCGACGCGGGTATCGAAGCCATCCGTGTGCGAAGGAACGGACTTCAGGATGCGGTAGTTGGCGTTCGTGCCGGTTCCGAAGTTCGGTTGCGGGTAATACTTCGAGAGCAGCTTCTGCGCGACTGGATTCAACTGGCTGGCCGGAATCTGGTTGTTCGGGAACGGGAGGCCCGTCGACGGGTCAATCGCCGCTCCTCCCGGCAACCCGTTCAGATTGCCCGTGCGCATGGCCGCGGTGGGAACGGAATATTGCTCGGAGATTTGTCCCGGCTTGCGGTTTCCCTCGTAATCCAAAAAGAAAAACGTCTTGTCGTGTCCGTTGTAAAGCTTTGGCAGGACAACCGGGCCGCTAATGCTTCCGCCAAATGTGTTCCACACCTTGGCGGGCTTCCCGTTCGATCCATAGACCGTCGCGTCGAGCGCGCGGTTTTGGTGATACCAGAAAGCGCTGCCATGCACGCGGTTGCCTCCGCTCTTGGTCGCGACCGTCACGTCTCCCATCTGCGCGAACTCGGCGTTGTTATTTACGGCTGTAACTCTGAATTCGCCGAGCATCTCCGACGACGGATACATGTCCCGCAACGGTCCGTTCGAACGCACGCTCGCGGTCGAAATGCCATCCACCGTGAAATCGACCATGGCGGGCAAGCCGCCGCCGACCGAGATGTTGCCGGAAGCGTCTTCCTGAACTCCCGGCACCGTGAGAATCGCGGAAAGCGGCGTGGTCTCCTTACCGCGATAGTTCACCGGCAATTGCGTGATCTGCTCGAAGGTTTTGCTATCGGCGATGGTGCCGTTTTCCGTGTTGATGGCGGCTCCCGCGGCCGCCACCGTCACGGTTTCCGTTACGGCAGCGACATCCAGCGTGAGTTCCACGCGCAAAGTCTGCCGGGCCGCCAATTGGGTCTCGGGAACCTTCGTGACGCCAAATCCGGTTTTCTGCGCGGTGATCTCATACCGGCCGGGATTCAGGTTGAGAATCTCGTACAGGCCTTGATCGTTCGACGTGGCTGCGCGAATCGTATTCTCATCCAGGTTCCGGGCCTGCACTCTCGTGCTGGGCAGTGCCGCGCCCGAACTATCATGCGTTGTGCCCACCAGATTCCCAAACGTGGACTGGGCGTCGGCGGCAATCGCGAAAACCACTAAACAAAATGATGCGCGCATGGGCGTCAACATCGGCTTTACCTCGCGAATCGTTGGGATTCTCCGAAACGTGGCGGCGGGGACACGGGAGTAGATAAGATTCTCAGTTGTATAACTGTAATAAAGAATTGTCAATGCCGGCGCAAAGTTTTGCCCGAGCAAATTTTTGTTTTGCCGAGCGGTTCAGAGCGCGATGTTTGGTCCGACGCTCAGGAACACCGTAATTAGCGCGGCTATCTCGCTCATGGTCATTCACGTTTATCCCTCCGCCGGTATGCCAACATGGCCCCCGCCGCCGCGATCCCGATACCCGCGGCAATCTTGGGCAGCGGGTCGGGGGGCGCGGGTGGAAGGTAGCGTATCCCGCTCGCATCCGTGATGGCCGGCTGCCAGGCGTACCGGCCGTGATCCGGCGCCCGGAAGTTCTTCGCGAAGTTCGATAACTCGGGAGCCACTCCAGGGCCGCTCATCGGGACGCCGTGCCCGCATCCCACGATATGAGGCCGCAAGCCGGCAAGAAACTCGACCGAGCGCCGCGCCCGATCCCAGTCGCAAGTAAACGGCGCTGGAGGACGGCAGATCTTCCGGGTTTCGGCGGCCGAGGCGAGGAAGCTATCGAGATCGACAGTTGTAAAAGCATCGCCGGCGAGTAGGATGGACCGGCTCACAAGGAATAAAGAGACGTGTCCCGGCGCGTGACCTGGCGTGTGATGCCACTTCCAGCCGGCCATTGCCGGGCAACTCCCCATCGGCGGGCAATTCGCGAAGGTTCGGGCCCAGGGGATCCGTTCCGTTCGGAAAAAACCGACTCATGAACACCATAAAACCGCCAACGGTCGGGTCCTTTGCGGGGTAAGCCGACCCCCCGGCGAGGTATGGCATTTCAAGCGCATGCGCGAAAATCGGCACGTCCCAGATTTCCGCTAAATCGCGCGCCGAACCGGCGTGGTCGAAGTGCCCGTGAGTCAGCACAATGCCGGTTGGCTTCGCGCCCGTTCCGAAACGTTGTTCCGTCACCCGGACGATTTGGCGCGCGTGGGACGGTGTTCCGGAATCGATGGCGCGATTTCGGTCAGAGACAAGCGTGTTCCTCCTAAAATCCTTCCCAAACGTACGCGCCGAAAGTGCGCAATGAGCGGAACCCGGTATTTCGATAGAGCCGGATAGCTTCCACGTTGGCCGAGGTCACCGTGAGGCTCGCCCGCCGGCAGCCCGCCTCCCGCAGCAACTGCAGCGATTGCCGCAACAGCTCGTAGCCCAATCCCGTGCCCCGCAATTTCGGCGACACGCAGATCTGCGTCACGTGCCCGACATCGTCCGCCACCAGGCTAGTAAGCGAAAGCCCGCAAAGCTCGGTGCTATCCAGATCCAGGGCGACGAGAGAAGCCGGTTTAAAAAAGTTGCCGCAACCCGGATATTGCACGATGTTATAAAGAAATCGCCGCGCGCCTTCGACGGAACGGTACTGGTCGTTGATCCGGCTGTCCAGATGATCGCGATACGATTCGGCAATCAGGCGCGCCGTAGCCTCCTGGTGATGCTCGGCCCATCGTTCGACGACGACCCGGCGCGCCAGTTGCGCGGGCGGAAGCCCCGGAACAACGTCGAGATCGGCAAGCATGAAATCGCGATCGAAGGTCTGAACGTAGCGCGCGCCGGGCAGCGACTTCGCCGCCGCTTCGTGCACCATCATTAGCTGGCATTCGATGCGGCGAACATGGGGCGTCGCGATCAGCCCATCGAGCACGGCGGCGAGCAGACGGGAATCGTGCTCCGGGCTTTCATGATCCGGCAACACATAGAGATCGCCAATCAGCCCCTTGTGCTCTTCGAACACGTAGTAGGAGTATCCGATTACACGCCCCGCGGACATGAGGGCGTAGCCGCTGAGCGCCCGCTGATCGAGAAAATGCCGCACCAGATCCGCCGATTTTTGGAAATCCCAGTCAAGCGTTTCCCTCCAGGTCCGCGTCTCCTCGGTCAGCATTTCATCCAGATCGCGGCCCGTCAGATGACGTAAATCCAGCAGCTCCGGCGCGTGCGCCCACGGGGCCGGTTTGATCAGTGCGGCCATGTCGTCATCAGTCTAGCGCGGCTTTGCGTGAGCACTACCGCAGCATCCTGACGCGGTTTGACTCGCTATCGCCGATATATGCGGTTCCATCCGGGGCGACGAAGATTCCATGCGGTCGCGACAGCTTGCACTTCAGAGGATTGCCGACGGGCCCGTCGCCGCGCTCGCCAGTGCCAACGACGGTCGCGATCGCGCCGGTTTTCAAATCGATCCGCCGGATGGCGTGGCTCTCGGTGTCGGCGATGTACAGGCTGTTATCGGGCGCGTAGGAAACCCCCTTGGGCCCGGAAAGTTTGGCGAGTCTGGCATCGCCGCCATCTCCCGTATAGCCCTTCTCGCCCGTTCCCGCCACACGATAAATGCGCTGCCGTTTTGGATCGATGCGCACCACGGCGTTGCCTTCCCGAAGCGCCAGATACATGTTGCCCGCTGGATCGAGATCGATGGCCCGAGGCCCGTTCAGCGGTGTTCCGGCCAGCGGCGCGCCGTCGGGCGCCGGTTTCTTCTCTCCGGTTCCCGCGTAAGTCGAAATAATGCCCGAGACAAGATCGACGCGACGGATGCGGTTGTTTCCGATGTCGCAAATCAGAAGGGCGCCTTGCGGATCGAACGCTATGCTATGCGGCTGCCGCAACTGCGCCTTCCCGGCCGGACCGTCGTCGCCGCTGAACCCCGGTTCGCCCGTTCCCGCAACAGTCGAGACGATGTTGGTTTTGCGATCGACACGGCGCACTACGTGGTTCTGCATTTCGACGAAGTACATATCGCCCGCTTTATCGAAACGCACTTCATACGGCTCGTTCAGCGAAGCGCTTAGGGCCGGGCCGCCATCGCCCTCATAACCTTTTTTTCCGCTGCCCGCGACGGTCGAAATCGTTTGGGTCTTAAGATCCAACCGCCGGACGCGATGGTTGCCGATTTCGCAGAAATAGAGCGCACCGTCCGGACCGGTCGCCAAGCCGTAGGGCTGGTTGATTTCGGCGGACGTGCCCGCGCCCCCATCGCCCGAAAATCCCGCTTTGCCGGTACCGGCGATATTGACGACCCGCTTGCCCGAAGGCGCCGAAAGCAGCGGCGAAAGCAGGGCGGCCGAGAGACAAATAGTAACTATCCGATTCATGCGAGGACTATCCTATCGCGTCTTCCACCTCCGATATCGAGATGTCCGCCAAATTCGATTTTGCAACCACGTGTACATGCGTTCCGCGGGGCGCCCAGATGGCCGGGTCGGTCGGCCCGAATAAGGCGATTACCGGCGTTCCCACCGCCGCCGCGAGATGGCCGATTCCCGAATCGTTGCCGATGAAGACACGGGCTCCCGCTATCCAGCAGCCAAGTTCGTAGAGATCTGGAATTTGCACCGCGCCCGGCAAATCGTCTTCCGGGCCGCGACACCAGCGCACGGGCATCCGTTGTTCCAACCGCCGCGCGAGTTGCTCGAACCGGGCAAGCGGCCATCGCTTCCGGGGACTCGCCGCAAATGGATGGATCGCGGCAAAACCCTCGTCCACCGCGCTGCATTGCAATCGCGGCAGGCCGCCCGGTTCGCGGCCCACCTGTTTCAAGTAGAAATCGACGGCATGCATTCCGGCGCCAGCGGGCGGAAGAGCCGCGTGAAATCGAAACGGCAACCCGTGACTTTGCACCAGCTCGCGGAACTCGGGACGGTTCGCGCCATACCAGGAGACGATTGAATCGAACCCCCGAAGCCGTTCGATCACATCGTCCGCCCCGGTGATGCCCAGCCGGTCCAGCCCGGTTGAGGCAATCGACCGGGCACTATCGGCAAACCGCGCCAGCGGCACGTTGGGCGAGCCGGTCCACACTTCGGTGTAATCGGCGCGCGGAGATTCCATCGCGGGAAGCGAAACGATGAAATCGCCTATGGCGCCCGGTCGAACGATCAGTTGCCGCATCTACCGCCGGACCAAAGCCGCATGCAAGGATCATTGTCCCTTTCTTTAGCTTCTTGACGCTTACAGGATGAGGTTTCGCGACCCCATCTGGAAGCTGTCCATCTTTGGCATGTGCAAATCAAGAAGGACCAACGCCAGCCGCGGCGCGTCGTGGTAGTCACCAAATCGGTTCAAGAATTCGAGTGCGTGCTCGCCATTGCACACGCGAAAGATTTTGTAAGCCGTAATTTCCTTCTGCACGACCTGCGCCGGGTTCTCTGGTCCAGGAAGGACTACGGCCTAATCGATAATCCGGAGATGGACTTTCCGCTTATGACCGGCGCACATCGCGCGGACGAAGCCGTCGTCACCCGCCGTCAAGAATCGGCCTGAGTTCGAAACTGACTCCGGGCACCACGTGCCGATCGTGGACAGCTCCAGCGTGCCCCTGCGGTCCCAAAGTGAGTTGTTGAAAGCGGCTGGCCGATGTCCTTGAACCGAAAACAGGTGCGGCAACGGACGGGTTTGGTAGCCGCTACAAGGCTGGGGGATCTATGTAGGACCCGTTGAAGCCGGGCCCTCTTCTTTCTGTATCAGGCCGAAAGTAAATTCTCAAAGAGCGGCGGAGAAGAAGCTGGCCTGCCCACTTTCCATCTCTCCAGGTGGGCGTGATGAAACCCCTCGGAGAGTCTGAGGCCGTTCCCAATTGCTGCATGAGTAGGGGTGGACGCTAAACATCAACGTGCCTTGCGCCAGCGGAGTGGCTTGGTATTTTCTCGCGTAACAAGACCTTTCGCCTCCAGATCGAGCTGAACGGCTTTCGTCCACCAGCCTGCCCTGGCTCCTCTCGGAAACAGTTGCTCCGGGAGATGCGCGAGCACACGCTCTCGAATTTCGGCCTCTGTCAAGCCCGGTGATGCCTTCGGAAGAACCCTCAGGAACGCCTTCTTCATTGCCTCGTACATGTCGGCATCGACCGGTCTGACCTGCCCAGGGTGATTCACATTTTCTAGCTCGATCTTTTCAGTATTGTTCGTTGCCATGTTTGATACTCCTATCGCGCCACACGCCGAGCATGAAGGCTATGAGGACCGTCTTCACGAGCCAGTCCCCGGTATGAATAGCCGCGACTGGCCATGGCGTGTTCTCCCACATGATCGCGCCCACCCACATCATGAATGAAAACCCAAACCACATCCCGAGCGCAATCCCTACTCCACCTTTCCAGTCCTTGCCTCCCAGAAGGAGTATGAGGCGCGCAAGCACATAGGTGATTACGAGCGTCCGAGCAAGTTCAGCGAAAACCCTACCGATCGACGGTTTCATGCCGGCTGTGGAGGTTGGGTCCACCGCAAGCCACACATTACCTAGAAAGAGAGGGCTGTAATACAGCGACGAGAACACGAACGCTGCAAGAGCAGTGACGGCGACAGCGACATGGTTGACCTTGAGCATAACTAGTTCCTTTCACTTTGATTTGGATTTGAATAACAGGCGTTGCAGGCAGCCCGGCCCTACTTGCGAGCGGCTGCCTCTGGGAAATCCACTGGCCGCGAGGGCGCTGGATCACCTGGTGGCAGCGGCTGGTACGTCACCGATACGGCACCGGTACTGAATGGCCGTGCGTCGATGAGCTTGAGATTCATTCGCGTTATCCCCTCGTCGAAGAGGCGCAGGCCTGAGCCCACGACGATCGGGCAGATGCTTAGGCTGACTTCGTCCAGCAGGCCATCGCGCAGTAAAGATCGTACCAGCCTGGGGCTGCCCGGGATCTGAATATTCTTTCCGGGCTTCTGTTTGAGCTTGGCGAGTTCCTCGGAAAGGACGCCCTTGATCAGGGTCGCCGGTTGCCACCTGAGCGTGTCTGGCGTGCCCGACACCACGTACTTGGGCGAGTTATTCAGGAAGTTCGCCATGGGCACCTCGTTGCCCTGGTTCGGCCACAACTTTGCGAATGCTGCGTACGTGCGCGGACCGAGCAGGACGGCGTCTGCCTGCGCGATGCCGGCGGCGATCATCTCGGTCATCTCGTCGTTAAAGTACTGGAAACCCCACTGTTCGGGCGATTCCACCACCCCGTCCATCGAGATGAACAGGCCCGCGACAATCTTTCTCATCTTTGGATCGTTAGCCGTGTTGGTCCTCATGATTTCTCCTTGTACTGAATCGTGCCCCATCGGTGGGCTCAGCCAAAGGACGAACGGGGCGGCGGAGATCCGACAGCGCCACAAAAAAACCTGCGGTTTATGTAGTCGCTTCTGTTTTGCCGGTATTGCCGTCCCTGATGAGGCGGTCGAGATGCAGTCGTATATGCGATGCTTCCGCGACGGTGTTGGCGAGAGCGATGGCCTGGGTGAAAGCTGAGCGCGCCTCCTCTGAGCGGCCAAGCTGCATCAGCAGCGCGCCCTTCACCCCGTAAAAATAGAAATAGCCGGATAGCCGGGGCGCGAGAGGTTCGATCATGGCGAGAGCGGCCTCGATCCCGTGCACTTTGGAGACGGCGACGGCCCGGTTGAGCGTGATCACGGGGGACGGCTGCATCCGTTCGAGCGTGGCATAGAGTACATCGATCCCGGCCCAATCGGTGTCTTCGGGCCGTGCGGCCTTGGCATGCAGCGCCGCGACCGCGGCCTGAACCTGATACGGCCCAGGGCGCCTGGCACGCATCGCTTTATCGATGAGTGCAAGCCCTTCCGCGATCTTCGGTCGATTCCAGAGACTGCGGTCCTGGTCCTCCAGGAGCACAATAGACCCAGCCGCGTCGAATCGCGCCGGTGCGCGCGCGTGTTGCAAGAGAAGCAGCGCGGTCAGTCCCATTATTTCGGGCTCATGCGGGAAGAGCCGCAGGAGAAGCCGGGCGAGACGGATCGCCTCGTCGCAAAGCAGCGCACGGGCAGGCGCCGTGTCGTCGGCCGCCGAATAGCCCTCGTTGAAGATGAGGTAAATCATGGCTGCGACGGCGGTCAGCCGTTTGGCCCGCTCCGCTTCGCCCGGCGTCGCGAATGGCACGTCCGCTGCGCCGACGCATCTCTTGGCGCGGGTGATGCGCTGTTCCATGGCGGCCTCGCTCACCAGGAAAGCGCGGGCGATCTGTTTCACCGACAGGCCGGACACGATGCGCAGAGCGAGCGCAATTTGCTGGGTCGCCGGGAGATCGGGATGGCAGCAGATGAACAACAAGCGAAGGATGTCGTCGCGGTAGTGCTCTTCGTCGAGACGCTCGGCTAAGCGAGCCTCGATGTCCGCCAGGTCGGAGAGGGTCTCTTCGGCTGGCAGTGCCTCCAGCTTGCTCCGGCGGCGCACCGCGTCGATTCCGCTGTTTCGCCCCACAAAGATGAGCCACGCCGCCGGATCGCGCGGCGGCCCCTTTTCGGGCCAGGTCGTTAGCGCCCTAAGGCAGGCCTCCTGAAACGCTTCCTCGGCAGTGTCGAGATCGCGGAAATAGCGCAGTAGCGCGGCGACGGCCTTTGGGCGAGCCGACGTCAAAGCCACGTCGATCCAGGCGATCTCAGCCACCGGATATCGCTCCTTCTCTGAAGCTGCTGACCGGCCTGATTTCATAAGCACCGGCGGGGACCGCCCGGCCGAGATCACGGGCGATTTCGACGGCCTCGTCTATCGAGTCGCAGTTCACGATATAAAAGCCGAGCAGTTGTTCTTTGGTCTCGGCGAACGGACCATCGACGACCAGGGGCGGCTCGCGATCCTTGCGCAAGGTCTTCGCGGCGGTCGAGGGCGAGAGGCGGGCTGCCGGTCCGAGCCGACCTTCCCTGGCCAGCTTCTGCTGGATAACTTCGAGCTTCTCCATCACCGCGTCCTGTTTGTCTTTGGGCCAGGAGCCAAAGGGCTTTTCATCGTTGTAGCAGAGAATGGCGTAGAGCATGTTCGCGTTCCGTTGTTCGCAGGACGAATGAGACCGCCAGTATCCGACACGGGGTACAGGCAGTAACATACCCGTGCATCTGGAGTTTATTATCCAACGCGTTGATCGTCCCCGATGGCCGCACCGAGTGTCTAATCCTGGTTCCGGGGGGCCCGGTTAGGAGGTCGGGGCGTCTTATATCGCAAACTTCAGCGCGGTGTTGTCGGTTGGAGCAGTCTCGTTTCGTCTTGAGGAGAACCACATGAACAGCTCGTCGCCAGCAATTCCGATTCCAGGGGTGAACGTCTTCCCCAACCGTCGAAACTCGGAAGGCGCCTTGGCCTGCCTCTGATATCCAAAACACCCTCGTTCCCCTGATTGCGTACCAGGACATGCGTGTGGAAGCTCACGGGCAAAACGCCCGCGGACGGGGATCTGGACCCGAACGCGATCCACGGCCTCCGGCTCGATGCGCTCCAATCGTTCTTCGGCGCAAGCGCCGGCTTCGACTAGATCTCGGGGGTATCGAACGGGATCGCGCTTAAACAATTCGGGCAAACCGACGCGCGCCGGACGGAACTGCTTCGCCAGGCGGACAACGTCCGTTCCAAGCTGCTTGAAGAAAATATGACCAACGCCACGCTGCAGGGCGAGCAGGCAAAACGGGCCGCGGCGGCCAAGGCAAATCCTTCCGCGCAAGACGCCAAGGCGGATTCGGAACTGGCGGGAAAATTGTCCGCAAGCAACGCGCGGGTCACTGTTCTAAAGGCTCAACTCGACGACCTCAACAAAGAGGCGGCCAATCCCGCCACCCCGCCCGCGCTCGCCGGCGACAAGCCCGAATCCGCTACCCCGATGAAAGATCAATTGCTTAAAGATGCGATGAGTAAGTTGCTGACCGCGACCGCCGGCAGCTTCGACAGGCCGCGGCTGCACGCCACGCAGGTGCTCGATAACTTCGTTCAGATGCAATACGAGATCGTGGCCAAACAACTAACGGCGTTGCGCGACGAAGTGGTGGAGGGTTCGCGCATCGTGTTCCTGGAATTACCTACTTCCATTTCGCCGGCCGGAAAGCGCTTCTGGGACGGCGGCGGCGCGAATCGATTGGCGCAGTCCTGGTGGAAAGTCACGGAGATCGACCGCGCCTACGACACCGCGACTTCTCCGTGCTGGGTTGGAGGGGAATACGATTTTGGGGAAGTTCAGAAACGGCAGGCACAACCCCGGGAATACGACAAGGGCGGTTCAGTCGACGCGGCCCAACGCGCCCGTTTGGACAGGCTGAAGATGCTATTGGTTGGGCTGAAACAGGCTCGCGGAGGAGAGCGGGCGAAGCAGGAGGCGTTTGACACGGCCGAACGTCAGGGATTCAAGGCGGAGCGGGAGAAACAAACCTTTTCGAAGCTCGCGCAACAGGTAAGCGACCTGACCGCGCAAAATCCCGCGCAAGACCGATCGCGGCAGCTTCAATCGATGCAGAATTCTCTCAGAAGCATTCGGCAGGCGCAATCGCAAGACGAATCCAAGTTCAGGAACGACCTCGATGCGGCCGCGCAATCCGTCGAGGGCAAGCGAAGAGAAGTCGTTCAACTGGAGCAAGAAATCCTGGCGGCGATTCAGCCGGTAAATCGCAAGGATTACGACACGAGCGAGACTCAGACGGAAATCGCAACGCTGGAGTCGCCCTGCAAAGCGGCGCGCATCGAATTCGCCGAATGGGAGAAAGGGATTCGGGCGAAGAAGAAAGAAGTGGAGCGCAAGCTCCGCGCCGAGCAAATCAAGGGCAATAGCCAATCGGTTATCGACGAGTTGGCTGCGCAAATCGGTCAATTCGACAAGGAGCTCGAGCGCGGGAGAGCCGCTCTGCGGGAAGATCTAGAGGCGCGCAGAATGGAGATTTATGCCGCGTTCGGCGGTCCGGAACAGATGCGGCGCATTTTTTACACAAGCGTGCGGCACCCCGGCGATGCTACCGGCCCCGTGAGCGATAGCGGCATCGTCCGCGCGCTCGAAGTAATTCCGCGCCAAACCGCGCTCAATGTCAATGAAACGCACGCGCTGGTCCGAAACACAGCGCTTTCCTTTGCATTCCGGTACGTTTTTGGTTTGGGCGGAAAGGTGGATTATCAAACGCAGCGGGAAAAGTACGATCAGTTCGTCCAGCAGGAGGTCTTCGCCTCGGGTTTCGGGAAGGGCGACTCAACGTTCGGTTGGACATTCGGACCCACGCCCGGCACGCACCTGTTGAATGCCGGCACCAGGAACACGTACGCGGTGCTGGTCGTGCCGGATAATGCGACCGCCCTGCATTTGAAGGCGAATGGCTGCTCGTTCGGTATTAAGAAGAACCCACCCGAAAATTTTCCCGCCGACAGGGAGGGCGATATCGAGTGCGGTACACCTTTTACCGCGGAAGTGCGTCTTCCGGGCCGGGAGGATTCCGGTTCCTTCGACATCACCGGCGTCAGCTTCACGAAGATTAAAGCGGGCCAACGCGCGTCCATCGTGCTGCAAGGCAACTACATCTCTCCACAGACCACGGTCCTGGTGAACGGCAAGCGGCTGACGCAATTGGTGGGACTCGGGAAACCTCCACAGACCATGGATAATGGCCCCGCGGAAGATGGCGAGACCAACGCGATTTCCGGCAACTTCGAGTTCGTGAATCATCAATATTTGGCTATTTCACTGACCGTACCGCCAAATTATTCGGAACCTAAATTCCCGTCGATTACGCTCATCGCTCCATCGAAGACGAGGGCGATCAACGACCTCCCGTTGCTGATAAATGGCGTTTACGGGAAGCATCTGGACGAAGCCGACGAAAACCTGTTGGAAGACGAGCCTAAAAAATTAGCGCTGAGGTCCGTTCAGATCGTCTCAATCGCGCCGGATAGCATTGTCGCCCACATTCAAGGCGATCAATTGAGCACGGTGGATCGCGTGCTGGTGAACGGCGGCCCGGTGTCCAGTTCGAGTGCCCCCGTCGACGATACCGTGTACAAAGTGGGGTTCTCCCCGCCTGGCGCGCCGGAATGGGAATTTCTGGCCGTGACGGGCGAAGTGAATCCCGCCAAGCGGAAGAGTTCGGCCGTGATCATCCCGAATCCGCTGACCCTGGCGATCACGCAGGCGCAGATCCAACAGGACGCCGCGGAGTTCGACGGCGCCACTGCAACGAGCATCCCCGTCGTGCTGGTTGGGAGTGGATTTCGTCCGGGCCTTCGCCTCCAGACGACGAAGCCGGGCAGCGTGCGGACTTCCGCCTATATCTCGCCCACGCGCTGGTTCTGCACGGTCGCGAATCCGTCCGCTCTCTTTTACGTGACGCTCAGCGATCCGGGGAACCCGGCCTATATCGCCAGCATTGAGGTCAACCGACCCAAGCCGGCCGAAGCCAAAGAGGATAGCGCCGATAGCACGATAACGGAGGTGCAAACCAAGAAAATCGTGACGCACAAGCCGTAACAGTAACCTCGTGGCTCATCGCTGCGTAGTAAACTTATGAGTCACGGGGTACAAGAATGAGCGATCCTATTGTGTATTCAGCCGGAAACCCAAGTGTAAACCCAGGTGTAAACCCGGCCAATTCGAACGTGAAAACCGCCCTTGTGGGTGGCGCCTTGGCCGCGCTGCTGGTCTCGACCGTCTACTTATTCGTGCAACTGCACGACGTTCGGGCCGACGCGGCGAAAGAGCGGGAATCCGTGCGGGCCGAGATCGAGAATTTGAAAGAGAACTCGACGGTTGCGAGCGCCACCGAACGCACGCACGTCAACTCTCTGAAGGATGAGCTTGAGAATGCGCGCCGCCAGGCGAATCTGGCCGCGAGTCAAGCTAAACGCGAAGCCCTGACGCACGCCGAACAGCTTGCCGGCAAGCTTCAGCTGGAGCAACAGCAGCAGCAGAAACAGGTATCCAGCCAGATTTCGGAAGTGAAGGACGCGGCCACCTCAACCAGCGCCAAGCTCGCCGATGTCAGCGGCGACGTGACCAACGTCAAGACGCAGGTTGCCTCGGCCAAGACGGAATTGGACCGCACCATTTCCGATCTGAAAAAGGTTTCGGGAGACCTCGGGATCACCAGCGGTTACGTGGCGACAAACGGCAAAGAACTTGCGGCTCTCAAGCGGCTCGGCGAGCGCAATTACACCGAGTTTCATCTGACGAAAACCAAACAGCCGCAGCGCGTGGGCGATATCTCGCTTCAATTGAAAAAGGCCGATCCCAAGCGGAACCGGTTCACCCTGGATGTGCTCGCGGACGACAAGAAAACGGAAAAGAAGGACCGGACCATCAATGAACCGGTGCAGTTTTACGTGGCGAAAGCGCGGCAACCCTATGAACTGGTTGTCAATGAAGTCAAGAAAGACCAGATTACCGGTTATCTTTCGACACCGAAAGATCACATTGCGCGCAATTAGCGGCCTGGCCACGGACACGTTACTTGAGTTTGAGGCCGAGCGCCTACGGGGTCCAGTCCGACGTAAAAATGTTGAATTCGTATCGTTCCCTTGCATCGCGGTCGGAACAGAACACCAGCTTCTTTCCATCGGGCGAAAACTCGGGGAAGGCCGTGAAGCCGCCGAAGTTCGTGACTTGCTCCAGTCCGCTTCCATCCAGGCGAATCGAGTACAGTTCGAACTTGCGCCCATCGCAATCGTGTTTATTGGATGCGAACACGATTCTGCTGCCGTCCGGCGTAAACGCGGGCGCGAAACTGGCACAACCGAAATGGGTGATCACCCGGGCGTCTTTGCCCTCCGCATTGGCGACGACCAGTTCCATCTTCATCGGCGCGGTCAGATTTTCGAAAAGCAGTTCGCGATAGCGCGCCATGTCCGCCGGAGTTTTGGGATAGTTGGCTCGCCACGCCAGCTTGCGCCCGTCGCGTGAAAACACCGCGCCGCCGTCGTAACCGGGCGCCGCGGTGATCCGCTTTTTATGCGAACCGTCGGAATCCATGGTCCAGAGATCCAGGTCTCCGGATGCCATTGAGGTGTAGACGATCTTGCCGGTTTTCCAATTGACGGTCGCTTCGGCGTCGTAGCCGGGGGTAGTGGTCAGCTTTTTCTCGATTTTCCCGTCGTCGCGCGCGAGGTATATGTCATAGCCCGCAAAAACCCCCCACAGATAACCCTTGCTGCGGTCCGGCGGGGCGGGGCATTGGTCGCCGGCTTCATGCGTGGAAGCGTATACAACATGGCGATTGTCGCCTAGAAAGTAGCCGCAGGTGGTTCGCCCCTTGCCGGTCGAGACGAGGCGCTGGTCGCTTCCATCCGCGTTCATGATGAAGATCTGGTCGCACTCATACGGCTTGCGGGTGGCTTGGAAGATCAGGCGCTTGCCATCGGGCGCCCAATACGCCTCGGCATTCTGGCCGCCATGCGTGAGTTGCCGGATGTTACCTAAATTCGGAGCGCAAATCGCGGGCAAACAGGAGGCGAAAACAAGTAGTGCCGGGAGCTTCATGGCTCTACTATACGGAATTACACAAATCTTACAAATGGCGGGTTCAAACGTTGCTAGGTTTGGATTGTGAGCACCGAAGTAACAACTTTCCGCAAAAAAAGCGGGATAAATTGGATCACCACCGTGGTTATGGGGCTGTTCCATGTGGGCGCGATTGCGGCCCTCTTCATGTTTAGCTGGAAATCCGTCATCGTGGCCGCCGTCCTGTATTGGATGGCGATTTGTTTCGGAATCGGCATGGGCTACCACCGGTTGCTGACCCACCGTTCGTACCGGGTGCCGAAAATCGTCGAGTATTTCCTGACCCTCTGCGCCACTCTGGCGCTCGAAGGCGGCCCGATTTTCTGGGTGGCCACGCATCGCATTCATCATCAGAAGTCGGACAAGGAAGGCGACCCGCACAGCCCGCGCGAAGGCGGATTTTGGGCGCATGTTGGCTGGATTATCTTCGGCGAGGCAAATCACAATAACACGAAGGTAATGTCGCGGTACGCGCCGGACCTCGCCAAGGACCCGTTCCATGTCTGGATCAACAATTACCACTGGGTTCCGATGGTAGTGGTTGGATTGGCGCTCCTGTTCTTCGGCGGTTGGCCGATGGTCTTCTGGGGCATCTTCGCCCGCGTCGTCGTTGGATTGCATGCGACGTGGCTGGTGAACTCCGCTACCCACATGTGGGGCAAGCGGCGGTTTACGACGCGCGACGATTCACGGAACAACTGGTGGGTGGCGCTGCTCACGTTCGGCGAAGGCTGGCACAACAATCACCACGCGCATCCGACCTCCGCGCGGCACGGCCTCGCCTGGTATGAGCTTGATATCACCTGGATACACATCCGATTGCTGCAATGGGCCGGGCTGGCGAAATCGGTCCAAGTCGCGAAGACGGATTCGATTCAACAGCGCGAAGCGGCTTAATCGGGCGATTCGATACCATTAAAGGTGGCGAGGTGATTTATGGCGGCCACCGTGTGGAAAGGGCATCTGACCTTCGGGTTAGTTTCAATTCCGATCAAACTGTTTCGGGCGGCGCGCGCCGAACGGATCAAATTCCATAGGCTCAACCGGGCGAACGCGTCTCGCGTCAGGCAGCAACTGGTTAGCGAAGTGGAGCCGGAGCCTGAACCCGCATCTGAAACCCGGCTTTCATTGGCCGCTCCCGTTCAGCCCGTATATCAGCCAACTCATTCGCCACTCCCGCGCACCGAAATAGTGAAAGGCTACGAATACGAAAAAGACCGCTACGTCGCGGTTGAAGACCAGGAGCTCGAAACCATCGCGCCCAAGACTTCTCGCGAGATGGAGATCGTCGAATTCGTCAAGTTCGACGAGATCGATCCCGTATATCTGGAAACGTCCTATTATGCGATCCCGGATCGGGGCGGGGAAAAGCCGTATTCGCTGCTATTTGGCGCGTTACGGCAGACCGGATACGTGGCTCTGGCGCGCGTCGCCATGCACAACCGGGAGCATGTGGCGGTCGTTCGGCCCGGATCGAAGGGAATTCTGGTGCATACCATGTACTTCGCCGACGAAGTCCGTAAGAGCGAGGAGTTTCAGACGGACGCCAGCGCGGTGAGCAAGAAAGAGATGGAGTTGGCGGTGCTCCTGGTCGCCGCGCTGGCCGCGAAATTTGAACCGGAGAAGTTCAAAGACACGTACCGTGAGAAACTACAGTCCATGATCGAATCGAAAATACTCGGCGAGGCTGCGGTGCAACCGCCGGAGCCGCGGAAATCGGAAGTAATCGATATTTTGGCGGCGTTGAAGAACAGCCTTGAGATCGCGCGCAAACCGGTCGCCAGCGCGGCGGGTCCGCAAGCTCCCGCAAGAAACAAGAAGCGGCGAGCCGGTGGGGCATAAACCATGAATCGATTCGGCCGGGGATTTCCGGCCTGCGCGGCGCTTCCTCTTCTTTGCTTCGCGTGCGCGGCCGCCGAAGTTACCGTTCCGCTAAACGTGGGCGCCGGCGTGCCTTTGCGGCTCTATTTAACCAAGCGGATTTCGAAGCGGGCGGGCGACCCGGTTCGGGCCAAGGTGATCGAGCCTGTCTTTGCATTTGATCGCGAGGTTATCCCCGCCGGGTCCGAAGTCATCGGGCGCGTGAGCCGGCTCGATCCGCTGGCGAAAATGAAACGCACCTCCGCCGTGATCGGGGGCGATTTTACTCCGCTCCGTCAAGCCCAGGTGGAATTCACTCAGCTCGTTTTGCCGGACGGGCGCCGGATGGCGTTGCGCACCGTCGAAACGACTGGACTGATTTCATTGTTCGATCCGCGCCCGCCGAAAAAGCAAAAGGCTGCCGGCAACCCAGGCACAAAACCAGGCATACTCGGAACCGGCAGGCAACAAATCCAAACCCAAGTGAAAGGGCAGATCAACGCGCGCACGCGCGGCGTCGCGGACTTGGTGCACGGCCCCGACAAGAAGGACCGTCTCGAGGAGTTTCTGATCGCCAAGTTGCCGTATCATCCGCAGTGGGTTCGCAAGGGGACGCGCTTTGACGCGGTGTTGCGCGACCCGCTCGCGTTCGGCACGGCTACGGTGAATACCGATGCGCTGAAAGAGATGGGCACCCAGCCGCCATCCGATAGCGTGGTCCATGCCCGGCTGCTCGCGCGTCTCGATTCCGGTACCGCCAAGCTCGGGCAGCCTCTCGAAGCGGTTGTATCCCAACCGCTGTTCTCGGCGGCGAACCTGCTCATTTTGCCCGCCGGTTCGCGTCTGACGGGCACCGTGACGCTGGTGCACCGCGCGCGATGGTTCCATCGCGGCGGACAGATCCGTTTCAGTTTTCAAAAAATAGACCTGCCGGCCGATGCTGTCCAGTTCGCCACGCCGAGCACCGAGCCGATCAAAATTATGGCGAAGCTCGAAGCGGCCGAAGGCGGCAAAATGCCCATCAAAGTGGACGAAGAGGGCGGAGTGAAAACCGACGAACCGAAAACCCGGTTGATCGCGCCTGCTATTTCTGTATTGATCGCGGCCAGAACTTTGGACAACGACGAGGGCCGCCGGGGCGTTCACGATGGCGAGAGCAATACGGGTGGACGTTCGCTCGGCGGCTTCTCCGGTTTCGGCCTGTTGGGAACCTTGGCGGCCCAGTCGTCGCGCAACGTGGGCAGCGCGCTGGGCTTTTATGGGATGGCGGTATCGGTTTACACGAACATCATCGCGCGCGGCGCGGAAATCGAGTTCGCCGACAATGCGGCAATGGACATCCGTTTCGGATCCCGTCCACCCGCAACCGCACCGGCCGCGAAAAAGCTTAAGACTCAGGCCTTCTCAAAATCGAGCGCGGCGGAGTTCATGCAGTAGCGTTGGCGCGTCGGTTTGGGACCGTCGTCGAATAGGTGCCCCAGGTGCGCTTCGCACCGGCTGCACTTTACCTCGTTGCGCGTCATCCCGTGGCTGGTGTCCTTGCCGGTTTCGACGTTGTGTTGGGCGATTGGCGCCCAGAAACTAGGCCATCCGGTGCCGGATTCGAACTTCGTTTCGGAATCGAACAACTCATTGCCGCAGCAGGCGCATTTGTAGATGCCTTTATCGTGCAAATCGTGGTACTGGCCCGTAAAGGCCGGTTCGGTTCCCGCTTTTCGCGCGACTTCGAACTGCTCCGGCGTTAACTGCTTCTTCCATTCCTCTTCGGTTTTGATTACCTTATTTTCCATTTGAATTTGTCTCTGCTCATATTATCCCCCGTTGCAACTTAGCGCTTGGGAATTGCATCTCTATGGCAGCATGTACTTAATGGCCGGCAGCCGCGAATTCGATTCATCCCGGCCGGGCATGCAGCCCGGAGTCGTGTATGATGAAACTTCCAGGAACATGTCGGCGCGCGGCGGACAGATCGATACCACGGACGAATCGGAAGAGCTAGCTCTCGCTCGCACTGGCGACAAAAAAGCTTTCAACGACCTGATCCAGCGTTATGAGGGGAAGATCTTCCGCCTGGCCCAGCACATCACGCAGAATCGCGAGGACGCCGAGGACGTTCTGCAGGAAACGTTCCTGAAAGCCTACGAGCACCTCGATCAATTCCAAGGCAATTCGAAGTTTTATACATGGATCGTTCGCATCGCCGTGAACCAAGCGCTTATGAAGTTGCGGAAGCGCAAGAGCGACCGTTCCGTTTCCCTCGATGAAGGTATCGACACTGGCGAGGACATTGTCGCGCGCGAAATCGCCGCGTGGGACGAGAACCCCGAAGAGCGATACTCGCGCGAGGAGTTGAACGTGATCCTCGATTCGGCGGTGCAGAGCCTGGCGCCTTCTTATCGCACGGTATTCGTACTGCGCGACATCGAGGAGCTTTCGACCGAAGAGACGGCCGAAGCGCTGGACCTTTCGGTTCCGGCCGTGAAAAGCCGCTTGTTGCGCGCCCGTTTGCAACTGCGCGACAAGCTGACGCAATTCTTCAAACGCAAAGGAGACGACGCCTTTGCTTACATGTAAACAGTTTCTCGGCGAGTTGAGCGATTACCTGGACGAGCAGACCACGGTTGAGATCCGGGCGAAGCTGGAGCGCCACATCGCGGAATGCCCCGAGTGCTTCGTAGTTTGCGACACGACAAAGAAGACGATCGAGATTTATAAGGGCCAACAGCAGTGCACTATTCCGGCGGACATTCACGCCCGCCTGATCGCGGCGCTCGAGAGAAAGCTGCTGGACAAGCGCCGGACGTAACGCGTTCAACAACCCCCGCAAACTAGCGGAACCGAAGGTCCATCTTTCCGGCGGGCGTCGTATAGAACAGCTCGAGGTCCTTCACTCTCTGCTTCTCCATCGGAAAATAGAGCAAACCTGAAATGGGCCCATCGGCATCCTTTTCGGGCAGCATCTTCTCCTTCAGAGTGGCGAGCATGGGATCTTGCTTGCCCTTGTCTTTGGAGCCAGTATTCATTTTGGCCTGGGCGCCGGTAACCGCGGCGGTATTCCCCATCTGTTGGCCATTGCCACCCATTCGTCGCGGCATGCCGCCCCCCATTCCGCCCCAAATGGGTCCGGTTTGCTCGTTTTGCGAGCCGTTGCCGTTGACCATCGTCTGCGAAACCATCAATGCCGAGTCGCCGACCATTTGAGTCGGGACAAACGGGGTCGTGCGCTCGCCGTCTTTATCGGTGCGAAGAAGAAAATCGTCCAGATGCACGGGAAGCTTCGCACCCTTCGGAACAATTTCGACTTTCACCAGGATGTAATGATTGTCGAGGTCGGAGCCGAGGGCCTGTTGGATGGACTCGCTATCGGCCAACGCCGTCGCGGTAATCTCGACGGCATCGTTCGATCCATGCGCGACTTTGGTTTTATCGTGTTTGCCCGCGGTCAGGCCGAAAGCGCAAATACCGAGAAGAATTACGACACGTGCCATCTACACGCATTATATCCACACCATAACTACAGGAAGGAGCTCGCCGCGAAATGGTACGCGCCGTAGCCGAGCGCGATTCCGATGGCGCAGCCCGCAAGCACGTCGCTCAGGAAATGCAGCCCGAGCAACACGCGCGATAACGCGATGCTGCAGGCGCAGAACAACAATCCGAGCAGCAGGGAAGGGTAGAACAGCCCCAGGGGAATTGCCACGGCGAAGGCGGTGATGGAGTGTCCGGACGGAAAGGAAAATTGGTCGGGAGGAAGCAGCCTCGCCCAGCAGTGCGGCTGCACGGAACACGGGCGCTTGCGGCCGGTCAGGTGCTTGAGGCCGAGAAATAGAAGGACGCCGGCGCCCGCTCCGAAGCCCGCGGCTCCAAGCGCCGGAAAGCGATCCGCTCCCCCGAATAGAAGAACGATCAACCCCATGGCGTACCAGAGCCAGCCGTCGCCGCCGCGAGTGGCCCAGATCATCCAGTAGCGCACCCAGCGCGGGGCGGGCCAGCGGTTAATCCGCAGCATCAGATTGTGGTCGCGCGCGGCGATGAAGTGGAACATTCCGTGTCCTAAAGTCACGCCGCCGCCTCTCCCGGGATTGCGACGCCTGCCCTCCCGCCTAGCGGGGCCCGGGCGGATAGCCGTGAGGTCCAAACATCGACAAAAACGCGCTCCAGGCAATAATTCAAGAGCGTGATCGCGGGTACCGCCACGCCCAGCAGCGCCACTGGAGCCGTATATGGATTATCCCGCATCATGCGCGCGCCGATCTCGAAGACATCGCGGGTAAGCTTCCAGTAGCTGCCGGAGGCTCCGCGCACGCGGCCCACGCCGCGACGCAATCCCGCGAAAAACTCGGCCTTGTTCCGCGCGCCCGCGACTTCGGTCCAGCAACTTCCCACCGAGCGGAGCGTGTGGGCGTCGCTTCCGGCTATCGGCGCTTTCCTCATCTCGCCGGCCAGAAGACCCGCCCTTCGATTCGCCGCGGCGGGCATGCAGCCGATGAGAGTTTCGAAAGCGGGGAAATGATTTTCAAAACAGTCGAAACCCGCGAGTTCGCGGCGCCCCGTCAACCGCGAAAAGATGTGATCAGCGCTGAAAAAAATGTTTCGTTCAGTCAGGAAGGCGAGCAGCGAGGCGAAATCGTCGCGGCGCTTTTGGATTTCATGGTGGTCGCGCTCGCGGATATCGTAAACGCCCATGTGCAATTCGGTGCCGCTGGGCAGACGGCAAGCGACTTCTTCGCTGAGAAAAAAATCCGGCTGTGAACGCAACCGCTCCAGAGCGCCGATCGAATCGTGATCGGTGATGGTGACCAAATTCATGCCCTGCCGCTTGAGTTTGTCGTAAACCGCTTGGGGCGCGGAGCAGCTTTCCCGGCTCAACGCCCGCATGACCGGGACGGTGCACATCCCGGAGTGAATGGTGTGCACGTGCAAATCGCACTTCATGATTCCGTTATAAACGCCTCGGCGGTCACCCAAAACCGGCCATAGAGGGTCACTTCAAAACCGGCCAACGATAAACCGCTGTCCAGGACGTTAACTTCTGACGCGAGGGCGCTACCCTCCGTCCTGTGAGTAACGTCTTGAA
>JBPCKZ010000158.1:0-18986 GCA_051003795.1 Bryobacteraceae bacterium | reverse complement strand
TCATGGTCGCGGCGGGTTTGGTCGTCGCGGGGCGAAGCGCGTGGCTAGGGCTGGTTTTTGCCGCCGCCTTTCTGTTGATCTATTTGCCGGTAATCGAACTCGAGGAACAGCATTTGCGGAACCTATTCCCCGAGTACGCGAATTATGCGCGGAACGTGCCCGCATTGTGGCCGCATTTCAGGACGGCACCGGCACCCGGCATAAGACCGGCACGCTGGAACGCGCAAATCTACTGGAAGAACCGCGAATACCAGGCGCTGTTCGGTTTTCTGGCCAGCTCCGCATGGCTATTCTGGCTCGTTACCCGGCGATAAACGGTCGCGCAATCGCCGGACCTTCTAGGCTCTCGGCGGTACAATGGAAGTCTGCCGTGAAGCTTCCGATTGCTGCCGCGTTCGTCGTTTTTTCCCTCGCCGCCGCAGCGGTAGCATCCGATCGCTCCGCGGCTGAGTGGGTCGTCCGCAACGGCGGCGGAGTGCTTCTCGATGGCCGCCCGCAAACCATTCGCGAGCTTCCCGAACTGCCCAGCGGCGATTTCACGGTCACCGGCGTCGATCTCATCGGAACCAGTATCGACCCCAAAGACCTGAAAGAAATCGGCGGCCTCGCCAATCTTCGCGAGCTTCTCCTACCCGGGCCAATCTTCAATCCAGGCGCGGGCAGCAAGCTCGATGCCAACGACGAGCTCAAGCCTCTCGCCAACCTTCACAAGCTTGAAAAACTGTATTTCAGCCTCCACTTCCTGACTAACATCAACGTGAAGGACAAAGGTCTCGACTATCTCAAAGACCTCACGCAGATCCAGGAAATGAGGCTGGCTCAGACGAACATCAAAGGGCCCAGCCTTGCGGCTTTCGTGAATCTCCGGTCGCTCGATCTGAACGACACGCCGATGCGCGACGACGGTTTGAAGTATCTCAAGGGCATGACACGCCTGACGCGTCTCTCTTTGCGCGACGATCTGATTACCGACGATGGCGTGAAGGAGATTGCCGGCCTAACCGGACTCATCGCGCTCGATCTCTATGGCACGAAAATCGGCGACCCAGGCCTGCGCGCGCTGAACAGTCTCACTAAACTTCAGAAGCTCAATCTTCTCGGCTCCGCCATTACGGACGACGGCCTCGACGCTCTCGCGGGAATGACCGGCCTGACGGACCTGAATCTCTATAGGACGGAGATCGGAAACGTTGGTTTGGCAAAGCTACAGAAGCTGAAGAATCTGAGGAGCCTCGACCTTCGGTACACGCATGTCACGGCGGGCGGCGTCGATGCGTTTCGCGCGGCGGTCCCGAAGTGCAAAGTCGATTTTCAGGACTCGTCTCCCCAGAGCACCAGCATCTCCCTACGCCAGAGTCGTCCGGCGGGTACGCAAGAGAAAGACATTGCCGAGTGGATCGTCAAGATGGGCGGCAAAGCGCGGATGGACGGCGATCGCATCATCGACGTCGCGCTGAATGGAACGCCGATCACCGACGCCCAGATCGAGTATCTGACGCCCCTCTCATCGATCGAGAAGCTGCAACTCCAGACCACGGAGATCGGCGAGCTGGGTGCGCAGTATCTGGGCAAGCTGGCGAGCTTGAAGGAACTGAATCTCAGCCAGACGCTCACCTCCGACAAATCTCTCGAAAAATTAAAGGGTCTGGCGC
Source organism: Bryobacteraceae bacterium (assembly GCA_051003795.1). Lineage (GTDB taxonomy): Bacteria > Acidobacteriota > Terriglobia > Bryobacterales > Bryobacteraceae > JALYXS01. The sequence continues at coordinate 17,334 of JBPCKZ010000158.1, read as the reverse complement.
ATTTGCGCGTCGTGAAGCTGAACAATACGCAGGTGCGCGGCCCAGGATTAGCGGCGCTGACCGGAGTCGAAGACCTGGAGTTGGCCGGGACGCCTCTGACCGATGAAGGGCTGAAGCGGCTTGCGGAGGCCAAGGCGCTCCGCACGCTACGCGTTAGCTACACGAACATCACCGATGAAGGGCTGGCTTCACTGCAAGCGCTTACCGGGCTCGAGCGTTTGGATTTGGCGGCTGACGATATCGGCGACGCCGGTTTGAAAAACTTGCAGCCGCTGACCGGGCTAAAAGAACTGCTCCTGAATTATGGGCGCTTCACCGACAAGGGCCTCGAATCCCTGACGGCTTTGACCGGCCTTCAACATCTGGAGCTTCGCCGCACGCGGGTTAGCGATGCGGGCGTCGGTTCGCTCGCCAAGTTGACGCAGCTTCAAACGCTGAATCTCGATTACACGACCGTGTCGGACAAGGGCCTGATCGAGTTGCGCCAAGGTTTGCCGCGGCTTACCGACCTGAGCGCCGATAGCGCCGGTTTCACGGATGCCGGGGTCGAGACCCTGCGCGCGATGAGCCAGCTCAAACGTCTCAATCTGTATCACACGCTGGTGACGGAAAAAGGCTTCGAGCAATTGAAGGCCTCTCTCCCGAAGTGCGAAATTATTTTCGATCCGGATTCATCGCTGCCGAACCGGAGGCATAGCTAGCCCATCCCATGCGCCGCGCGATTCCGCTTTTCCTGGCTTTCAGCCTGTTCGCGGCTAGCGGCATCGATGAAGATCATCTCGTGCGCGACAAGCAGGGCCGCGTCGTCGAAGCCAACCTCCGCCTTTCGTGGATCACCGACGCGGACCTGCAAGCGCTCGCGTCGATGCCCTACCTTGCGCGCCTCGATCTTTCCCACACGCGCATCACCGATCTTGGGTTCCAGCAGCTCAAGGGCCTCAAGAATGTCACGGATCTAAACCTTTATTACGCCGAGCAGATCGGCGACGGCGCGCTTTCCGCGATCAAGGATTGGAAACGCCTTCAGCATCTAAACCTCCGCGGGACCAAGGTGACCGATGCGGGTCTCGCGCATCTGACAAACCTGACCTCGCTTGAGAGCCTTGATATCGGTTATGCGCTGATTACCGATGGAGGGTTCGAATACCTGACTTCACTTCCCAACTTGAAATCGTTGAGCGTGGGTGGAAACAAAGTTTCCGATATCGGCCTGAACTCGCTGCGGTTGGTGCCCGGGCTCACGAGTCTCGATGTGAGCGGAGCGCAAAGAACGGATTCCGGGATGTGGGCCGCCAGTGTCACGGACAGCGGTTTGGATACCATCGGAATGCTGACGCAACTGCGCAACCTGGATTTGAGGGGAACGAAGATCGGCGACGCGGGGTTCGAGAAACTCGGGCGGCTCTCCGAGCTGCGGTCGCTCGATATCGGAGACACGCAGCTTTCGGCGAAGGGCTTGGCCGTTTTGCCGCAGTTGCGAAAGCTTGAAAATGTGAGTCTGGCGAAAGCGTCGAAGATCGACGACGAAGCGATCGACGTGCTCGCGCAATTGCCGAATCTGCGGTGGCTCGATCTGCACGATACCAAGATCACCGATGCGGGCGTCGCGCGGCTGCGCGCGGCCAAACCCGGCTGTCGGATTTTGCGGTGAGCTTTAAACGATTCGGGCTGCTTCTTGTGCTGGCGGTTGCCTGCGTGGCGTTGACCAGTCCGCCTCGAACGGATTACGTTTCTTATCTAGGCGGATCGTACGCGGATATCGCGGCTGGTCTCGCGGTCGATGCCGCTGGGTCCGCTTATGTCGCGGGCACGACCAATTCACCGGATTTTCCGCTCACATCGCTTGCTCTGGGAACGCCCTCCAAAAACAACAGTTGCGCCTTCGTGACGAAATTCAATCCGATCGGGACTGGCATTGTCTTTTCTATCTGCGTGGCGAATTCGCGGGCGCTCGCTTTCGGACTGGACGGCAGCGGGAACATGTATCTCGCACTGCAGCGTTCCGGCTTCATCGTCATGAAGCTGGACCCCTCCGGCCAGAAGATTCTCTACACCACGCCCATCGCAGCTCTGCCCGAATCGATGGCCGTGGATACCGCGGGAAATGTTTACCTCGCCGGTTTCGCCGGTCCGGATTTTACCGCTACGCCCGGCGCTTATCAACGGCAGATCGCGGCGGGAACCTGCCGGGCGCGTGCTGGGGTGCAGATGTTGCAGGTACCGTGTTCGGACGCGTTTGCAATGAAACTCGGAACATCGGGCGCGGTTTCCTGGGCAACCTTTCTGGGCGGCTCTGGTCCGGACGACGCGCACGCGATCGCTATCGACAAAACTGGGAGTGCCTGGGTCGTGGGAGAGACCGTTTCACCGGATTTTCCGACCACATCCGGCGCCGTCCAGACCGCGCTTCACGGCGAGGTGGATTTGGGTCCGCTCCGTTACGGCGACGCGTTCGTTGCGAAGCTCGATCCAACCGGGGGCAAGCTGCTCTATTCCACTTACTTGGGCGGAAGCGCGCCGGATGCGGCGTTCGGCGTGGCGGTCGATAGCAGCGGGGCGGCCTATGTAGCTGGAAGCACCACGTCTCCCGATTTTCCAACGACGCCTGGAACCTTGCAGCCCGTCTTTATTGGTGGTGGGAGCGAAATGCCGCGTCTGAACGGAGACGCGTTTGTGGTGAAGTTCGATTCTACGGGGAAACTCGTATACTCGACTTTCATCGGTGGTCCCAACCAGATTGCACGGGCCATTGTCGTTGACGGAAGCGGCGAGGCATTTGTGAATGCCGTAATTTCCAGCGGAGCCGCGCTACCCTGTACGCAGCGTCCCGCGATTTCCGTGTTAAACGCAACCGGATCGGCAATCGTCGCTACGGCGCCGGTGGGAGGGTACTTGGCGCTCGACGGCAACGGCGCCCTATATTCAGCCGGTCAGGCGCCACTGGTGTTCTTCTCCACCCCGCACGCATTTCAGACTCAATATGGCGGCGGTGATTCGGATGCTGCCGTGGCGAAGGTGGATTTCTCCCAACCGGCCGGCCCGGAGATCTTCTCCATAGTTAATGCCGCCTCGAATTCCCTTGCCGGAAACATAGCGCCCGGAGAGATCGTGATGTTCTTCGGCAACGGATTCGGATCTCAGCCCTCGGTGCTGTTCGACGGTATTCAAGCCCCGATCATATACGCCTCCAACTGCCAGATCAATGCAGTAGTCCCGTTCGCGGTTACCGGGCAGACGACTACGTTTGTCGATGTTGAAGCGGGAGAAACGATCGGGCTTTTGAAACTGCCGGTTGCGATTGCGGCGCCTGGCATCTTCACCAGCGATGGGACCGGCCGCGGACAGGCCGCGGCCGTAAACCAGGATGGAACGCCGAACTCCCCGTCAAATCCCGCCCAGCTCGGTTCGATCATATCCCTCTATATGACCGGTACCGGCATTCTGAATCCGTTCCTTAGCGAGGGCTCTCTCGGGCCGCTCAGTCCTCCTTTTCCGATACCAATTGCAGGCGTCGGCGCAAGAATCGGCACTTCAATAGCCTCAGTCCTATTCGCAGGGCAAGCTCCCGGCCTGATTGCAGGTGTTACTCAGGTGAATATCCAAATTCCGCAAAATACGGCAATCGGAGATTCGGTACCGGTTACCGTTTACGTCGGCAACTATGTCAGTCAGTTCGCGCCATCGGTTGTAATCGCGGTCCGTTAAAGCCGTCTACCACTCCACCGGCTTGCCCGGTTCGAGCGTCCACGCTTCCGTCCCACTCCCTTGCAGCAAATCCGCAAGCTGGTCCGGCCTTCCCGTCAATCCCGGAAAAGTTCCGTAGTGCATCGGAATCACCTTTTTGACCTTGAGCAAACGGCACGCCACCGCCGCTTCGCGCGGACTCATCGTGAACAGGTCGCCAATGGGCAGAAACGCCAGGTCCGGCCGATAGATCTCCTGAATCAACTGCATGTCCGTGAACACGTTCGTATCTCCGGAGAAGTAAGCCGTACGGCCATCCTGAAAGGTCAGAACGAATCCCGCCGCTTCGCCGCCGTACACGATCTTGCCGTCGTCCAGAATGCCGCAACTGTGAACGGCATGGGTCATCGCGATCGTGAGCGGCCCGATTTTCTGCGAGCCGCCCTTATTCATCGCTTTTGTGTTCTCGACGCCCTTGCTTTCGAGCCAATGGCAGATCTCATAAATCGCGACGACGGGCGGCTCGAACTTCCTGGCGAGCGGAACGGCGTCGTGGATATGATCGAAGTGGCCGTGCGTAATCAGCATCAGGTCAATTTTCGAAATCGCATGCCCCGCTGGATACGCCGGATTCCCTTCGATCCACGGGTCGAGAATCACCGTTTCGCCCGTAGGAAGAACCAGTTGAAACGTGCCATGCCCAAGCCAGGTAATTTGCATGAGCGAATTATGGCACGCCTACGGCTTCGCGGCCATGGCGTTCTTTGCATCCAGATGAATCCCGTCCCCGTAATTGGCAATATCGGGAATGGTAATCGGCAGCTTTCCGTCAATCGGAATTTCGCCGAAGAGCGCCTTTACCGCGGCGATTTCCGATGGCGGCACGGTGCTGTACGTCGTAAGATACGCGCTCACGCCGGGAAAGTTTCGCAGCAGATATGGGTTGCCCAAGGCCACAAGAATCATCGGCTTATCGGTTGCAATGAGCTTGGTGAGCAGCGCCGGGAAGCCGCCTCCGAGCGCGACATCGCCCCTGTAGGCGGCCACGGACGCGAAGGCCGCCACCACGACCGCTTCGCAGGCGGATGTCTGCCGGGCCGCTTGGTCCAATTCGACATCCGGCATCGAGCTATCGGCAAACCCGACCGGCGCGGCCGTGCGCCGGCGAACCTCTTGAGCGAACGCCTGGCCCGCGACCGTAGCCTGCGGTTCGGTCAGGATCAGGAAACAGGTTTTCGATGGATCGCGCAGAGGCACCGCCTCCGCCTTGTTCTTCACCAAGGTGACCGCCCGGTCGGCGATCCGCTGCGCGCGCGCATTCGATTCGGGAGAGTTGAGGATGCCATCCACCGCGTCGAGATCCACGAGCCGCTTTTTGGCCAGGCCCAATTTGGCTTTGGCCGACAATACTCGCATGACGCTCCGCTCGATTCGCTTCCGCGTAATCCGTCCGCTATGAACGGCGGCGACGACGGCGTTGATCGCGACCTCCGGATCGGGCGGCATCAGCAGAACATCCGCGCCGGCTTCGATCGACCGCACGGCCGCGTCGGCCACGCTGAACCCATCGGCGATGCCGTGCATCTCGAGCGCATCGGTCACGATGATCCCGCGGAACCCGAGCTCTTCGCGCAGCACTTTGGTTAACAGCACGGGCGAGAGCGTGGCGGGAACATCGGCCTCCTCAAGCGCGGGGACGGCAATGTGCGCGGTCATCACCGCGTCGACGCCTTTTTCTATGGCGGCGCGAAACGGGACGAATTCCACTTCCGAGAGGCGCTTCCGGTCGGCTGTAATCGTGGCCATGTTCATGTGGGAATCCGTCGCGGTATCCCCGTGGCCGGGGAAATGTTTCGCCGTCGTGAGCACCAGGTTCGACGGGTCGGAGTGCGCGCCTTCGATAAAGGCGCAGTCGTAAGCGGCCACGTCTTGCGGGTTCTCGCCGTACGAACGGATGTTGATGATGGGATTATCGGGGTTGTTGTTCACGTCGGCGACGGGGAAAAATACCCAATGAACGCCGAGCGCGCGGGCTTCGCGCGCGGTCACCTCGCCTTCATACCGGGCGGCCGAGAGATCGCGCCCCGCCGTAAACGCCATGGCATGAGGAAACATGGTCGTGGCATCGACGCGCATGGAAGCTCCGCGCTCGAAATCGCCTGAAACCAAGAGCGGGATCTTGGCGGCGTTCTGAATTTTGTTCAAAAAGGAAGCGACGGCCAGCGGCTCTGCGTGCGGCATGATGCGGCCGTTGTGAACGTTGACGAGGATCAGTCCGCCCACGCCGACTCTGCCGGCCAGCCGCACGTAATTCCGGAATTCGCGCGAACGGGGGTTAAGCATGCGGCCGCTGAAGGGGATGACGACAAGCTGCGCGACCTCGTCGTGCAGCGTCATGGATTTCATCCAGCGGGCGGCAATCCGCTCGTCGGCGCTCGTGGTCCGAGCCGCGACCTTCCGAGCCGCGATCTTCCGAGCGGGAACCTTGCGAGCCGCCGGCGTTAGCGACGGTACGGCGAGCGCAAAAAAAGCCAGCAGAAACGCCGATAAGCGTGCCAAGAGCTAAACGCTTTTCGCCACGTACACGGATTCCCGGCGTTTTTCCGCTTTCGGCGGCTTGCGCGCCCCGCGCGCAAACAGGCGTTTCACCGCGCGAACCAAGTGCCCCGCTTCTCCGGCGCTTTTCGATAGGACCACATCGGCGCCCGTCGACTCTTCCGTCATTCCCAAAGGCTCGACGAAGCCGGAAAGCACAATAAACGGCGCTTCGACTTTCAACGCCCGCAGCCGCGCAATCAACTCCACGCCATCGATGCCCGGCATCTTGAAATCCGTGACCATCAGATCGAAACGATGCCGCGCGAACAACTGCAAAGCCTCTTCTCCATTCGATGCGGTTTGGATTCGATACCCCTGTTCTTCCAGAACCTTCCGGCGGGCGATCATCCCGTGCGCATTATCGTCAACCAGAAGAATTGTTAAATTTCCGTTTACCGGGACGCTCGCCGTTTTTCTCATGGACCGAGCGAGAGTAACAGGAGCGTCACGGAACTGTCAACCAATTTGCATCGAATTCAAAAGCAACCAAATCCAGTTCTTGACTTCCCGGATTCTTCGAGCTACTCCACCTCGCGAGGCGCGTTATAGCCAGCCTTCGTCATGATTTGATACTTGACCGGCTTGCCCTTTTGATCGGTGACGCGCAGCGGTTCGTTGGTCGCCGGATTCACAAGCTCGACTTTGATCTTCCGGTACTTGCCGTCTTTAGCGCCATTCGAGGGTTGGTAGCCGATCGAGTACTGATTGCGAAGGGACTGCGCAACCGCCTGGAAGATGCTCGGAAATTCGCCGTAGAACCGCGGAAAAAACGACATTCCGCCGGTTTCTTTCGAGAACGTGCGCATCTGGTTGTCGGCTTGTAGGAAATCCATTCGCGCGATCGGTCCCATGCCGCCGCGGGCGTCCGCCAGCTCGCGGATGGTCTGCATCAAGCCGATCGCATAGATCGGCACCGCGTCGTTTTGCAGCGCCTTGCGAGTCTTATCGAAGGTAAGTTTGCTGAACGTGTCGATTCCCGAGGCGATCAGAACGATGGCCTTGCGTCCCTCGATATCCTTCATGCGGTCTTCCGTTTCGACCAGCGCGTCGAACATGTTCGATTCGGAAAAGGCCGCGATGCGCAACCGCTGCATGGCTTCCTGCGCTTTCCGGCGGTCGGTCGAGAAGTCGGACAAAATCTCGGGCCGCATGTCGTAAGCCACCACCGCCACGTAATCTTCGGGTTTCAGCGTATCGATAAAGCCGTATGCCGCCGTGAGAGTCTGATACCAAGTTTCACCCCAATATTGCTGGAACAAGTTGCTGAACTCGATTACCATGCAAACCGTCATCGGCCCTTCGCCCAGCGAAAAGTTCGTAACGTGCTGCGGCACGTTGTCTTCGAGGACGCGGAAGTTGCCCTTCGGGATGCCGGGAATGAAATGCCCCTTGTTGTCCAAAACGGCGACGTCCAGGTTGACCACGTTCGATTCAACCTTGAAATTGGGACCTTCCTCAATATCGCCTTTCGCTTTGTTCGAGAGCTTGGAAGGGATCTTCGGCAGGTCCGAATCGCCCGCCCCGGCGTCTTTCTTGCGAGGCTTGGCTACGGTTTCGCTGCCGTCTCTCTTGGGGCCTTCCTGCCCTTGCAGTAAAACTGCCAGGACCAGAAACGTGGAAATTGAAAAAATAAACAGTTTATGCCGGATTTTCATGCGGGGAGTCCGTCCGATTCCGATGATAACTAAATGGACGGACGCGCCGGGACGCCGGTTACGATTACCGGTTGTACTTCGGCGTAACGCCTCGCAGCTTATTCCAGACGGCATCGCAGGCGGCCAGCGTTTCGGGAGACAGCGGGCCGTCGTCCATCGTCTTGACATTCTGCTGCAACTGTTCGAGCCGCGAAGCCCCCAGAATCACGCAGTCGATCGGCGCATGGTGCAGCAACCAGTTCAGCGCCAGGCTCGCCATCGATCGACCCGCCGCCTCGGCAACTTTCTTAAGCTCGTCCACCGCGTCGAAATAAGCCGGATGCCAATACCGGTCCAAATACATCTGGTTATTGTCGAACCGCGTCCCGCTTTTCGGGGCGTCGCGCTTCTGTTTTCCGGTCAGCATTCCGCCCGCAAGCGGATTGTAGACACAGGTTGAAACGCCCAACTCGCGCGTCATCGGAAGATATTCCTGCTCGATGCCGCGCGCGAGCAGGTTGTACATCGGTTGAGTGATCCACGCCGCTTTGCGATGATGTTTCTCCGCCAGCCAGAGCATTTGCGTAACCTGCCAGCCGCTGTAGTTTGAGCTTGCGGGATACCGGACCTTGCCCTGCTTCACGAGTTGCTCCATGGCTTCGAGCGATTCGTCGATGGGTACGTCGTAATCGGGCTGGTGCAGGTAGTAGACATCGAGAAAATCGGTGTCGAGGCGGCGCAAGCTGTCCTCGATGTTCTTCAGGATGGCTTTCCGCGAAAGGCCGCTCTCATCCGGCCCGTCGCCCATCTTTCCGCGGACTTTGCTTGCCAGCACGACTTTGTCCCGCCGTCCCTTCAGGCACTTCCCGACGATGGTTTCGGACGCGCCTTTGTTGTAAACGTTCGCCGTGTCGATGAAGTTGATTCCCGCATCGAAACAATAATCGACGATCCGCCGGGCCGCGGCTTCATCCACCTGCGAGCCAAATGTCATGGAGCCAAAACAGGCGCGGGATACCGTCAGATCGGTGTGCTGGAGGGTTCGCGTTTGCATTTTCTTAGTATCTCGTTTTGCCGTACGACATTCTGGCTTTGTTTGCCACCAGCTTTGCCGTAAGCGCCTTCGTGTCCACATCCTGAACCGCGCAATCTTTATCGATGGCCATCTTCGCCGCTCTTCCCGCCGCCTCGCCGAGGATCATGTATTGCGGCTCCATCCGCACCGTCGAATACGCCACATGACTGGCGGAAAAGCACACGGGCACCAGCAAATTAACCGCCTCCTCGCGTTTCGGCAGCAGTACGCGGTATGGAATCTGGTAAGGCGTCACGGGCACCTGCATATCACCCTCGTTCTCGACCGCACCATCCGCGGTCGCCACTCGCTGCACATTATGAGAATCGCTGTTGTACGATCCCATGCCGATCGGATCGTCCTTCGTCAGGTCCGTCTGAATGTCTTTTTGCGTCATGACGAACGGACCCGTCATGCGCCTCGCTTCGCGCACGTAGAGTTGGCGAGGCCAGTTCGCGGTATCGGCGAATTCGTCGCGCGCCAATCCCCACTTGTTCATCTCCACCCGCAAATCGGCGGGCACGAGCGGTTCGTTCGCGAGGAAGTAGAGAAACCCCGCAATGTATTCCTTGTGATCCTGCCGAATTTGTTCCCTTTGCGCGTAAGAAGCGTTCGGATAGGCCCAGCTTTTTCCGATGTAGTCCGTCGAAAACGCACCGTTGTTATTCACATCGGTCTTGCCGTTGGGAAGACGGTCGGGCTTCATGAGTTTATCGAGCGCCGGAACGCGGCCATCCTTTTCAACCATCGCTTCGAGCATGCGCGCCAACAGCTCATACCGTCCCGCGCTGTAATTCTTGGGCCGTTCGAACGCGACCCGATTCGCCTTCACATCCGTGAGACAAAGCCGGAAATTGTACGCCTGAACCTTGCGGTCGGCCGCGCCGACCTCGCCTTTCGGTCCGGCGGGGTCCACCTCGGGCAGCAGCTTTCCAGCTTTATCGAACGGCGAAACACGCACCGTGAACTGATGATAGGGCGTGCGGCCGCGCACGCCCGCCAGGGATTCGCCGTATTGCGCCGAAGACTCGCGGCCCCACGTAAACGAAACCTTGGCTTGCGCCATCAGGTCGCCCTCATAGGTGCAATCGGCGAAGATTTTGGCTCGAAAGACATCGCCCTTTTCCATGACGATCTCGCGGATCGACGTTCCGCGCTTGCGAACGCCGCCGCTTTCCCGGAGCCGCCGCTCCAGGAAAAGCCGCACGCCGGATTCTTTCACCATCTCGTCGAAGACCCGCTCGGCAACATGCGGCTCGAAATGCCAGGTGACCGGCTCGTGGTAATGGCGGCCGACGCGCTCGAAGAACTCAAGCGAGATGCCGCCAATCGCTTCTTTCTTGCCGTAATCGGTCCACCCGAGGCCGCCCGAAACCATTCCGCCCAAATGCCTACCCGGTTCGAGCAGCGCGACGCGCGCTCCCTCGCGAGCCGCGGCCACGGCAGTCGCGACGCCTCCCGCCGTGCCGCCGTACACCACCACGTCGAAGGATTTCGTCGCGCCAAAGGCGCAGGCTACGCTGGAGGCCGCGTTAAAAATTAACGATGGAAGAAAACGACACAGGATCAAGACTTGCTCCTCCCACCAAGGCGCCGTCAATTTCGGGTTGAGCCATCAAGCTGGCCGCGTTATCGGGCTTGACGCTTCCGCCGTAGAGGATACGCACGGCATTTGCGGCCGCCTCGCCGAAGCGCGCGCGAGCCTCCGCGCGAATCGCGCGATGCGCATCGGCCGCAATTCCGGGCGTGGCCGTCTTGCCCGTCCCGATGGCCCAAACGGGTTCATAGGCGATGATAATTCGGGCGAATTCTTCCGGCGTCAAACCCGCAATGCCGCCCTGAAATTGCTGGACCAGCACGGCCTCGGTCAAATTGGAATCCCGCTCTTCCAGACGCTCGCCAACGCACACAATGGGCGTCAGCTTCGCGTCCAGGGCCGCGACCGTTTTCTTGAGAACGTCCGCCTCGGTTTCGCCGAAATACTGGCGGCGCTCGCTGTGCGCGACGATTACGTGCGTGCAGCCCACGGCATGGAGCATGTGGCCGGAAACTTCGCCGGTAACCGCGCCTTCCCTGCCCCAATAAAGATTCTGCGCCCCAATCCGGATACCGCTTCCGCGGGTTTCGTCCACGGCGGCCGGGAGATTCGGGAAGGGCGGACAGATTACGATTTCACAGTGCGTGCATTCGGCCACAAGCGGCTTGAATTTGTCGAAAAACACGCGCGTTTCGGCGGGCGTCTTGTACATTTTCCAATTGCCCGCCATAACGGGTTTTCTCATGATATCGATGGCAAAAAACTGGTTCCTTTTTCGATGCGCGTCGAAAAGATTTCAGCCACTGTCTGGCCTAAATCCGAGAGCGTGGCGCGCGTTCCCAAATCCATCGCCGCACGAACGCGTGGTCCATGGGCGATTAAGGGCACGTATTCGCGGCTGTGATCGGTCGAAGGCGTGGTGGGGTCGCAACCGTGATCGGCCGTGATCAGAACCAGGTCGCCCGGCTTCAGTTTTTCGAATAAACGCGGCAGCCAGGAGTCGAACTCTTCGAGCGCCGCCGCGTAGCCTTCGACGTCGTTGCGATGCCCATATTGCTGATCGAAATCCACCAGATTAATGAATATGAGTCCGCCGTTCACTTGGTTTAAGGCTTCCAGGGTCTTCGCCATTCCGTCGGCGTTGTTTTTCGTTTTGACTTGATCGCGGATGCCGCGGCCCAGAAACACATCGAAGATTTTGCCGATGCCGTACACGCGCACGCCGCGCCCGGCGAGTTTGTCGAGAAGCATGCCTGGGGGCGGCGCTAACGCGTAATCGTGCCGGTTGGCGGTACGCGTAAACGAGCCGGGCGCTCCGGTGAAAGGGCGGGCAATTACGCGGCCCACTTCGAGCGGTCCGCGCAAAATTTCGCGCGCGACCTCGCAGATGCGGTATAGTTCGCCAACCGGAATCACCGCTTCGTGCGCCGCAATTTGAAACACGCTGTCGGCCGAAGTGTAGACGATCGGCGAACCGGTGCGCATGTGCTCCGCGCCGAGTTCTGCGATAATTTCCGTTCCCGATGCCGCGTTGTTGCCAAGCGTCTTGCGTCCGATACGGCGCTCGAACGTATCCATGGCTTCCTTTGGAAAGCCGTTCGGGAACAATGGAAGCGGCTTCGGGAGATGGATGCCAACCATTTCCCAATGCCCCGTGGTCGTGTCCTTGCCGGGGGAGGCTAACATGCAACGTCCGAACGACGCGGCCGGGAAATCCGCCGCGGGAACCGTTGCCAGCTTCTTGAGATTACCCAAGCCGAGGCGTTCCAGATTGGGAAGACGCAGACCGCGTTGGCGGTCGATATTTCCAAGCGTGTCGCTGCCCGTGTCGCCATACTCGGCCGCATCCGGCATCGCGCCGATGCCCACGCTATCGAGCACGATCCAGACCACGCGCGTAAACACAAGTTCGAATGTATCATGCGGAATGTCTCATGCAGTAAGCTTATGGCCGTGCCCGAAAACAATCTGGAACTCACCAAGCCCGAACTGGAGGAAGCCGAAGCGAAGAGCTCGGTGACGGTTCGCGTCGTCCATGAGGCAGTTCGCCGGGAGGGCGAAGAAGAACTCAGGCGGACGCCTTCGGCTCTGGCCTGGTCCGGCTTGGCCGCGGGGCTTTCCATGGGGTTTTCCCTCATCGGCGAAGCTGTCCTGCGATCGAAAATTCCGGATGTCCCGTGGCGGCCGCTTATCGCGAAGTTCGGCTACAGCACTGGATTCGTAATCGTGATCCTCGGGCGGCAGCAATTGTTCACTGAAAATACGCTAACGCCGATTCTTCCGCTTCTGCACCGGCGCGACCTGGCAACCTTCATGACCGTGGCCAGGCTGTGGGCCGTAGTCCTGATTTCCAATTTGATCGGCGCGCTTGCGATCGCATGGGTACTGGGGAATACGCCCGCCTTCGACCGCGGCGTGCAAAAAGCCTTTGACGAGATCGGAAAAGAATCGCTGGTCCTCGGCTTTGGGTTGGTCTTATTGCGCGGAATCTTCGCCGGGTGGCTGATCGCCCTGCTGGTCTGGGTATTGCCCTTCGCCGAGACGGCGCGGTTTTTCGTGATCGTGGCGCTCACGTGGGTAATCGGAATCGGCGGCTTCACCCACGTCATCGCCGGATCGATCGAGGTGTTGTTTCTCGCGACCACGGGCGCGGCATCTCCGCAACATGTGGTGCTCGGTTACATTATCCCGGCGCTGATTGGCAACATCCTGGGCGGCGTTTCTCTGGTTGCGGCCCTGAATCACGCGCAAACGGTGTCGTGATTTATTTCTTGAGCAACATGCGGAATAGGTTCGTGGCAATTTGCCGATTGTCTTTGCGATCGACGTATTCGTTGTAGACCCATGGATCGCCGAGCGCGAACGCTTCGCCTTTGCCGGCGCGCGATAGAGCCATGATCGGCGTGCCCTTGTCCGTCAGGATCGATTCCGCGCCGTTTGAGAGCTTGAGCGGCGCGATCTCCACCAAGTAGAGCGATAACCCGTTTTCAAAAATCGGGTTCGATCCGGTGGTTACCAGTATTCCTTTTCCAGCGACCTTGGGATAAGTCGTTTCCAGAAACTCGATCCCAAAGCGTGCGGCGAGTCGGTTGAAGTGCTCAAACTCGGCATTGCCCTTGTCATTGCCGAGCAGCACCAGGCGGCCGCCTTGCTTCACCCACTGCTCGATAGCGTTTATTTCAGCGGGTTCGATGTACTTGGGGTCTTCCGTTTCGGCCGGAGTGTCCGGATCGACGATGATGAAGACGTCGATGCCCGACAGGGTTGCGGGCGTCACCCGCTCCGTTACCGTGCGAAGTTCCGCGCCGAGCGATTGCAGGAGCTTGCCGAATTCCGAGAAGCCGCCGGGCCGCGTGCCGTCCCAGCGGTAATGGTCCGGCATCTTGCTCTCGTTGTTATGGAAGCCGTCGACGGCAACCACTGCTCGTGACGCCGTTTGCGCCATTGCCGTCGTGGCGCAGATCAGGATCCAACTGCGTATCTTCATAGGCGCTACACGCCCCAGCAGTTTTCTTCCACCGCCTTCTCGATCGAATCGTCTTTCTCCGTCAGCCGCATCAGTTCCAGCCGGATCGCGTCCACGAGCGCGTTCCAGCTCGCCTCGATCACGTCGTCCGAAACGCCAACCGTCGACCAGCTCTTGCGGTGATCCGACCATTCCACCAGCACCCGCACTTTCGCCGCCGTGCCCTTCTTCGAATCGAGCACCCGAACCTTGTAGTCGGTCAACCGGACATCCGCAATCTGCGGATAGGAAGAAGACAGGCACTTGCGCAAACACAAATCGAGCGCATGCACCGGCCCATGCCCCGACGCCGTTGCCGAGTGCACCCCATCCTGCGAGGTCAGGTTGACAGTCGCGGTCGAACGGGTGACTCCGCCGATCCCGGATTTCGTATTGACCTCATAGCCCTCTACATCGAAGAAATGAACATTCGGCGAGAGCGCTTCGCGCACGAGCAGCTCGAACGTGCCTTCCGCGGCCTCAAGCTCATAGCCTTGATATTCCATCTCTTTGATCCGTTCGAGCAGTTCGCGCCGCGCATCCTCGCTCAACCGGTCGGACAAGCCGTGCTGCTTCAACTTATAAAGCACGTTACTACGGCCAGACAGATCGCTGACCAACACCCGCTGCCGGTTCCCCACCTGCGCCGGTACGATGTGCTCATAAGTCGCCGAATCTTTCAAAACGGCGCTCACGTGAATGCCGCCCTTGTGAGCGAATGCGCTGTGGCCCACGAACGACTGATCGCGCCGCAGCGGCAGATTCGCCAACTCCGCGATAAAGCGGCACGCGGCGGTGAGATCGGTTAACTTCTCCGGTCCAATAGTCGTCTGCCCCAGCTTCAGTTCGAGATTCGCGATAATCGATGCCAGGTTGGCGTTGCCGCAACGCTCGCCGTAGCCGTTCATGCAACCCTGCACGTGCGTGACGCCCTGCTCGACCGCGGCGATTGCATTGGCCACGGCAACGTCCGAATCGTTATGCGGATGGATGCCGAGCACGCCGTCAAAGCGTTTGCGAACCTCGGAGACGATTTCCGTCAGACGTCCCGTAAGCGTTCCGCCGTTGGTGTCGCAGAGGCAGAGGATATCGGCGCCCGCCCGCTGCGCCGCGTCCAGCGTGCGCAAGGCAAAATCGGGATTGGCGTTATAGCCGTCGAAGAAATGTTCGGCGTCGTAAATCACTTCTTTGCCGTGATCCTTCAGGAACCGCACCGTCTCGTAAATCAGCGCTTGATTTTCTTCCTCCGTCACGCCCAGGGCGCGGCTGGTATGCAGGTCCCAGCTCTTGCCGAAAATCGAAACGGTGGGCGTTTCCGAATCGAGAATCGCGAGCACGCTCCGGTCTTCATGCACGGGATTCTTGGCGAAGCGCGTGGAACCGAACGCCGTCATCCGCGCGTGATTCAGCTTCAGGCTTTTGGCGCGCGCGAAGAATTCCTTATCTTTGGGATTGGAGCCGGGCCAGCCGCCCTCGATGTAGTCGATACCGAGTTCGTCGAGCTTCCGCGCGATGAGCAGCTTGTCGTCGACCGAGAACGAGACGGCTTCGCCCTGCGTGCCATCCCGCAGCGTGGTATCGAACGTGGAAATTTTCATAATGAGTGCCGCAAATCCTAGATCTTGGCAGCCATGGCCGGTTGCTCTTCCGGCACGCCGGCCTCTTTCCGTTTCTTCAAAAACGTCATCATCTCGCGTAGACTCCGCCCTACCTGCTCGACCGGCTGGTTGCGCGCTTCTTCGCGCATCGCCAAAAACTTGTGCCGCCCGCTCCGGTTTTCTTCAATCCACTGCCGCGCGAAATCCCCGTCCTGCACTTCCTTCAGGATCTTTCGCATTTCAGCGCGAGTAGCGTCGTTCACGATCCGCTTGCCGCGCGTATAATCGCCATATTCCGCCGTATCCGAAACCGAAAAGCGCATATAACCGAGTCCGCCTTCCTGAATCAGATCGACAATCAGCTTCAACTCATGCAGGCACTCGAAATAAGCGATCTCGGGCGCGTACCCGGCTTCCACCAGCGTCTCGAAGCCGGCGCGAATCAACTCGCTCACGCCCCCGCAGAGCACGGCCTGCTCGCCGAACAGATCGCTCTCGGTCTCCTCGCGGAAATCGGTTTCAATTACGCCGGCTTTCAAGCAGCCGAGCGCCATCGCGTACGCCAGAGCGTCCTCGAGCGCGTGGCCCGTGGCATTCTGCGCGACCGCCACCAGTGCCGGCACCCCCACGCCTTCGGTAAACAACTCGCGCACCCGATGGCCCGGCGCTTTCGGCGCGACCATCGATACGTCCACCCCGTCCGGCGGCGCGATTTGCTTGAAATGGATATTGAACCCGTGCGCGAACATCAGCGTTTTGCCGGGCGTCATGTGCGGCGCGATTTCGCGATTATAAAGGTCCGCCTGAAGATGATCGGAAACCAGAATCATCACGATCCGGGCGGCTTTCGCCGCATCGCTCGTGGTCGTCACCTTGAGCCCGGCCGCCTCGGCCTTCTTCCACGATTTGCTCCCCCCATAGAGTCCGACGACCACGTCCACGCCGGAATCGCGCAGGTTCAGCGCATGGGCATGCCCCTGGCTGCCATAGCCGATAATGGCCACGGTGCGGCCTTTCAATAGGGCGAGATCGCCGTCTTTTTCGTAAAACCGTCTAGCCATTGAGTTCCACCTCTTCTAATTTGGCGCCCGCCCGCGTCAACACTGGAGGTTGCAGGCGCAATTTTTTGATTTCGAGCGAGACCGCCACGCCACCCGAGCGGGTAACTTCGATATCGCCATAACTTTGCATGACGCCGATGAATTCGTCGAGCTTTTCAGATTCGCCGGTGACTTCGAGCGCGAAGCCGCCGGTTGAAGAATCGACCACGCGCGCGCCGAAAATTTCGGCCTCTTTCAGGACCGCGGCCCGCGATTCCTGCGGCGAACGGACGCGCAGCAGCACCATTTCGCGGCAGACCGCCGCCGAATCGGTGAGATCCGCGGCTTGCAGCACGTTGATCAGCTTATTCATCTGCTTGATGACCTGCGCGCGCAGCTTATCGTCCACATCGACGATAATCGTCATGCGGGACAGCTCCGGGTCGACCGTGCGCGCCACCGTTAAGCTCTCGATGTTGTAACCGCGCGCGGAGAGCAGGCCGGTGACCCGCAGCAAGGCTCCGGGTTTGTTTTCAAGTAAGACCGAGATAATTTGCAACATTTATGTCATTTCCCGTAGTGGGGGGGGGGGGGGGGGGGGGGGGGGGGGGGGGGGGGGGAGGGAGAAGGGAAGACGAGAGAAAAGCGCAACCACCCGGAACC